>CAZHAH010000099.1:0-21251 GCA_964530095.1 uncultured Desulfobacteraceae bacterium | reverse complement strand
AGGACCGGTTCCCGGACACCCTTCAAGCGTCATTTCACTGATTGATGATATGCCTGAAGTAATTCGCGAGGGGATCGGTGACGTCGGCATATTTGAGTAGCCGGCATTTGCCACAGATGCGGACAAAAAGCGAGAACGCAGTCCTGGGCCGAAAGATGCTATTTATCGATGGACAGATGGGACATATAGATAACCGCCGTAGAAGGTGGGCTCGATCGCGCGGTTAAGAATCGTTTTTATCGATGAATCGGTAATATATCTCCATATTGAAAATTTTTTCTTTTCTGCAAACACAGTGGCTATTTTCCCCTTAATACCACCCATCTTTCCGGCCCACTCGACGGCATCTTGAAAATTTCCTAAGCGGTCCACCAGCCCAAGATTTTGGGCGGATTCGCCTGAAAGTATCCTGCCGTCAGCAATCATTTCGACCTTCGCCGGATCGATGTTGCGCCCTTTTGATACCGCCTTGATAAACTGCCTGTGTATCTTGTCTACAAAACCTTGCAACAGCCTCCTTTCCCTATGGGTCATATTGCGGTGGGGCGAACCCGTGTCTTTGTATTCGCCGCTTTTAACCACCACCGGAAATATGCCGATTTTTCTAAAAAGTTCTTGAACGTTGGCAAATCCCATGATGACGCCAATACTTCCGGTAACGGTACCCGGGCTGGAAACAATGCCATTGGCGGCCGCCGCAATATAATACCCCCCGGAAGTCGCAATCGTTCCCAAAGAGGCGACGACTTTTTTCCTTTCGATCGTTTTTTTGATCTCCCGATAAATTTCCTGTGAGGGGCCTACCCCTCCGCCAGGGGAATCGATCCTGACGACAATCGCCTTGATGGAATCATCTTCGCGAAATCGTTTGAAGGCGTGTAAAATAGGGGTAACTTCTGAGATATAGCCTTTGATTTCAATAACGCCCACCTTTTCTCCAAACTCAAAATCAGCATGCCTTGTGCCCCAGAAAATCAGGAGCGACATGACAACGGAAGTCGCTGCAAGAATCGATGAAAATATGAGTATAAAGAAAAGATAAGGATGCCGGCGGGAAAACATGGTTTCAAGATCTATTCTATGAACCGTCTAAAATTACTCGTCGTTAAATTTTTCTTGTAGGTTTTCGCGCAGAATCTCACCAAATGACGATGTCGGCGTATTTACATTATTGACATATTCGCTCAGAAGGTTCTGCTCATCCTCAATTTCCAGCCTTTTTATTGAAAGACCGATCCGTCTTTCTTCACTGTTGATATTCATGACTCTGGCCGTAATAATGTCGCCAACCGTATAGCGCCCTACCGGTGACTTAATCTTCTCTTTGCTGATTTCGGAAACATGCACAAGGCCCTCAATGCCTTCCTCCAGTTCTATAAAAACACCGAAATCGGTTACATTGGTAATTGTCCCGGTTATTTCTTTTCCGACCTCATAGCGTTCGGCCACTGTTTCCCATGGATCGGACTGAAGTTGTTTTATTCCGAGAGAGAACCGCTCATTTTCTTTTTCGATGTCAAGCACAATCGCCTGCACCATATCACCCTTTTTAAATAGCTCGGAGGGATGCTTAATGCGTTTGGTCCATGATATGTCGGAAATATGAACGAGCCCGTCAATTCCCTCATCGATTCCGATAAAAAGCCCAAAATCAGTGATATTTTTAATCTTCCCCTCGATTGTGGTACCAACCGGATATTTTTCGCTGATAATATCCCAGGGGTTGGGAACGACCTGCTTCATTCCCAGTGAAATGCGTCGGCTCTCGGGCTTGATATCAAGCACGACCGCTTCGACAAGTTCTCCAACCGAAACGACTTTAGAAGGATGCCTGACTTTTCGGGTCCACGACATCTCCGAGACGTGTATCAATCCTTCGATACCTTCCTCCAGCTCAATGAATGCACCGTAATCCGTTAAGCTCACGACCTTTCCGGTAACATGCGATCCCAGAGGATAGGTTTCTGATGCGGTTGACCACGGATCGGGAGCCAGCTGCTTCATTCCCAATGAAACTCTCTCTCTTTCAAGATCCAGGTGCAAAACTTTTACGGAAATTTTATCGCCAATCGAAAAAAGTTCGGAAGGGTGTTTCACCCGCCCCCACGAAATATCTGTAATGTGAAGCAGACCGTCTATACCGCCCAGGTCAACGAACACACCGTATTCGGTAATATTTTTTACGAATCCTTCAACGACTTCATTACTTTGGATTGCGGATAGAGTGGCCGATCTTTTTGCCCCTCTTTCTTGTTCTAAAATTACCCGGCGCGATAAAACGATATTACTTCGTTTGCGGTTATATTTTAAGATTTTGAACGTAAAGGTCTTTCCAACCATTTCATCGAGGCTTCGAATCGGACGCAGATCCGCCTGCGAACCGGGTAAAAATGCCGCGACGCCGATTTCCACCGAGAACCCGCCCTTGACGCGGTTGGTAATGACACCTTCGATAGTTCCGTCATCGTCATAAATTTTCTTAATATCTTCCCAAACCTTAATTTTGGTTGCTTTTTCTTTAGACAGGATGACAACCTCTTCATCTTCGTCCCAGCGTTCCACCATAACCTCGACTTCATCACCGGTCTGGGCAATGATGTTCCCGGCTTCATCCTGAAATTCACGATTGGGAATGAATCCTTCGGATTTGTATCCGATATCGACCAGGACATGATCTTTGTCGGTCGAGATTATCCTTCCTTTGACCACCTCGCCCTCCTGAAAGCGGCTGAAACTTTCCTCATACAAATCCATGAGATTGTCCATGCCGGCCCCGCTGCTCCGGGCGGTTTTTGGCGTCGCATCGTCTTCTGGTGTTTCGGTTTTTGGCGTCGCATCGCCTTCTGGTGTTTCGGCTTTTAAGTCATTCGTCGGGTGCTCAGCAGGTGTTTCAGCTTGCGACGTTACACTTGATTCCGTCGCTTCCGCATTTTCAGGTTCACGAGATGCACCGTTTTTTTCAATTTTTTCCATGTAATAGAATACCCCCCCTTGCCTATAATTATCGCGCTGTCTCATGTGTGAGCACAGCTTAACCTCGAATTCATATCAGACTTAATGGAAAAAACAATGATTATTTTAAAAAAATCACATGTTTTTCCCATGCTGTCTTATTGATACCCCCGGCCATGCAACCCCTCTCAGAATCGAAAAATGGCACCTATCGTATATAGGACAGCATTAAATCAACAACTTCACTCGCCGACTGTTTGTTTGAATCTATGACGATGGCATCTCGCGCTGCTTTTAATGGCGCGGCGTCGCGCGTGCGATCATTCTTATCCCGGCGCTGCATGTCCCGTTTAACGTCCTGCAAGGATTGAGAGCTCTGGCCTTCCATCTCACGATATCTCCGCATTGCTCTTATTTCTGGTGGCGCGTCTAGGAAGAATTTTAAATCCGCATCAGGAAAAACCACGGTACCCATGTCTCGCCCCTCAAATACGGCCCCTTTTTGATCCCCCAGTGCGCGTTGAAGTTTAAGCAAGTATGCCCTTACCACCGGCCGGGCCGATACCGCTGAAGCAAGCAGTGATATTTCAGGGGTTCTGATTTTGCGGGTGATGTCATTGTTGCCTGAAAAAAGATGTGTCTCGCCCTTGATCCGGGGAAAGCTTAACTGAATATGGTTGCATAGTTTTTCAAGTCCTGCATCATCCTCGGCTCGAAGACCGGCGGATTTAACTTCATGGGCCACCCCGCGATAAAGCGCACCGGTATCGATATATCTGTAACCCAATCGCTCGGCGAGCATGCGGCTCACGGTTGTCTTTCCGGCCCCGGCCGGTCCATCAATTGTAATCAATAATTTTTTCAAATCTGCTCTTTCCCCACTTCCCCTCGGGTTTTCCTTGCGCTCTGCGAGATACCCCAATTGAGCGAGAAAGGCTCAACTGGGTGGTTTTTAGATAGTGTCCATCCAGAGACAGTAGATTTTGGTTCAGGATGAGGCCCGAGCATTTTTGCAACCGCAGGCGTAGCCCGGCTACGTTGAGGATTGCAAAAATGCGAGAACGCTGTCCTGGGCTGATGGAACATCCCGTGTATCGGGGAAGATGCTATTTATGGATGGGCACCGATCACTTTCTTCAGCGCCTTGATAAACCGCTCATTTTCTTCAGGCAGGCCAACATTGATGCGAATATACTGCGGATATCCGTATGATGTCATTGAACGGACGATCACACCTTCCTGAAGCATCCGCTTAAAGATTTCATCGGCCTCCCTTCCCACATCAATCATAAAAAAGTTGGCCTGGGTTGGGAAATATCTGAGATTCATTTTTTCTAAAGCGCCGTATAGAAAATTGAGTCCGGTATGAATAATTTCCCGGGTTTTTTGTACAAAGCGCTGGTCATCCAACGCCGCCCTTGCG
The DNA here is from genome assembly GCA_964530095.1 of uncultured Desulfobacteraceae bacterium. Lineage (GTDB taxonomy): Bacteria > Desulfobacterota > Desulfobacteria > Desulfobacterales > CAZHA01 > CAZHAH01. Next base: position 16,876 of record CAZHAH010000099.1, on the reverse strand, counting down.
CCTATCTGGGCCAGAGTACCGGTGTTAAAGGGCTGTCTGATTCGATTGAGGAGGTTTGAAATTTCGGGTGGCATAATTCCATATCCGACTCGTAGGCCCGCCAGTCCATACGCTTTTGAAAACGTACGCAATATGATCAATGCATTCTCTGAATCAAGATAATCGATGCTATTTAGACAATCCCGGTCACGCACAAATTCGATATAAGCCTCATCAATGATCACCGCTATTTCGGGCGGCACCTTTTCAAGAAACTTTTCAAATTCATGCGTTAATATTATGGTTCCGGTGGGGTTGTGAGGATTACAAAGAAAAATTAAACGGGTTTTGGGCGTAATTCTGTCAAGGATCCCGTCAAGATCGATCCTCAGCGATTTCAAAGGCACAAAGATCGGAGAAGCACCGGTGCTGGTGATCTCAATCCGGTACATGAGAAAGGACGGCTCAGGCAAAATGGCTTCATCGCCGGGCTGCAAATACGCATGCGCGACCAATCCGATGATATCATCCGAACCATTGCCCAAGACGACATTTTCCGACCCTACGCTTAAGGACGCGCAAAGCTTCTTTATTAAATAGTACCCATGGCTGTCAGGATAGCGATGCAGTTTCTCCAGCGCCATTTCTATGGCCCGCATCGCTTTGGGGGAAGGTCCTAATGGATTTTCATTTGAGGCCAATTTGACGGGGTCGGAGATCCCATATTCCCGCTCTAGTTCCTCCAGGGGTTTACCCGCCACATACGGTTTTATGGATAAAAGATGCTCCGGGATCCTTGGTCTCATTTCTCTGCTTCTTGTTTGCCTTTCTGGAGCGCCGCTACATTGAGCGGAATAAATTTTTCTTTTTTTGAAAATTCCTCTTTTACCGCGCTGACAATTTGATCAAAAGCGACAATTCCGCTGCGTGCGACAAACGCGCCCAGGGCCACGATGTTGGCTGCTCTTACTTCTCCCAATTCTTTGGCAATGTCGGTAACCGGAATAATCAGTTCCACAACATCATCACGGCCCGAATTAATGGAGATCAACGAGCTGTTTATAAGGATGACCCCCTTCGGTTTAATCATCTGCGCAAATTTCTCCAGCGAGGGCCGATTCATCGCTACAAGGTGCTGGGGATTCCGAATGATGGGGGAACCGATCGGTTTATCGCTGACGACTACGGTACAGTAGGCGGTTCCACCCCTCATTTCCGGGCCGTAGGAAGGAACCCATGACACTTCAAATCCTTCCCCCATGGCCGCGTGGGCTAAAATTTTAGCACTGGCGAGGATTCCCTGACCGCCAAACCCGGCAAACATCACTTCACTTTGCATCCATTCCTCCTCTTTTTATTCGCCACAAAGACACAGAGATCGCAGCGTTTTATTTCTTTTTTTGTTCTCTGTGCCTGGGGGTTATTTATGCTTACGCCTGGTTGTCTGCAACTGGTTCTTCAGGTGTCTTATAAATTCCTAAGGGATAATAAGGCAGCATGATTTCCTCTGCCCACGCACATGCTTCAAGCGGCGTCATTCCCCAATTGGTCGGACAGGTGCTGACGATCTCAACCAGGCTGAAACATCTGTTTTGCAATTGATATGTAAATGCGGTCTTTATCGCCTTTTTGGCTCTAACAATGTATTTAGGTTTCAAAACCGCCTGACGGACAATATATCCGGGGGTGGCAAGCGATGAAAGGAGTTCGGCCACCCTCACCGGCATGCCGACATCTTCAACATCACGGCCGGCCGGGGAAGTTGTCGTACGCTGATTCGGCATGGTGGTTGGGGCCATTTGTCCCCCGGTCATGCCGTATACGGCGTTGTTTACAAAAATGGTCGTAAATTTTTCTCCGCGGTTGGCGGCATGAATAATCTCTCCCATTCCGATGCTGGCCAGATCCCCATCGCCTTGATACGTAAATACGGCCAGGTCGGGACGGACACGTTTGACTCCGGTTGCCACTGCCGGTGCACGCCCGTGGGCAGCCTCCTGAAAATCAAAAGTAAAATAATTATACGCCAAAACGGCACAGCCGACCGGCGCAATGCCTACGGTTTTTCCCCGGACCCCCAGCTCATCAATCACTTCGGCCACAAGTCGATGGATAACACCATGTGTGCAGCCCGGACAGTAGTGTGTGTCCATTTCTGATAAAGATTCCGGCCTTCTATATGTCTTTCCCATCCGTTTTACTCCTGTTTGTTAGTTTACCCTATATCCTCAGCCCACATTGAGCGATTTACAATTGAATATTGAAGGAATTCGATCATTTAATCAACTTTCTGACCTCGTCCATTACCTCTTCCGGCGTCGGCACATCACCACCGCATTTTCCGTACCAATTCACACCGCGCACGCCCATAACCGATTGTTTCACATCCTCAATCATCTGGCCCATGCTCATTTCAACACTCACTACCGCCCGGCAGCTTTTTTTATTCGCAGCATCATAAATCGCTTTTTCGGGAAATGGGAAAAGGCTCTGGGGCCTGATCATACCCACCTCCAAGCCTTCTGCCTTTAGTTCATCTATTGCGGTCCTGCACACCCTGCTCATGGTTCCATAGCTCACAATCAAAGCCTGGTAGTCAGAATCGATGTTATAACCCTCATACCGGATCTCTTCTTTTTTCATCTGATCATATTTGGCTTTGAGGATCAGATTGTGTTCGTTGAGTTGCACAGGATCCAAAAAAAGCGATTTTATTAAATTGCGTTTGGTACTTTTACGGGTGTCCATTCCGTTTGTGGCCCATGCATCTTTATTGGACGGTTCGGTGCGCAGGTTGTCGGGGAACTCAACCGGTTCCATCATTTGTCCGATGAGGCCGTCTCCCAGAATCATGACCGGATTGCGGTATTTTTCAGCCAGGGGAAAGGCGGTCATCACCATCTCGACGGCCTCTTGCACACTCGCCGGTGCCATCACCAGAAGGCGGCAGTCCCCATGCCCGATCCCCTTGGTTGCCTGAAAATAATCGGCCTGGGACGGAAGAATTCCACCAAGCCCCGGGCCGCCTCGCATGATATTGATAAAAACGGCCGGAACCTGATCACCAACAATATAACTGAGCCCTTCGCTCATAAGACTTATTCCCGGACTCGAAGAAGTCGTAAATACACGTTCACCGCATGCCGCCGCACCTAAAATCATATACGAGACCGCGACTTCGCTTTCACCTTGTAAAAATACGCCGCCGACTTCCGGCATTCGGTGTGTCAGATACTCGGCCACCTCCGATTGAGGGGTAATCGGATACGCAAAATAATTGAGGCATCCGGCCCTAATCGCCGCCTCTCCAATTGCCTCATTGCCCTTCATTAATACCTTGCCCATTTTTCCTCCATTATTTCACTGCTAAGACGCAATTCATTCAACTGTTTGTTCCTCTTCCACTTTTTCAATTTCTATCGCCACATCGGGGCACATGATGCAGCAGGTGGTGCAGAAGATACACTTTTCCGGATACGCCTGATAAGCAGGAAAATATCCTTTTGTATTGACTTCATCCGAAAGGTCTAAAACCTTCTTGGGACAAACCGCCACACACAGTCCGCAACCTTTACATCGATCAACATCCAAGTGATATTCAAACGGCATATGTATTTCTCCTATTATTTTCCGACAGGAACTACCTGTCAATAAAACCCAATAATACCCAATTTAACCAAGATCAGCCCGTTAGATTAACCGCTTTCTTCCACGGCGGAACCAGTTGCCTTTCAATCGGCAATATTGGGCACAAAAATCGCTTTTTCTCAACCCTTGGCAATAAATCCATCGCCACCGTTACAAATTCCAATCTCAAACCACTTTTCTCGGATAAATCTTGCATAAAATCATGCCCTTCATAAAGATGCCCCGGGGTGGTTTCATCAATCAAATTTGCATTCCCGATGAGACCGTTTACAGTTAGTTTGGAAGACGTTTCAATATCGTCCTTAATTTTGAGACAGCCTTCGACGGTATCGGTGTAAGGCCGAAATGGATTCACGACCTGAAGTACCTTTATTTCTTTGTCTTTCAATTCGTCAGCCAAAGCCGCAAGCACAGTTGCACCGGCACCATCTCCACCCGCATCTATGATGGCCAATTGACTCGGACGGCGTATCATTCCCGCCACGGCTGGAACCAGAATGGGAAGATCGGCTTGCAGGTACCGATCCTCCGGCATAACAAGCTCGATCCCTAATCTTGATAGCTGCCCCCTTGCCTCTCTTGTCCTAAAATACGGGTTGACCAAATCAAGATCGGCAACGCGCACCTCCCATCCGGATTTTTTGCGGTTCGCTGCGAGATTGATGGAAACCTCCGTTTTTCCGCTGCCGTAGTTCCCAACAATTAAAATAATCCCCTTAAGGTCAATTTCCACTTTTGATGGTCTCGTAAAAAATCGCGAATTCAACCTTAGATGGCTAAGTAAAAAGGTTCACCTTCAAAATTTCAAATGTCCTCATAATTTCAATTTCCGGTCATGTCAAGCTCTTTCAACCATTTAAAATTCTTTGAGAAAGGCAATCTGACCGTCTAACCCGGTAGCATGTTTCATCATTCCCTCCACAAAAAACAAAGCTTGTCCTTTCAGAACAGCCTTTGTATAAAATTGTATTTGAAATCAATAAACCTGACCTATCCTTGCAAGCATAATATCCAACAAAAAATGATCAAAGATAAAAGTGCATAACATGAAACTCAATTTTTCAGATTGTACTATTACGGTTATCGGGGACGTCATGCTGGACGTCTATTTTATGGGGGCCGTAAAAAGGCTCTCTCCGGAAGCTCCCGTTCCGATTGTGAAGGTGAAAACCAAAACCAGAACCCTCGGTGGCGCCGGCAATGTAGCCTTGAATCTGGCCGGTCTTGGATGCAACCCGATTCTGATGGGAATTCGCGGAAATGATCATCCCGGAAACAAACTATCCGCTATTCTCAAACAAAACCGTATCCAGGACCATGTCGTCGTGGACCCCTCCCATCCCACCACCACTAAAACTCGCGTTATCGGGCAGGGTCAGCAGCTTTTGCGTCTGGATGAAGAAAAATTCTGGAATGCCCCTCAAGAGGCGCAGACACAGTTGATTGATCAGTTTAAAAAAAACGTTTTGGTATCGTCGGCTGTGATCATTTCCGATTACGGTAAGGGTGCGCTGCGCGGTGAAATTGTGCCGCAAGTCATCTCGCTATGTCATGAAAAGGAAATTCCGGTCTTTGTTGACCCCAAAGGGAAGAATTGGGATCGCTACCGTGACGCCACAGCGATTACCCCAAACACACCTGAAATTGAGCTGATTTCAGACCAAACGATTGATGGTGACGAATCTAAACTGATAACTATATCCAAAGCGGTGCGCAAACAATATCGTTTTGATTGGTTGCTGGTTACGCGGGGTCCCGAGGGCATGTGTCTGATCGGTAAAGACAATTCCCCTATTCTCATCCCGGCCACGGCCAAAGAGGTGTTCGATGTTTCCGGTGCAGGAGATACCGTGATTGCATGCCTGGCGGCGGGCGTTGCCGCCGGCATGTTGTTTCCCAAAGCCTCGGCCCTGGCGAATATGGCTGCAGGTATTGTGGTCGGAAAACTCGGCTCCCAGGCGATTGACTTGCATGAACTTCAGGCGGCATTGCATAAAAAAGAATCCGGCGCGCGACTCGCAAGTTCCCACAAAATTACGACCGTTGATGCGGCCAAAATGCAGGTTAAGGCATGGCAGGCTTCCGGGGAGAAGGTTGTATTCACAAACGGCTGCTTTGATTTATTGCATCCGGGCCACATCCATATTCTGAACCAGTCCAAATCGATGGGGGATCGTTTGATCGTAGGGGTAAATACCGATTCATCGATTAAAAAAATCAAGGGCCCCGACCGGCCGATTGTCACCGAACAGGACCGGGCCGACGTTCTTTCAGCTTTAGGCTGTGTCGATTTGATTGTCTTTTTCAAAGCCGAAACGCCGCTGTCTTTAATCAAAGCCTTAAAGCCGGACATTCTGGTTAAAGGCGCCGATTACAGCATTGATAAGGTCGTTGGCCGTGAAATCGTCGAATCGTATGGCGGCAAAGTCTCTTTGGTTCCCCTTTTAAAAGGATACAGCACCACAGGTATTGTGGATAAATTCCACCGTCACGATTAGATCCTCTATAATCCCAGGGGCCTGAAAATTGATTGCGTAAGCATAAATTTCAGCTTGTCTGATTTCTTTTGATTGTCAAATCTAATCCATAATTTCCGTTTCAGTGGGTCAAGGGTGATTTCTTTTTGAAATTGTGATATGGGAGCCTCCAGAATTATTTTGCAAGAGACATCATTTTTCCCTTTAGTTTAATAATTGCGGAACCATTAAGGAAGTGTATCATGAAGCACCAGAAATTCCCCTTTTGGGCCGTCTATTTTGTCATCTTTTCTCTTTTTACTATCAACGGGTGCATAGTTTCGAACATCAAGATAGACAAACCGCATCCCCCTGTCGTTAAACAATACAAAAATTTTACGATTCGTGGGGGCACTGTCGGCCTGAAGAACACGGGCGTGTATATCGATGAAGGGGACACCTATTCCATTTTAGCCACCGGAAGCATTGATTATTGTCCGATCTACAGGGGTTGCGGATATAACAATGTACAGCCTGAAGACGGCTGGCCCCTGATGGCGCGGATAGGGAAAGACGGATACGCGTTCCGGCCTTTGACCAGGGGAAGCAATGGCGCCACGATGGTTCAATCGTATAAGACCGGATACATTTTATTAGGGTATCGAACCGGAAAAATGGATTCCTACGGAAACGCGCTCAATCCGGAATATTACCAGAATGACAGCGGTCAATTTTCTGTCGATATCATTGTGTGGAAAAAGGATGCCTTTAACGAGATTTCCGCCTTTCTGAAACAAAAAAAACAGAAAGACCCGGATAACAAGGCGATTGCAGGTGCCCTGAAAAGGGTCGAAGTGTACAAAAAAATATATGTGGCGACCGCTCAGGCCGAAAAGGAGGTTGAGGAGACCCAAAGACTCATCCAGGAGATAAAATCCGAATTACCGGCCGAAAAAGAGGTGCTTGTCGGACCTGTTTCAAAAGATACGGAAACGGTTTCAGAGAAGAAAGAAGAAAAGAAGAAGACGAGTGTCACCGCGGACGTACTTCCGCCCACGTCCAAAACAGAGGGCGAGGAAAAAAAGAAACCGGTGCTGGCATTAAAGACGGACCCGGCACCCAAAAAAGAAGAGGCGAAAAAGGGGGTTGCCGAAACAAAGGGGAAACCCGAGCCCAAAGCCGAAACCGTTGATTCAGCCAAAGATAAACAGGTTAAAGAACTCGAAGAGAAACTGGCGAAATTGATGGCGACGCTGACAAAGCTCGATGAAATGAAGAAAAAGTTTGAGGAAGAAAGAAAGAAGACGACCGAGCTCGAGATGCAGTTGGAGGAAAAAGAAGAGATAGAGCAGGATTTGTTGAAAAAAGTGGCAGACAGCGCCAGGGTCCCGCCGGTTCTGGTGATTGCTTCTCCAAAAGATGGTCTCAGAACCGAAGCAAAGGGGATTCAATTCTCTGGTGTTGCTGAAGACGATCAGGGCGTAAAAAGGATCGAAATATTTGTAAACGATATACGACTCGACCACGAAGGCGGGCGCGGCATCCGGATTTCAGAAGGGAGCCTGCCCAAACGCCTTGATTTCGATGAGCGGATCGTCCTCAAAAAGGGCAAAAATCAGATCAGGATACGCACGGTCGATTCGGAGGATCTCACCTCGGAAAAGATACTGATCGTCCATAAGGTGGAGCGGCGTAGAAATATCTGGGCCGTGGTTGTGGGGATCAATGACTACCCGCATGCGACCAAATTGAAATACGCGGTGAATGACGCCAAAACGTTTCACCGTCTCCTGGTGACACAGAACAAAATTCCCGAAGAAAATGTCACCCTTCTCATCGACAAAGCGGCCAACCTTTCGAGTTTGCGCAGCACCCTGGGGACGAAATTGAAAAACAACGCCGGCAAAGAGGACATGGTCATCATCTTTTTTGCCGGGCACGGGGCCACCGAACCCGATACCCTGAGTCCCGACGGCGACGGGCTTGAAAAATATCTCCTCCCCTATGACGCTGATCCGGATGATCTGTATGCCACGGCGATCCCCATGAGAGAGATTTCACACATTTTTTCGCGTATCCGGGCGCAACGGCTGGTCTTTATCGCTGATTCTTGTTACAGCGGTGCCAGCGGCGGCCGGACAGTTCGGATGACGGGGATGCGCGCAAACATCTCCGATGCGTTCCTGGACAGGATCGCCAGGGGGAGGGGGACCGTTATCATAACGGCCAGTGGTGCAAACGAGGTCAGCGTGGAAAAAGACGAATTGGAACACGGGGTCTTTACCCATTATCTGATTGAAGGGCTTCAGGGAAAGGCGGACACCAATAAAAACGGGCTTATCACCGTAGACGAAGCCTACAGCTACGTATCCGAGCGAGTGAGCCGGGCAACCGGACAGGAGCAGCACCCCATCAAAAAAGGGGCGGTGGAGGGAGAATTGATCCTTAGCATCACCCCCTAATCCATTCAGCCGGATTTTCTGCATGCCCGCGTCACATCTTTTGCCGTCACTGATTCAAGCGACAGTTGAGTATCTTTGGGGTCGAGACCGCCGCCGTGCGAACAAGCGATGGTGGGGAGGATAAGGGGCAGGGTAGCGGTGAGGATTAAGGTTTTTTGCATTATCTCCATCTATGGGTAATGGAATTGGGATCGCCGTTTTCAGGGATTTCTATTCTCAGAAAAAAATACTTTTTGTTCCAGACATATTCAGGGGTACTCCAGATAGGGTTGGTCCACCTTGAGCAAGTATCATCTTGGCATTTGTGTACATAACCGTTAACCACGGGGAATGTATAATACTTGACCAGATCATGTTTAGTATTTTTTTTTGGAGGAGCCGTGAAATATAAGCGAACATGTGAATGTCCTCCCACAAGGTCTATTGTCCAGTTTTTCAGGTAATAAGAGATTCTAAACGGCTTGTCTGAGCTATTCACAACATAAACCTGCCCCGCATCAGCTTTATTCATCAGACAGGCGAACGCCAGAAAACCAGTTAGAATAATGACCGGTAAAACCTTTTTCACTTGGGGTTCTCCTTTCTTCTACTTGGCGGCTATATATATCTGTGAAGGGCTTGTTTTATATGAAATAAGCTCTTTAGCTTTACCCTCAGCCGTTGTAGATAGGAATTTGCTTTAGTGTGCGAAGATTATGCATCAAATCGCTTGTATGTCAAGGATGATGCCGGTGCTGCATAGATAGTTTTGTTCGCTGTAATGCAGGTTTTATAGAGATTAGAAATTCTAACCTGAAAAATTGTCAGATTTAATGATCATGCATTAAGGTTAACCAGACGGTGTCAGGATTCTTCGGAATTTTCCACCCGGTTCCGCACAGCGGCAACAAGCGTTTCAAGCTCGGATTTTGAAAGTTTGGTAAGGAAATCCAGGTCTGCATCGGTTTCAAGAAGCCTGTTAATGATATCGATGAGCCGATCTTTGGTCATGTCCTCAGGATAGCGCACCACAAATTTCACAATGTTATTAATATGAACAGGTTGGCTACCTTGATATGTATCAGTGAGAATCGCTTTTTTCCAATGTCCTCCAGTTAAGTCCCTTTGTCATCTGAACACGTAGGCTTTCGTGTTCATCTTTATACTTGTCTTTTATGGCCATAATTTCATTTTTAATCGAAAAGAAGGCGTTCACCAATTCCGAATCGAAATGGATTCCTTGGCCCTCTTTTATAATGTCGAAAGATTTTTCAAAAGAAAAGACCCCTTTGTAGGGTCTTTTTGATGTTAACGCATCAAAAACATCGGCAATAGCCACGATGCGCCCCAACAGCGGGGTCTCTTCTCCTTTGAAACCACGGGGATATCCTGTACCATCCCATTTTTCATGATGGGTAAGGGCGATGGCACCTGCCAATTTTTCGTACCCGTCTGTGGCACCTTCCAGGATGCGCATTCCCAAAGTAGTATGCTGCTTCATGACTTCCCATTCTTCTTCGAGCAACTTTCCGGGGTTTAATAGAATATGATCGGGAATACCGATCTTTCCTATATCATGCATGGGAGCCGCATATCGGATCGATTTAACCACCTTATCGCCGAGTCCAAGCTGATAGGCTATAGCAGCTGAAATGGCACTAATGCGTAAAATGTGAGCCCCAGTGTCTTCATCTCTGTATTCAGCCGCTCGGGATAATCGGATTATTGTATTTAGGGCGGTTTTCTCAATTTTTTGGTATGCGGAGCGGAGTTGTTCTGTAATTCGATCCTCAACTGCTTCAAGTGCCGTAACCATTACGATCGGCATTGAAAATGTGCTTTCTTGTTCTTTAAGCTTTCGGGTTACCTCAAAGCCGTCCAAGTCCGGCATGAGGATGTCGAGCAGGATTACATCCGGAGGATCTTCACCCACTTTTCGCAAAGCCTCCGTTCCGTCCTCGGCCAGCGCCACCTCATAGCCAAGCGGGGTTAGCATGTGTTTTAAGAGGTTCCTGTTTACCCGCTCATCATCAACTACCAGAATACGATTCGGTTTGCGCATCATAGGGAGTCTCCTATTGTACTTATGCAGGTAGCCACTTCAAAATTAACTGTTATCCAAAACATCTGTTCCATGATTTTTGATCATCTTTTTTAGATAGATTGAGATTCTACTATAAAAATTCGCTCCACTCCTTTTCATAAAACTCACCCCGCTTTCCTGAATTGAAAAGCCGGTAAGTGACACAACGCTTTTACGCCAAACGCTTCTCCGTTTGAGCGTTCAGATCTCTTAATTTTAAGATTCCAAAGCAATTAGCATGCCATCTCATAACTCGCTGATTTTTGACATATTTTATAAAACAACATTTCCGGACTGCACAAAAACGGGTGCACTGTGCACAATTTTCTGTGCATTTCAGATGGTTTGAAGCTTCTTTCATCCTGGGGAAAACTCGAGTTAAAAAGTAAATTTGTATCTAATGATAAGTATAACATCATGTAATCACTGCGGTTGTCTTTTTATGACCTAATCTTTCCGGAATCTTTGCCTCCTTTGGCATTATTTTTGCGTTTAACATAATAGATGGTGTGCAGTTCTTGAAAAGGGGGCAAAAAAAAAGGAGGGAAAAATGCAAAATAACAAAAAGTATCTTATTGCCTGTTTGATAGTCGCTCTAGTGGTTGTATATGGTCACGGACTATATGCAGAAGATTCAGTTTTGATCAATATTAATACGGCTACAAACGAGGAGCTTTGTAAGCTTAAAGGTGTAGGAACAAAAATTGCGGATCGAATCGTCAAGTACCGTGAGGAAAATGGTCCTTTTGAGAAATCCGAAGATATTCAGAACGTAAAGGGAATTGGACAAAAAACCTGGGATGCGAATAAAGACCAAATATGCGTCAAATAATCAAATGCCCCCTTTTCATCCTTTTTATTGGTTTAAAATCGAATGAAATCACGGTCGTGCCTATTTTTTTATGCATCGAGCATAAATTTATGTGCACTTTGAATTTGAATTCACCCCTTTGTACCTCTGTTTTCCTAACGATCTGCGGCAAGCTCAATCCGCGCGACCTCGATGAGTGGCATTTTTTCCGGCCCGACCAGCGAAGGGGCAATCCGATGTATCTCGTTCAAAGCGTCAACAATATACCTGAAGGACTTGGAACGTGGATATAAGCCAAGGCGGAGATTGTTGAGAGCGGAAAGCAGAAGTTCAGCGGCACCTTTCAGTTCACCGGAGGCCATTAGATGTCTGGCTTTAAAATAATGACCCCAGTACGACCCGACCTGCTTATTGTCAGAGATTCCGATTAGCTTATCGGATACGGATAATACGCCTTTTTGATTGTTCGCCTCCACTAAGGCGGCAAGTTTGAGTTCCAAAAGCTGGAAAAAGGGAGACCTCGGAATCGCCGACAAATGAGACTGATAGAGCCCGATAAGTTGCAGGGTCTGTTCTGACCGTCCGCTATACAGGAGATAGAGGATGTATTTTTCCGTAATGGACCATTCCAAGGCCCATGGTTGGCTCAGAATGGGGAAAACTTCGCTTTTCCATTCCTCGGCGTCCCATGGGAAAGGGTAAAAATCATCGTGGAGAAAATAAGGCTCATTCTTTTTCAGGCGATCGAGGCCAAAGGATTTAGAAAGGCTGTAACGGTCATAATCTTTCCAGTAGTTTCCCCTGCTCTCGTAGTAATCGCTGATGTGGGCTTTCTGCCAAAGTTGATAAGGGTGGCTGTCTCGATCAAATTGCGGGAAAAGGGCGGCAAATTTTTTTTTCTCCTCCTTTGGCACAACGACGCTCATCAAAAAACTTCCCCTCATCCAGTCTCGCTGGAAACTCCAGAACGGTTTGTCATTCCAGCGATTTGATTTGGCCGTGTCGTAGGTAAAAAACATTTCCATGCGTGAATCATATCCATATAGGGTGTACACATGGCCGGGGATGTAGACGAGTACGGGATAGCCAGCTTCCAAAAGAGAAACCAAAGTCTTCTTGTTCTGCCAGAATGAAGTGAGCAGCGCGTAGCCGTTTTGGTCCAGAAAGGATTCGGCCTTCCAGATGAACGTACCCCTGGAAAAGCGCTCCTTGATCGCATAGCTCAGCTTTCTAGTGCTGATCGGTTGCTCCTCGTAAAAATTTAGGATCACCGAAAGAGAGTTGGGAAAACATGATGCTGCCTGTTCGAAGGTCCGATGTCTGACGACAAGGATTTTTCTTGCATGTTCTTTCAGCGGTTGGTTCTTTTCGAAGGCATCCATGTATCTGCGTGCTTTCTTGAAGACCGCGTAGGTTTCCGAATAATCGGCAAGCACTTTCTTGAAACTGGCAATGGCGGACTCATAATCCTGATTCAATACGTGCAGTACACCTTGTCTGTGATGCAGCGAGGCGAGAAGGTTGTCGTGCCGTATGTAGGGTATGGCTTTCGCATAAAGCGTTTTAGCGGAGGAGAGCTTCTGCCTGTCTTCCAGAATGGAGGCGATGGTCAAATTGATTGTGACGGAGTATGTAGATACCAAGATAACGTGAAGCGCAATAAGGGAGATGCCGCCAAATAACATGACGCTGGTCTTCAGCGCCCCATGCCCAATAGCCGCTTGCAAAAGGTAGCTAGTGGAAAGAAAAATGGCAATAAAAAGTAGTACATAAAATATAATTTCGGCTGATTGAGGATGATATGAAATCGGCGCAAGCCGCTGAAGCGGAAAAATGACCAGTGCCAGAATAAAACCGCTGTACAGGAAGATCAATACAAAGACGGAAAAAATGGATCTGGCAATCGCCCCCAGATCCCGGTTAAAATAGGTATTGTTCTCTCGTATTCCATAAACAAAACCATATATCAATCCAACCAGGATCCAGAATTTGAATATATTTGCCTGGGAGGAAAAATATACACTGACCTGCTCCCCAAGAATCCAGTAATAAATGGCCTGGACGATGTTGTTCAGTCCCGGGAACAGGATCCCCATGACGATCATCCATGCGCATGCCCGCGAAAAAGAATATTTTTGCTTAGAGCGCGGTGTTCGGCTTTTGGTCTTAGAGTCGAGACCCCAGCAATAGAAGAATACCAGCCCGAATATTGACAGGAAAATAATCGAGTAGACGATGCGGATGAGAAACGGGCTAAACGTGAATGTAAACATCAGATAAGCACAAAGAAACATTGCAAGAAGGGAAACCCAGGCGAAATATCTGGCGGCGGGATAGGCATTGCGTGTCTCCCGGAAATATAGTGCAAAGAAAAATGGACCCAGGAATAGCGCATACGCCAGCATCTTCCAGCCTTTGAGTCTTTGCGTTTCATTCATCATAAACCCTCCTGCGCAGGTAAGAAATGGCTTTTATCCAACGGCTTATTAAAATATTTGCTTAGCAAATGGCTGGATAGGCTGTCGTGGCTGTCTTTTTCAAGTGCTTTTTCCAGCCGCTCCAAGGCCGCATCTTTTTGTCCTTTTCGTATATCAGTCAAGGTTCGATAGTAGAGGTGCAGGTAAGGCTGATGGTAGGGGGGTGAGTAAAAAGGGGCCGGCGGCTTCTTAAGTTTTGCTCCGGCAATATGATGCCACAGCTCGTATTCAGAGTGGAAAGGGTGCCGCAAAAAAGCGAGCTCCAGATAGCTGTCTGCCTTTTCATGGTATCCAAGCAGAAATAGTTTGCGGCCGATCATGAATGCGTCATGGCAGTCTATCAGGTCGCTTGAAATACGTTTTCCGGCTGTCAGTCGGACAAACAGATCCGGTGCTCCATTCACATGGTTATTCTTGACCAGAAGATTGGCAATATCAATACGGTCGCCGTCCCGCAAGGTGCCGATCCGTCCCAGAAGTGAGCCTATTTCGTTTAGCCGACCGACCCCTTTGCGGTCAAACAATGATACCGCTGGGCGGGAAAAGAGATTTCGCTTGTAAGGTGTCGGCCTCAGCATGGCCTTAATTAAGGCGACGGCCCGCGTGTAGCTGGCATATGCAGAAAACATGTTCGTTTGGGGATCGACAAAAATGGGAGCAGTTGACAGCGCAGGGTCGCAAGCGAAGGCAACGGCACGATTCATTTCTGCCAGACCTTTTTCTAAAAACAGATCGGGCAGGGCTTTTTCAAGGCCTGTTGGGGTAAAGACAACGACCGCTCCGGAATAATACGCCAGAACATCGCGCAAATATTCAAGTGACATGGGAACCATAAACCGAGAGAGGAGTTCCTCCCTGAGATCCGTTGATTCATTGGAGTCGAAAAGGATTTGAATCGATTTTCCCATTTTCGAAAGGGTTTCGATGCGAAACCAGGCGATGCCTGATTGACGGTCCATATGAAGAAGCGTGCCCCAATACTGTTTGCCGGCTAGCCGGAGGTAAAGCACGGGGCAGAAGTTTTTTTCAATAAGTTTCTCAAGAAGCTCAAATCGGGGGGGCACAAAATCGGCGTGTGTCTTGGTGGCCAATGATACATAGCGCGCTTTGCTTGGTGTGTTGATGGCCGGAAGCCGGCCCTGTGATGTTTTCGGCAGCATCGTTTTAAAATCGGCGATGAACTTGTTCAGATCTGTCTTCGAAATCGTGCCCTGCATTAGGAGCGCAGTGAGCATCACGTCCCAGTCCGGGTGGACCGGCCGGAAAATCGGCACCCTGTCGAATACCTTAGATGAGGAGTGTATCTCTGTGCGGTTTATCAAATCCGCCAGGCGGCAAATATCCGCATCAGCGGGGAAAATGGACCCTTTATGTTCGTCGAGGGTTCTGGTGATTAGACTCAATTCGTCTGCTTTGGAATAATATAACGCTTTGGTATAAAGGTACCTCATCCTGCTCGCGGCTTCATGTGCGCTTTTAAAACGGTCGCGGTGGGTAAAAACCAGGTGCCTATAGAAGTGTTGTGTGACGGCAGGTCTGGATTGGTTGAAATAATAAGCGGAGACAGTAGAGGCGGCTTTCTGGGGTAGCCCCAAAAGGCAGAGCCACAAGAAAATAAAAGAGAAGCCTTTTGTGCAGGTCAGGAAAAAAAAGCGCCTCGTGTACTGGCCGAAAGTCCTGGCATCCCAATAATCTATTGCCAGGATCGCGCCAAGTAAAACAATCACAAGCTGCGTCCCAAAGGCGCCTTGGATCTTTAGCCAGTCGAAAACCAGGATTAAAATTATCGAAAGTAGCGTAATAAATACGACTGAACAGGCATAGAGGATAAAAGCCCGGTTGATGGAAAAGGGCGTAATGGAATTTGTCATGTATCCAACTAAAAACAGTAAGAGACCCGATACGAGGATCAGCAGATCCTGCCAGTAGGGTAATTCCCCGATCCAGATTTTGTACCCCTGCGTCGGTTTTTGGTTCAGTTCGATAAGATCGAGGTTGGGTAGGATGCTTAACACGGTGAAAATCAGAACAAGGAACAGAACAAATAACATATTGGCCCGGGTAATGGAGCTGATGTGAAAAGGTTTGAAATTTCCCCTTAAAGAACGATTGGCATACAGAACCAATAAGCCGGATAAGACAGGCAAAAGCATCCAAAGGCGGCCGAAATCAGGAAAGACCAATTGAAATGATGCCGATATAAGAAGAACGAAGAACAAGAGAAAGGTCACGCCAAGATGTTTAAGAATTTTACCGAAGCGGAAGTCCTTGATCCTCAGGAGAGTGAAATGGGCCGGCGCAGGAAAAAGGATTACGTTTAACACGAACCAGGGCCATGTCCCCCTTTGCTGCCGGCGATCTTTGATATCGTTTAAGCGAGCGTTTGTTTCTTCTACCATGAATTGACCTTTACTTTAACTCCAGATGAATGTTTTAAATTTTACTACCGTATCAAAAACCCATCTGTCAGATAACTTTTAAGTAAAAGGGGACGTTGGTTCCAAAACGATGTAAACATAAGCGTCACAACGGTTTTTGCGCCAAGCGCTTCTCCGTTTGAGCGTTCGGATCTCTTAATTTTAAGATTCCAAAGCAATTAGCATGCCATCTCATAACTCGCTGATTTTTGACATATTTTATAAAACAACATTTCCGGACTGCACAAAAACGGGTGCACTGTGCACAATTTTCTGTGCATTTCAGATGGTTTGAAGCTTCTTTCATCCTCTGAAAAATCGAGTTAAAAAATAAATTTGTGTCTAATGATAAATATAACTTCTCGTAATCACGGAAATTATTTTTTCTGACTCACTCTTCCCGGAATCCTTGCTTCTTCTGGCATTATTTTTGCTGGCAAATCATTGTATAAAAAACCTTTTATCCTTTCCACCTACACTATGCTAAAAAAATATACTATCGAGTGTCCATCCAGAAATGGTAGATTTTGGTTCAGGACGAGGCCGCAGCATTTTTGCAGCCGC
>CAZHAH010000098.1:0-21515 GCA_964530095.1 uncultured Desulfobacteraceae bacterium | reverse complement strand
CCAGCTTTATCGCTGGTTCGTGCCGAAATTTATTCGACTTATTGAATTTCCTCATGGCTAAGTAAAAAGGTTGATATACAAGGCGTGATATTTTTTTAGGAACGAGGCTATACATGTCGTATGCCGAGTGTCTGAAAAAATATTACAACGCGGTAGATGGGACTTTTTACGACGCCATCAAAGCTTGGAAATCAATTCCGCCGTGACTTCTTTGACGCCGGGCCCGCCATCGAGGGTGATATATTTTATCTTACCCTCTTTTTGAGCAATATGCCTAAAATAGTAGGCCGATGCCAACGTTCCGCTATCTGTGTCATAATAAATGTTGTGGCGTTTGTTAATGGCATCTTCATCCTGATCATCTGCTCGGGTTTTCAAATCACCTCCACAGATGCGACATTCGTCTCCATCCGGCTTGATGGCCTCAATAAAAATATTGTTGGGATGATTGTTGTCTTTAACACATAGCCGGCGTCCCATGATCCTGTTTTTGGCAATTTCGCGATCCAAAACAATCTCCACAACAACATCGAGAGCCAGTCCGACCGACTGAAGCGATTGGTCCAACTTTATGGCCTGATTTTTATTGCGTGGAAATCCATCGAGCAACCACCCATTTTTGCAATCGTCCTGTTGTAGGCGATCGAGAATCATCGGAATTGTAATTTCATCGGGAACCAGCTCACCCCGATCGATATAGGATTTGGCTTTAGAACCCAATTCGGTTCCTTGGGAGATATTTTCACGAAAAATCGCCCCCGATTCAATATGAGGGGTGTGGTATCGGTCTTTTAAGATCGATCCCTGAGTTCCCTTGCCGCTTCCGTTCGGTCCAAAAAATAAAATATTCATCCAATTCTCCTTTCTGTTTCGATAAGCCGCAGGATACCTAATAAAATGGAAATCTAATGTCAAGAAGCAAACATGATCATAGCAAAAAGTAAGGGCTCAAAGATGATCCAAATCTTGAAGCAGTTTGTTTGCCAGCTGTAGCGCTTCGGATCGTGTGCCGATGGTACGAGACAGCCGAGCATGTTCGACCTGCATAAGGATTTTTTTGAACACAGGTGAAGGTGTCAGGGCAAACTCCTGAATCAAATCATCCCCCGTGATAAGAGGCGGGACTGATTTGAGCGGCTTGAAACGGTTAAAAAACGCGAGCATGATGTCACTAAAAAAGGGAAAAAATGAATCGTTCGGCTCAATGGGATCTTTCACTTTGCCCTGGTGGTCAGCCAATGCATGGAGGAGTATCACAGGCACGGTATCTTCACAGCTAATGAAAAAACGCGTGAGGGCACGATCCGTTAATTGTCCCTTCGCATAAGCGATCATTAAATATAGCGGCCGCATGTGATTTTTGATAATTAAATGGAGCCGTTTTTTTTCACGGGCCGCAAATTTCAACCGGTCGGCGATGTGATTTGCCATTATGGCACTTTGGGCGGCGTGTCTATAAAAGTGGATGCCGCCCTTGGCGTCGATGGTCTTCACATGAGGTTTGCCGATGTCGTGCAAAAGGATGGCACATTTTAAAAGCCAAATTTTTTGATCATCCAAATCGACCCGGATGCGTTCAAAAGTTCGCGGGAAAAGCCGCTCTAGATCATTTATATTCTTTTCCAGCGTAGAATAAGCGCGTAACGTATGTTGCCAAATGTCAAAAGAATGGTGCCGATTTTGATGGCACCCTTTGATCATTAGAAGCTCAGGGAGGATTTCAAATAAGACACCGCTTCGGGCCAACAGCTGTAGGTACGGATACGATGCGGGAGCCCCTAATATTTTAGAGAATTCGGCGTAAATCCGTTCGGCAGCGGAACACCATATGAGAGCTGAATATTTTTTGATGGCAGATAGCGTAGCGGGTTCGATAAGATAATTTAGGCGGGCTCCGAGGCGAAAGGCCCTTAAAAGACGGATGGGATCCTTTATAAAACTCGTTTCATCGATCATACGGACCGTCTTTTGGGCGAGATCCTCCCGGCCGTTGCACGGATCGATGATTTGGTGCGAAGACAATTCAAGGGCCATTGCATTGACCGTAAAGTCACGGTTTTTTAAATCATCTTCAATGGTTGCGCCATGTAGTGCCGAAACATCATAAGAAACTGCTTGGGCAACGACCCGATAGATGGTCTGGTTGGATTTGCCTATTTTCACCAAGCGGCCAGATGAGCGAGCGGAGATTTCGAGCGCAAAGCGTTCCGGATATTCCGAAACCACAATATCGATATCAAGCGGCGATTCTCCTCGGAGCAGATCACGAACAGATCCGCCAACCATGTACACCCCTTTCCGGGAAGGAATCATTTCAAAATTGAATTGAACCATAGGGTCGTATGCCTTATTCTCTATGGTTGGTGTAGTTTACAACCTTTGAACCTTGAACCGATCACTTTAGGCACGATATCTATATTTACCTGGAAATTGCAACCCGGTTGGCGCAAAAACAAAAAAATGGCCGAAACCGCTTGACATTCCTCAAAATAGGATATATTAATTTGACCATTCAGGCAACTGGCCCGCCAATACAAATATCCAAGAGAACCTATTAGATTCTTCTATATAGATCAAAAACACACACTCACTCTTCCAAACGGATCATGGCGGATCTGATCCAATAGTCACCTTTGAGGTATCTCTGCGGACAAAAAATGTTTTTGCGGGTTGTGTTCGAATCAAATGATTGCTGTTTGTCCGCTATCTTTTTCATAAATCATCTTGAGGTGATACAACACTGTACATTAATGAGGCCTGGGTTAATATGGCGTTAACAAAAAAAATTGGAGAAAATATTTCATGGACATTGCCGAACTAAAAGAAATGAAAATCAACAAACTGGCGCAGATGGCAAAAAAGTTGCTCATTGAAGGAGCGGCCGGCATGCGCAAGCAGGAACTCATCTTCGCGCTGCTACAGGCTCAGATAGAGAAAAACGGACTCATATTCGGAGAAGGGACACTTGAGATCCTGCCGGACGGGTTTGGTTTCTTAAGAGCGCCCAATTACAACTATTTGCCGGGGCCGGATGATATTTATGTGTCCCCCTCTCAAATTAGACGCTTTAATCTGCGAACCGGAGACACCGTTTCAGGGCAGATCCGCAAACCGAAAGACTCAGAGCGCTATTTCGCCCTTCTCAAGGTCGAGGCGATCAACTACGAAGATCCTGAAATCGCCCGGGATAAAATCCTGTTTGACAACCTTACGCCGCTTTATCCGGATTGCAAAGTCAATCTCGAGACGGCATCCGACAACTATTCCACACGCATCATGGATCTGATGATTCCGATTGGATTCGGCCAACGGGGGCTGATCGTTTCGCCCCCCCGATCCGGTAAGACAATGCTCCTGCAAAATATTGCCAACAGCATCATTGCCAGCCATAAAGAGGTCGTACCGTTTGTCCTCCTAATCGACGAGCGGCCAGAGGAAGTAACTGACATGGAGCGCTCAGTCAAAGCGGAAGTCATCAGCTCCACATTTGATGAACCGGCCGAGAGGCACATTCAGGTTGCCGAAATGGTAATCGAAAAAGCCAAAAGACTGGTAGAGCACAAAAAGGATGTGGTCATTCTGTTAGACAGTATTACCCGTCTGGCGCGAGCTTATAATTCCGTTATGCCTCCCAGCGGTAAGATTCTTTCGGGAGGCGTTGATTCAAACGCACTGCAACGGCCCAAACGGTTTTTTGGAGCGGCACGGAATATAGAAGAAGGCGGCAGCCTTACGATTGTGGCCACAGCCCTTATCGATACGGGGAGTCGTATGGACGAGGTCATTTTTGAGGAATTCAAGGGTACCGGAAATATGGAGATAAATTTAGATCGGAGATTGGCTGATCGACGTATATTTCCGGCGATCGATCTCAACAAATCCGGCACGCGTAAAGAAGAACTCCTTTTGGTGAAAGAGGTGCTGAACCGCGTCTGGATTTTGAGAAAGCTCCTTTCAACCTTAAATCCGATTGACAGCCTTGAATTTATTCTTGAAAAAATGAGCAAAACCAAAGATAATAAAACGTTTTTGGAATCGATGAATTCATAAATGACAGAAAGGAAAAAATAAAAATCATGAAAGACGGCATTCATCCCGACTATTTCGAGACAACGATAAAATGCGCATGTGGGAATATAGTTGAAGTCGGTTCGACAAGAGAGAATATTCGGGTGGAAATTTGCTCAAAATGCCACCCTTTCTTTACGGGTAAGCAGAAACTCGTGGATTCGGCTGGCCGTATTGAACGTTTCCGCCGCAAATACGCCAAATATAACGAAGAGTAGGCTGCAATTTTCCTTCCTGCCATAAGTCAGCCGAGGGTTTCCCTTAGAAATAACTGTCACAGGTACAACGCATGTATGATAAATTCATAGACGTTGAAGAACGCTTTGTCGAAATAGAAAAGCGTTTAAGTGATCCTGAAATCGTTCAGAACCGGGAGGCGTATGAGCACCTGAGCCGCGAGCATGCGGATCTTGGCAAGATGGTAAGCGTATTCCGGGATTATAAGCAAATCAACGCCGAACTGGATGGCGCACTAGACCTGTTAAAGGACGGCGACCCGGAAATCAAAACGTTGGCCAAAACTGAAATCGACCAGCTCAGTGCTGAAAAAGATAGACTAGAGAACGAGCTTAAACAACTCCTCATCCCCAAAGATCCCAATGATGAAAAGAATGTGATCGTTGAAATCCGGGCTGGGATCGGAGGTGAAGAGGCAGGCCTTTTTGCGGGCGATCTGTTTCGAATGTATAGCCGCTATGCCGAAAACAAAAGCTGGGAAGTGGAAGTCCTGAATCATCATCCGACCGGTGTCGGCGGTTTAAAGGAAATTATGGCCATGATACACGGCAAAGGTGCCTACAGCCGTTTGAAATTTGAGAGCGGAACCCATCGGGTGCAACGCGTGCCGGCCACAGAGACCCAGGGACGCGTGCACACGTCAGCCGTGACGGTAGCAGTTTTACCGGAAGCCGAGGAAGTGGAGGTTGATATCGATCCGTCGGAAGTTAAGGTTGATGTATACCGCTCCACCGGTCCGGGAGGGCAATCGGTTAACACCACCGATTCCGCGGTACGCGTCACGCATTTGCCGACCGGCTTGGTGGTTACCTGCCAGGATGAAAAATCGCAGCACAAAAACAAAGCCAGAGCGCTGAAGGTTTTGCGCGCGCGCCTGCTGGATAAAATGGCGCAGGAGCAAAACGAGAAGAGGTCCGAAGAACGAAAAAACCAGATCGGTAGCGGCGACCGGAGTGAAAGAATAAGAACCTATAATTTTCCCCAGGGGAGAGTGACCGACCATCGTGTCGGGCTAACACTGTATAAGCTAGAAAGTATCTTACAAGGGGATATCGACAATTTCATAGACGAATTGACTACCCAATTTCACGCTCAGGCAATCCAGGATGGAGAATCACTCAGACGACAAACCGTCTCAATGGAACATACTTAAGCTCCTCACTTGGACCACCTCCTATTTTAAATCCCTTAAAATTGAAAACCCGAGGGCAGCTGCGGAATTATTGTTGGCCCATACGCTGGATGTAAATCGTATCGACCTGTACGTGAACCATGATCAACCGCTTTGTAAAGAAGAACTCGACCGATTCAAAGCCTATATCAGACGCAGGGCCAGACGCGAACCGGTGGCCTATATCGTCGGGCACAAAGAATTTTGGTCACTCGACCTTATCGTTAACAGAGATGTTTTGCTCCCCAGGCCGGAGACCGAATGCCTGGTGGAAGCCGTGCTTTGTCACTTGAATCAGGCCGCCACCGATAACCCTGTTTATGAATCACAATGGGTTTTGGAGCTGGGAACCGGCTCCGGTGCGATTATTATGGCCCTGGCCGCTGAAAGGCCGGGCCATGTTTTTTTTGCATCGGACATTTCCGGGCGTGCGGTTCAATTGGCGCGTGAGAACAGCAGACGACAGGGATTCGATCGACAGATCAATTACTGGGTCGGGAATTGGTTTGATGCGTTGGATCCAAATAGACAGAAATTCGATATGATCATTTCGAATCCTCCCTATATCAAAACCGGAGAAATCAGACATTTGCAGCCCGAAATTCATCAATATGAACCGATACATGCATTGGATGGCGGTGAAGATGGCCTATATTGCCTGAGACAGATCCTGAGTGTTGCGGACGCATTTTTAAAAAAAGAGGGCTCGATCCTGCTCGAAATCGGCCATGATCAAAAGGATAGCCTTCAGGAAATAACAGATCAGTGCGGAACCTATGGCCGGGTTGATTTTAAAAAGGACTACCAAGGCCAAGACCGCGTGGCGATTATCATGAAAAGGTAACATCTCAATTCTAACAAAAGTAATAAAAACACTTGCACACCCGGAATTAATTTGGTAACAAATTCCAGTTTATAACAACTCACGTCTTTGGACCCGCACCTGGGTGCTTTCTCCAAAGGAGCCCGGCCGCAAACGGCGCCAGGGTTTCACCGGATACGAAAGTTAGGCAGCGGGGATGACATGGACGGCGGAAAAACCAAACAGAAAGGGAGAAGAGCATGGCATACGTGACAATGAAAGAACTCCTGGAAGCGGGAGTTCATTTTGGTCATCAAACAAAGCGCTGGAATCCGAAGATGAAACCGTTTATCTTTGGGGCGCGCAACGGGATTTATATTATCGATTTGCAGAAAACCGTGCGGATGTTCAAAACCGCTTATGATTTTATCGCCGATACCGTTGCCGGCGGCAGGTCGGTTCTTTTTGTAGGCACTAAAAAACAGGCGCGTGAATCGATTTATGAAGAAGCGAATCGCTGTGAGATGTTCTATGTTCACAACCGATGGCTGGGGGGGATGCTGACCAATTTCCAGACGATTAAAAAAAGCATCGACCGGCTGAATTATTTAAATAAGATTACATTGGACGAATCCATCAACATGTTCCCCAAAAAGGAGCGGCTCAAGCTGGAAAAGGAGCGGGTGAAGCTCGACAGCAACCTGGGGGGTATCCGGAATATGAACAAACTTCCGGGAGCAATTTTTATTGTTGACCCCAAAAACGAGGCAATTGCCGTTCGAGAAGGCATTCGTCTCAATATACCGATTGTGGCCATCGTCGACACGAATTGCAATCCAGATGAAATCGACTACATTATCCCTGGAAATGATGATGCCATCCGGGCTATTAGATTGCTGTCATCGCGCGTGGCAGATGCCTGTGCTGAGGGAAGGCAACGATTGGAAGAACAGCAGCAGGCGGAAGCCGATAAGGAAATAGAGGAGATATCCGAAGTCGCCGCGGCCAGTGCTGAAATGAAGCCGGGAGAAAGGAAGGTTATTTCAGATGGAACCGAGGGGCCTGTCGTTGAAATAATCAAACGGACTAAACCAAGCACGGAATCCGATGGATCGCTTTCTGAAACCGAGGAAACCGAAGAAGCCGAAGATGCTACAGAGGCTGATAGTTCAGGAGATTTGTAATGAGTATGATTACAGCAGAAATGGTAAAACAGCTAAGAGAGAAAACCGGTGCCGGCGTGATGGATTGTAAGCAGGCCTTGAAAGAGTCGGGGGGTGATCTTGACAAAGCTGTTGATTTTTTAAGGAAAAAAGGACTGGCAACCGCAGCTAAAAGGGCGGGAAGAGCAACATCGGAGGGGATCGTTGAATCCTACATCCACATGGGCGGAAAGATCGGTGTCCTGGTCGAAGTGAATTGCGAAACCGATTTTGTGGCGAAAAATGAAGATTTTAAGGTGTTCGCCAAGAATATCACGATGCAGATTGCGGCCACCAACCCTGTGGCTGTCACCGCCGAGGATGTCCCTGAACATATTATCAACAAAGAAAGGGAAATCTATCGGGCTCAAGCCCTTGAAACCGGAAAACCTGAAAATATCGTCGACAAGATTGCCGAAGGCAAGCTGAAGAAATTCTATGATGAAAGCTGTTTGATGAATCAGGCCTATGTGCGGGACCCGAATATGAGCGTTGCCGATCTTTTAAATGAACTGATTGCCAAAATTGGTGAGAACATCGCTATTAAACGGTTTTCAAGGTTTCAAATAGGAGAATCTTAATCCCTTGACGCAACCGCGTTACAAACGGTTATTGCTGAAGCTCAGTGGGGAAGCCTTAATGGGCGATCAGGGCTTTGGCATCAGTCCCGAAATTCTGGCCTATGTGGCAAAAGAGGTGCACGAGGTAGTTAAACTCGGCGTCCAGATTGCCATCGTGGTGGGCGGGGGCAATATTTTCAGGGGCATCAGTGCCGCATCCTACGGCATGGATCGAAATTCAGCTGATCATATGGGGATGCTGGCAACCGTTATCAACAGCGTAGCTCTCCAGGCTGCACTTGAAAAAAATGGGATTCAAACCCGAACTCAGTCGGCCATCTCCATGCATGAAGTGGCCGAGCCGTACATTGTTCGCAGGGCCTTGCGCCATCTGGAAAGGGGCCGGGTGGTTATTTTTGCCGCGGGAACGGGCAACCCCTATTTTACGACCGACACCGCGGCAGTGCTTAGAGCTCAGGAAATCCACGCCGAAGTTCTTTTAAAGGCCACCAAAGTGGACGGCCTGTTTGACTCGGATCCCGCCCTCAATGAGGATTCTAAATTCGTGCGGCACACAACTTATATGCATGTGTTGAGTAAGCAGCTACGGGTAATGGATATGACCGCTATTTCACTGGCGATGGACAACCGGCTGCCCCTGATCGTATTTAGACTAAACGCCCAGGGAAACATCAGACGCGTGGTATGTGGCGAGGAAATCGGTACCCGGATTGACAACGGTGAAGAGAACTGAAGCCCGGGTACAAGAAAACCTAATTTGAGAACCCACATTCAAAAGGTAGTAAAGCATGCTTGAAGATATTTACTCTGAGACTCGGGAACGGATGGGCAAAACGACAACTGCTCTAAAGAATGAATTAAATAAAGTTCGGACAGGACGAGCGTCTCTGGCGCTTTTGGACGCGATCCGGGTGGATTACTACGGTACGCTGACACCACTGAATCAAATGGCGACGTTGGCCGTTCCCGAAGGGCGCCTGATCACCATCCAGCCATGGGATGTGACCATGATAAAGGAGATTGAGAAGACCATCCTCAAATCCGATTTAGGAATCACTCCCTCAAATGACGGTAAAATTATTCGAATCGCTATTCCACCGCTCACTGAAGAGCGGCGCAAGGAGCTGGCCAAAATCGTTCACAAAATAACCGAGGAACACAAAGTGGCGGTGCGCAACATACGGCGCGATTCGAACGATTTTTTAAAGAGCCTTGAAAAGGATGGTGAAATCTCTGAAGATGATCATTACCGAGGGCAGAATCAAATTCAAAAGATAACCGATGAGCATGTCAAAATAATAGATGACATCTACTCAGAAAAAGAAAAAGAAATCCTTGAATTCTAGCCGGTCTTCCTCTGATAATTCAAATCTTGATCCCACAAATCTTCCCCAGCACATTGCCATCATCATGGATGGGAATGGCCGCTGGGCCAAAAAACGGCTATTAAATCGTATACGCGGGCATGAGGAAGGCGCCGAAGCGGTTCGAAAAATTGTCAGGACCTGCCGTAAAATCGGAATCCCTTTCCTGACCCTGTACGCATTTTCCACTGAAAACTGGCAGCGATCGAAAGCGGAAGTGACGGCTTTGATGTCGATTCTCAATAAATTTCTGGAATCCGAGCGCCAAGAACTCATGCAGAACAATATCCGCCTTAATACCATCGGACAGATCGAGCGGTTGCCGGCCAATGTGCGCAAAGCGCTGCAAAAAAGCATGTCCTTGACTGCGACAAATAACGCTATGACGCTGACGCTGGCTTTGAGTTATGGCGCACGGTCCGAAATCGTTCGCATGGTGCAGGAAGTCGCACATAAAGCTCAGAAAGGAGAACTGGATCCGGAGGCGATAACCGATGCGCAGGTATCCCAGTATTTATATACCTGCGATATGCCGGACCCGGATCTTCTGATTCGAACAAGCGGAGAAATGAGGATCAGCAATTTCCTTTTATGGCAGGTTGCATATACGGAAATATTTGTGACGGACACTTTGTGGCCGGATTTTGAAGAAAATGAATTCGTCGATATTTTAAAAGATTATCAACGACGAGAAAGGCGTTTCGGAAAGACTGAAGAATAGGGGCTATAAAAGCAAAAAACGTCTGTAATGGTTAGCAGCCGGAGACTATGCATTTAAAACGCTGGATCACAAGCATCATCATTCTCCCCGTGGTCATTGTGTTGATTCACTGGGGAGGCCGTTCTTTATTTGCGACGTTCATATTGCTGATTGCGATCGTCTGTCTTTGGGAATATTTTCGTATCATTTTTAAAAGTGCCTCAAAAACGATCTCTCGGCAGTGGATATTTTTTTCCTACCTCGGCTACTTTACGGCTTGTATAATCATATGGGCAGCCTACCACAGCTCATTTGATCTGATTATCGGCATTATTTCATTAAATCTCATCCTATCCGCCTTTTTTGCCATCGGGAACTTTAAAACCAATCGCACTATAGCGGACATGGCCATCAAACAGATTGCCGGAGTGGCATATATCTCTTTGGCCCTGGCCTATGTCGTTCTGATCCGCAACGCGTATGACGGTGTTTTGTGGGTCTTTTGGGCCATTGTTATCGTTTTTGCCGGGGATACGGGGGCCTTCTATGCGGGCACTTATTGGGGAAGACACAAACTGGCCCCTGCGGTAAGCCCCAACAAGACGGTTGAGGGCGCTTTGGGAGGACTTCTGGCCAACATTGCGGTCGGTGCTCTTTTTAAGCAACTGTTTTTACCGCTGCTCCCATGGGGTGCGAGCCTTTTCTTGTTTGTGTGTGTGGGCGCCGTGGGGCAGATCGGAGATCTGTTTGAATCTTTGCTCAAAAGGGTCACCCACATTAAGGATTCAGGTGGAATTCTACCGGGCCACGGCGGATTTTTAGATCGTATCGATGCCTTATTGTTCGCCGCCCCGGCGGTCTATTATATTAAAGAATACATCTTTTGATGGCGTCGTAAAAAGTCTGTTCCCCTGTCATTGCGAGGAGCGGAGCGACGCGGCAATCTCATGATTTCAGGTACTTACAAACTACGAGATTGCTTCGCTACGCTCGCAATGACAGCATTGGAGACTTTTTACTTAGCCATCTCTTAGTTGAATTCACGAATTTTTACGGGATCATCATTTTTTAATTGATGATTTTCGATTTTCACCAATCGAAAGTCATAAATCACAATCTTCAATTTATTATGAAAAATCTATCCATCCTCGGCTCAACCGGTTCGATTGGACAAAACACCCTTTTTATTGCGGAAATGTTTCCGGATGAATTCCGGGTAAAGGCCCTGGCTGCAAAAAGCAAAGTCGAAATCCTGGCCCATCAGATCGAGCTTTTTAAGCCCGAGATGGCGGTCGTATATCATGACGAATACGCTGCGGAGTTGAAACGCTTGCTGGGTCCAGGAAACGATGTCGAAATCCTGTACGGCGATAAAGGCTACTGTGCTGCGGCCGCTTTGGATTCGGCTGATACAGTAGTATCCGCTATGGTCGGCGCGGCCGGTCTGAAACCGACCCTGGCAGCCATAGAAGCCCAAAAAACGATAGCCCTGGCCAATAAAGAGACCCTCGTTATGGCGGGGGAGATCGTGATGCAAAAGGCGGCTGAAAATAAGGTCGATATCCTCCCCATCGATAGTGAGCACAGTGCTATTTTTCAATGCCTGTTAGGCAACCGCAAACAGGACCTTCAGAAAATATTGCTGACCGCCTCAGGGGGCCCATTTTTCAATGTGCCCAAAGAAGATTTTAAAACCATCACGGCGGAAATGGCTCTGAAACATCCCAACTGGTCGATGGGGCCCAAAATAACCATCGACTCGGCAACCCTAATGAATAAGGGGCTTGAGGTCATCGAAGCCAAACATCTTTTTGGGGTTTCCGAGAACCGGATTGAAGTTGTTATTCACAGACAAAGTGTGATACACTCCATGGTATCGTTCCGAGATGGATCTGTTATGGCCCAACTGGGGATCCCGGATATGAGAACCGCCATCGCATTTGCGCTAGCGTATCCCGAAAGGCTCCCCCTGGGTCAACCGGAACCCGATTTTGGGACTATCGGGGCCCTCACGTTCGATACACCGGATACGGAAAAATTTCCTTGTTTGGCACTCGCTTTTCAGGCCAGCAGGCAAGGAGGAACCGTTCCGGCGGTTTTAAATGCAGCCAATGAGGTTGCCGTTCAAGCCTTTTTGGAGCATCGGGTTGAGTTTGTGCAGATTCCCGAACTTGTTCAAAAAACAATGCTAAACCACGCCTATTCGGAACACCCATCCCTGGCGGATATTATCGCCGCCGACGGGTGGGCCAGGGAATATGCAAACAATCTAATATAAAGCTTCGAATCATTGAAATCCATCCATGATGAAAAAAGGAGGCAAATGATGAAAAAGATGTCCTGGATTATCAGCTTGTTGATTTTGATCGCTTTGCCCGCGAGTTCACACGCCATCGGCCTGGAGGTTGCAGTAGGGGGCTGGTACCAGAACCCGGGCGGTGATCTTTCTTACAAAGGCTTAGGGGTTAATGATACCCTTAGTATTGAGAACGACCTTAAATACGACAACAAGTTTCGCTTTATGGGCAGGGCCAAGGTCGATATGCCGCTTGTTATCCCCAATATCTATCTCATGGCTACCCCCATGAGCTTTGACGCTACCGGCAGAAAATCGGTGACATTTAAATTCGGTGATTTTAACTTCACACAAGATGTTGATTTTTATTCCAAGGTTGATCTCACCCACTACGACATCGGGCTCTATTACGGACTCCCGTTTCTTGGATTGGCGACGCTTAAGACACTGAATGTGGATGCGGGGCTTAACCTTCGCATTATCGATTTCGCAGCCGAAGTTCGACAAGATGCCACAGGGCTAAGCGAGTCTGAAGATCTGGTCGTTCCGCTTCCGATGGTATATTTGGGTGTTCAGGTGAAACCGGTTAAGCGATTTTCGATTGAAGGCGAGCTGCGCGGGCTCATGTTTGGTAATAATTCCTATTTCAGCCTTGTCGCCAGGCTGAAAGCTAAAATTTTCGGCCCCCTGTTTGCGGCCGCCGGATATCGATATGATGCTATTGACATCGATGAAAGCGATGTTAAATTTGATGCAACCATCGATGGCTTCTTTTTTGAGGCCGGGGCGGAATTTTAACGATATTATTTAGCGGATCATCATGAGCACCAGCGTTTTGGCATTTATCGTCGTTTTGGGCGTCCTCATTTTTTTCCATGAGCTGGGCCACTTTTTGGTAGCCCGGTTTTTTGGGGTTGGTGTCGAAAAGTTTTCGCTCGGATTCGGGCCCCGGATTGTGAGCAAAAAATTCGGAATGACCGACTATCGCATCTCTGCCATACCCTTGGGCGGCTACGTAAAGATGGTCGGCGAAGAGCCGGATGCCGAGCTGGATGCAGCCGAAATCCCCTTCTCATTCACCCATAAACACGTTTTTAAGCGGATACTGATTGTTGCGGCGGGACCTCTTTTTAATTTTCTCCTGGCCGTCATCATTTTCTGCGTGCTTTTTCTGATTTCGGGGACATATATCCTGAAGCCTTCGGTGGGGCAAGTACATGCCAATTCAGCTGCCGAACAAGGCGGATTAAAAAAGGGAGATCTGATTACAGGCATCGATTACCGGTCCATATCGACCTGGGAAGAAATGGCCCAAATCATCACCCACAGTCGGGGCAGAACCCTTACCCTAACCGTTCGCCGGGGTGATTCCACCTTGGATATAGCCGTCACACCCCGTCTCAAAGAAGACAAAAATCTGTTTGGCGAAGACATTGAACGGCATGTAATCGGAATAACGGCTGCCGGTGAGGTGTTGAACCTGGAACTAAACCCCTGGGAATCGCTGACCGAAAGTATCGCCCAGACGTATCGGATTGCAGAACTTACCATTGTCAGCATCGTCAAATTAATCCAGGGCAGGATTTCACCCAAAACCCTGGGCGGTCCGATCATGATTGCTCAATTGTCAGGCCAGCAGGCCAAGGAAGGCATGGCCAGTCTGGCATTTTTCATTGCGTTAATCAGTATTAATCTGGCGATCCTCAATTTTCTGCCCATACCGATTCTTGACGGGGGCCATCTGCTCTTTTTCTTTATCGAACTCGTGATTCGACGCCCGGTGAATATTCGGGTGCGCGAAATTGCGCAACAGGCCGGACTCTTTGTACTGATTTTGCTGATGGTGTATGTGTTTTACAATGATATAGCGCGGATACTGTTCAGCTAGCTGGTGTCCATTCAGAAATAGCATCTTTTGGCCCGGGACAGTGTTCTCACATTTATGCAATCCTCAACATAGCCCGGCTATGCCTGCGGTTGCAGAAATGCTGCGGCCTTGCCCTGAACCAAAATCTACTATTTCTGAATGGACACTGACCAAAATTGTCCAATGCCAAACCCGTAAATGATCTGGAAAAATTAAAATAGCTCAATTCATTCGGATTTAGAATTTGGGATTTGTTCGGAATTTGATGCTTGGAATTTGAGATTTCGTTGATTCGTATGCCGCAGCGATTGGAAATAACCCTAAAGCCGGATCTGTTCGACGCCGAGGGCGAGAGAATCAGAAAAAAGGCCAAAACCTATTTCGGCCTTAACCTGACCCAGGTCCGCACCATTCATATCCTCACCATAGATGCAAACCTTTCAGCGCTACAATTCGACACGATTCAAAAGGAAATATTTTCAAACCCGGTGACGCAAATTTCTTCCTATGACTCCCTGCCGGTTCCTTTTGACTGGACGATTTGGGTCGGCTATCGCCCGGGCGTGCGGGACAATCCCGGAAGCACGGCGATTGAAGCCATCGAGGATTTTTTGGCGCTTAAGTTCGGTCCAAACGAAGCAGCATATACCTCCCAGCGTTATTGCCTCGTGGGTGACGAATTAAGCCGTAAAGACGCCGATCGAATTGCGGCTGAATTATTGGCCAATGATTTGATCCAGCAATGGAAAATATATGCCGCACAAGAATGGAACACTCAGGAGGGGATCGGCCTGATCCTTCCCAAAGTCACGCTGGCACACAAACCAATGGTTACGACGGTTCCCATCGATAGTGATGCGGTCCTAAAAGAGGTCAGCGACCAACGCAACTTGGCGCTGAATCCGAATGATATAGCCACCATTCGTTCTTATTTTCTAAACCCGGACGTCCAGACCGACAGGTCCGCTGTGGGCCTGACAGATCCCACTGATGTGGAAATCGAATATGTTTCTCAAGCCCGCAGTGATCACTGTAATCACAATACCTTTAGGGGCCTTTTCCGCTACATTGATCTTTCCAGCGGGGATGAGGAAATCGTCGACAACCTTTTTAAAACCTGCATTGAAGCCCCAACACTTGCACTCAAAAAGAAAAAACCATGGGTGGTATCGGTTTTGTGGGATAATGCCGGCGCCGGGCGCTTTGATGAAGATCACCATTTTGTTATCACCGGTGAAACCCACAATTCCCCATCAAACATGGAAGCCTATGGCGGGGCCATTACCGGCATTGTCGGAATCTATCGCGACCCTATGGGTACCGGCAAGGGATCCAGATTGGTGATGGGGAGTTTCGGCTTTTGTGTGGGAGAACGGGATTATGCCGGCGATCTCAACCCGCGCCTTCATCCCCGCCGCCTGTTGGACGGGGTCATCGAGGGGGTCAAAGACGGGGGCAACAAAAGCGGCATCCCAACCACTTTCGGGCAGGTCTATTTTCAGCAGGGTTATATGGGAAAATGTCTCGTTTTTGTGACGGCGGTGGGAATTATGCCGGCTTTGATCGATGGAGAACCGAGTGAACAGAAAAGCATTTCTCGCGGGGATCTGATCATCATGTGCGGAGGGCGGGTCGGAAAAGACGGGATTCATGGCGTTACGGCGGCTTCAGAGACATTCTCGGAGCATACCCCCGCCGGGCATGTACAGATCGGAGACCCATATACGCAGAAAAAGATGCATGATTTCTTGTTGGAGGCTCGCGACCGGGGATTGATTCAATTTATCACCGATAACGGAGGCGGCGGGCTCTCGTCCTCCGTGGGTGAAAGCGCCCGCTTTTCAAACGGATGTGACGTGCAGTTGGAAAAGGTGCCTCTGAAATATGCCGGGCTGGATCCCTGGGAAATCTGGGTTTCGGAATCTCAGGAACGTATGACCGTCGCCGTCCAGCCCAGTCAGTTGGAAAATTTTTTAAATTTATCCCAGCAACATGCGGTCGAGAGCACCGTCATCGGTGAATACACAGACTCCGGGAAGATGCATATCACATATGACGGCCAGATCTGTGCGCACGTGGACATGGATCTTCTCCAGTCAGGCTTTCCGCAATGGGAGTTCGAGGCCGAATGGGTTGTGCCTGAAAAAAGAGGATTATTTGAACCGGTTTTAGGCCCACCTACGGATTGCGGAACCCTTCTTTCTGACCTCCTTGCAAGACCCAATATCTGCTCCAAGGAGTGGATTTACCGTCAGTATGACCACGAGGTACAGGGAACCAGCGTGATTAAACCGTTGGGTGGCGTTGAGCGCGATGTCAACAGCGATGCGGCCGTTATCCGTCCTGTGCTTGATTCCCAAAAAGGGCTTGCGCTGGCCCAGGCGTTGTTGCCGAGCTATTCTCAAATTGATGCCTACCATATGACAAGCTGCACCATCGATGAAGCGGTTCGCAGATTGATAGCGGTCGGGGCGCAGCTCGATTTGACCGGCGGAGTCGATAATTTCTGCTGGCCCAATATTCAATTCGATCCCGTCGAAAACCCGGACGGCAAATTGAAAGCCGCCCAACTGGTGCGTTCCTGCCGGGCGCTGCGTGATATTTGTCTGGCCTATGAAATACCGCTGCTATCCGGAAAAGACAGTATGTACGTCGACGGACACTTGCAAGGGAAATATGGTGAAAACCACAAGATTTCTGCTCTGGAGACGCTTCAGTTTTCCACTATTGCGGTTATGGGCGATATTGAGAAATGTGTCACCATGGAATGCAAGGTGCCGGGAGATTTGGTGTATGGGCTCGGTGTGACGCGCAACGAACTGGGTGGGTCGGAATATTATGAACACTTGGGATATGTGGGATTGAACGTTCCCAAAGTGATTCCGGAAGCATTCCTTGCGCTTTACGGGGCTCTGAGCGAGGCGATTCATGAGGAGCTTGTGGCTTCGGCCCACGGCATCTACCGCGGGGGGATGGCGGTTCACCTGGCCATGGTAGCCATGGGGGGTAACCTGGGGATGAACGTCCATTTGGACCGAATTCCCGCCGTTCAGGTGGAACGCGACGATGTGCTTTTGTTTTCCGAATCAGCCGGTCGGTTTGTGGTCAGCATCGATTCTCAAAACAAAGATCAGTTTGAAAAGATCTTTGAGGGACTCCCTTGCGCTTCTATCGGAGAAGTCACAAAAAATCCCGAGCTGGTGATCAACGCAATCGATGACTCACCGCTGGTCAATGTTCCGGTTGCAGATCTGAAAGCGGCCTGGAAAAAGCCTTTTGGAGCGTTGATATGAGTTCGGTACGAGTCCTGGTATTGAGCGGGTACGGTCTGAACTGCGACCATGAAACTGCATATGCATTCGAACTGGCCGGGGCTCAGGCACATCGCATCCATATCAATACGCTGATCCGTGGATCTAAAAATTTAAGCGATTATCAGATCCTCGCTTTTGTAGGGGGATTCAGCTGGGGGGATGATCACGGTGGCGGAGTGGTGCAGGCGGTTCGCCTAAAGACCAATGTCGGCCGGAGTCTTTTGGCGTTTATTGCTGAAGGAAAGCTGGTAATGGGTATCTGCAACGGATTTCAGGCACTGGTCAACATGGGTCTTTTACCGGGCTGTGATCAGGATTATCAGACCCGCTCCGTGGCGTTGACTTTTAACGACTGCGGGAATTTTAGAAACCAGTGGATTAACCTCAAGGCCAATCCGGCATCTTCCTGCATCTATACCCAAGGCATCGATCAGCTGGAACTTCCGGTGCGACATGGTGAAGGCAAGTTTTTTTCAGATCCCGTAACCATCGAGCGCCTGGTACAGAACGACCAGATCGCTCTTCAATATGCCTTGCCGGACGGAACCCCGGCCCAGGGAGAATTTCCCTTCAACCCCAATGGCTCCCTGAACGACATTGCCGGTATCTGTGATTCAACGGGTCGAATATTTGGCCTTATGCCCCATCCCGAAGCCTTTAACCACTGGACCAATCACCCCGACTGGCCGCAGAGAAAAGAAAACCGGAAACGGTCTGGAAATCCGACTGACTCCGCTCCGGCTCCCGGGATCCGCATCTTTCAAAATGCGGTCGATTTTATGCGCTCATAAAACGTGGCGTTAATAAGTTCAAATTTCTGAATCTTTGAACTCTGAACCCTGGTCGCCTGCGGCGCCGCCAAAGGCGGGTAAACCTCTGAACGGTTACCATCTTTTATTCTCCTTCCCTTTGGATACGCTGTAATTCCTGCCAGAGCTTTTCCACCTGCGTTTTCGTCTCCTGAAGGGAATCGCCGTTGTCGATGACAAAATCGGCATAACCCGCCTTTTCATCGATGGGGAGCTGAGCGCTGAGGATGTTATGTGCTTCTTCGGGGCTGATGTTATCGCGTTTGATCAGCCGTTCGATCTGTTTTTCCGGTGACACCGAAACCACCACAATCTTGTGAAAGAGATACTGCCAGTTCAATTCGATCAGAAGGGGCACATCGGCCTGGATGATGGCGCCGGGGGTTTTTTGAGTGATGTCGGCGACCTGTTTGATGAATTCCTCTAGGGT
This sequence comes from uncultured Desulfobacteraceae bacterium, assembly GCA_964530095.1. Taxonomy (GTDB): domain Bacteria; phylum Desulfobacterota; class Desulfobacteria; order Desulfobacterales; family CAZHA01; genus CAZHAH01. The sequence continues at coordinate 2,674 of CAZHAH010000098.1, read as the reverse complement.
TCGCGGATGGATGAAACCCTCCAGTTTTTTTCGCTTTTGTTTGTCCTGAAATACAATCCGGGAGAGTTTTTTGCGATCAAGCTCTCGATTCTCCTGGAGCACCTGTTCTCCAAAATAGCTCACAATTTCCTTCCAGGCCGGTTGGTCGGGTTCAACCACCTGCCGGGCCAGAATGTCAAAATCGATCACGGCTGCGCCCAATTCGGCCAGCATATCGACCACGGTTGTTTTGCCGCTGGCAACCCCCCCGGTAATACCCAAAAGCAAGCGGTTGTCTTTGCCACGGATGGCTTCGATCTGCTCCAAACCGCCGTAAGCTGTCGGAAATGAGGCCGTGAGATCCTGTTCCGCACCGGCAAAACTGATGGGGTAGCGGATTCCTCGACGGTAGAGCGCTTCCATCCCTTTCAGCGCCTTTTGCATTTTGTCCGCCGGGATTGCCATCACGAGATCTTCATCCTGGGCGTGTCCGTATCGGCGTTCGCCAAAACAGGGTATCGTCAACGAGGGTTTGGCGGATAGATAGGCGCGTGCGATGGCATCCGAACAGGAGGTTTCACCTACGCAATAGAATTGCATGACTTCGTAGTCTTCAAACTGGAGGGCATTGATCAGAATCATCATTTGGGCCGGATTGGCGTAAATCAGGACAATATCCGGTTCAAAAGGATTATGGGCCAGCGGAGCCATGGCGACCGCCTCATATTTCCCGGTTGGGAGCCGAGGAACCGAAGCTTCATATTGTTTACCGTCGGCTCTGGTCTTGACCCAGACGATACTGCGGAAGGTGCCATCTTTGTAAAGTGAGGGGATTTCTTCCAGTCCGATTACAGAGGGACACATGTGGGAGAGGAAATCATCCCCTTCGGCCCCCACGGTCCAGTTGAAATTTCGCGCCAGAGTGATCATTTGGCACATGGTCTTCTTATGTTTTAACCTCCGCATAAAAGGGATCTGGTCGAGTTCTTCCTTTTTGGCCAACATTTTAAAGGCCACGGGAAACGATTTAAGCCGTAACAGCGATTCCATTCGGCGGGTCAGCTTTTTCCAATCCGGTTGATTTGGCATTATATCCTCCCCAAAATATTGCAAGCGTTCAGAGGTTCAGAGTTCACCGTTCAGGGTTGCTTTTTCTTTTTAACGATCCAAGTTTCTGAGCCCTGGTCGCCGCGCTGTCAAAGGCAGGTAAACCTTTGAACTCTGAACCTGTGAGCGGTCACTGAATATTAAAACATCAAAGTGTTATGTCCCTTAGAGCATTTTTGGTCTGCGCTTTTTAAGTATTTTATAAATCGTGTCCCTTCGGCCAACGCATATCATGTAAACGATAATCTCTTTTTCTTCGACCTCGTAAACCAGCCGATAACCAACGGACCGCAGCTTGATCTTGTAATGACACTTATAGCCTTTGATCCTGGCGCTATCGATCTGAGGATTTTCAAGTCGATGGCTCAAATGCGCTTTGAATTGCTCTTTTATTTCCGGTGTCAATTTGTGCCATTCTTTTAATGCGCTCGGCAGGAATTTCAGCTTATAGCTCATCTAAACTGACCTCAACAGCGTCACCTTTTTCAGCTTTGCGATCCTCGATGATTTGGCTAAGCTCAATATCTTCTGCCAGCTCCATCAGATTTTCGTAAGTTTCTGCCGGGATGATATAAGCTGTCGGTTTGTTTCGATTGAGCAGGGCAATCGCTTCTCCGTGGGCATTGTCGATAAGTGCCTGCGGATTTTTCTTTAGGTCGGTGATGCTGACAGTATAGTCTGCATGAATTTTAGTAAGCATGGCACAAGCTCCTTTATACAGTCTTTTAAATGATGTTTTAATAGCACCTATAAATGGTCATATCAAGCAAAAATTAGATCAGCCTATTTAATGCGGTTTCAGGTTCATAGGTTTACCCGCCTTTGGCGGCGCCGTAGGCGACCAGGGATCAGGGTTTAAAAATCAGGGGCTTGTGGGTAATTGAGGCTCTTAACCCTGAACGGGGAACGCTGAACCCTGAACCGCATATTTTACTCATCACTATTTTACCCATATCCGCTCAAAGCTTAAATGGGTAAAAAGTAATCTTTATCTAATCCTACTGGGATCAGCGTTTAAGATTCCAGCCAATATCATCGGTTAAGATATCGGCCACAAGGTCCCCGAGACGCAGTTTGGCATGGCGGTCGTATGTAAAAACTGCAGGTGTCGTGCAATGAAGGGTGCTGCCGGGTTGCCCTTATATGTTGTTATTCAGCCTATTTGCTCCTCTTTCGATAGCTTTTTCCCTCCAAAATGAGAACCTGGGAGTTATAGACGAGCCGGTCGGCGATCGCGGTGGCCACAGTGGTGCTGTCAAAGATATTCCCCCATTGAGCAAAAGGCAGATTGGTGGTTATCATTGTTGATTTCAATTCATGCCTGTGGCTAATGACCTGGAAGAATAAGTTTGATCCCTGTTGACCCAGCGGAAGGTATCCGATTTCGTCAATAACAAGAAGATCCTGGGATTGATAATGATGGAGTTTTTTTCAGCAGGGACTGATCTGCTTCAGCGGCAATTAAATGGTTGATCATATCCATGGCAGTCGTAAACAGCACCTTTATGCCGGCTTGAGTCGCTCCGTAGGCGATACATTTGGCTAAAAAGGATTTGCCGGTTCCCGGGTTGCCGATAAGAATGACATC
>CAZHAH010000097.1:0-21651 GCA_964530095.1 uncultured Desulfobacteraceae bacterium | reverse complement strand
TTATATAATTATTTCGGAAAGATATGTTTTCCGACTTTTTACGAAACCATCAATTCTAGAGTTCATCCTACATCTACAGGCACCGGCGTGTCTTCTGAAAAGCTTGATCCAGCCGTTGATGAAAAGAATGTAACCTGTCAATATGGATGAGAAAATGATTCTCTGAAATATGATATCGGCGTCGACCCCGCCCTGTGAGGCGGGGTCACTTGGATCTGTCGACATTACTTGAATTGCAGCTTCAACGGTTCCGAATTATAACTGTGTTCGGCACCTGAATTATCAAATACGCCAATACCAAATGGGTATTTTTTGCGAGTGTTATATTGAATATCATCTTCATGTTCGGTGTCGAGTTTTCTTGACATGAAAACGGTCCATTTGCCGTTTTCCCAGACACCCGTTGTTTTTACATCTCCAAAGCTGTCCTTCCATGCGGGTTGAAGCATGTAGCCGGGAAGCTCATCACCTTCGTTGAATTTGGAATGATCCTCAATCTTGACCGCCTCAGCAACCAGAAGTGAACCATCAATCGATGGTTTTTTAGCCGGATCCTGCATATAGGCCGGTTTTGATTTATCTTTGGTCCGGTTGCTCTTGGCTTTTGTCCCCGAGCCGGCATCTCTCTTTCTGCCTTTTTCGGGCTCCTTGCTCGGGTTTGCGATCACATAGCCATCTTCAAGAAATCCCACCGGATTCGATCTGACCGATTTCCAGTGCCAAAGATCGGCCTTTTCTTTCTTTGAGTTAACGGAATAGTACCATTCTTTATTGTTCTTGGATTCGTTGTGACAGAGCACGGCACAACCTTTGTTCGCGAATTTGTCTATCCGGTTTATTTCCCATATCACTCCAAGTCTGTCTTCGTTAGCCTTCTGTTTAACCCATTTTCCGCCACTAAATTTCCAGGCATTCTTCTTCATGCTCTTATCCTTGTCCGGCCATTCAAAGCTGAAAAATATTTCATCTTTGGTGTAGACGGATTTGGCTTTCAGTTCAATTTCCTTGCCTTCAATTTTTCCTGCGCCGACCAGGACCAGCTTGGCCTCCCTGGCCTTGTCCCATTGAGAGCTGCCGGCATCGGCGGGCGCCGACTTCACCTTTTTAGAAATCAGCACAAGATCTCCTTTGGATTTTGCATCGACCGTGGATATGCCGTAAAACGCTACTGCGGCAACGATTATTAAAAGCACAATAAAAAAATAATTTTTTTTCATTTTTTTCCTCCTTAATAAATTTTGATGGTTTCGTAAAAAGTCAATAAAAGATGTCATTGCGAGCATGGCGAAGCAATCTCGACGAATGGACTTCTTACAAGTTCGTCAATTTTGATATGCATGAATAACGTTTGCGCTACCCTCCTTTCACCTATGAGTTAAGTCCGATCACCGTCAGCACCACCAATGCAATGACGGCAAAAAATCCTGTTGCCATTGCAATCGGTCTTTGGACGGGTCTTCTTTCAGGATTTATATCAATAAACGGCAGCAGAAAAAGAACGATAATACCTCCCGCGGGGATGATTGCCGTGGCGATTATCTCAAGTTTTCCCGGAAAATATTTTAAAAGCTGATACAGGGCCATAAAATACCATTCAGGTTTGGGGATAAATAAGTTGTCCGTCGGATCGGCAGGATCTCCAAGGCTTACGGGAAACACGAGTGCCAAAACGATCGCCACCAAAATAAAAATACACATCATCACCACAATCTCTTTGAAGAGAAAGGAGGGATAAAAGGTCTCTTCCGATTCTTTTATGTTTTCGCTATTGTGTTGATTTCTCATAATTTTTTCGTTCTTCCTTTTTTTATAACCTTTATACCCTGGTCGCCTACGGCGCCGCCAAAGGCGGGTAAACCCGGAACCGCTCACTTTAGGTTTAAAGCGGTTCGGCGATGCTCTGGCGGCGTATCATAAAGAAATGTCCGATGAGCAATATCGCCGTTAGCATCGGTAAAAAGATGACGTGGATGGAATAAAACCTTGCCAATGTCAACGCGCCCAGGTGCGTTCCGCCACGGGTCAATTTTAAAGCGTATTCTCCTATGATAGGAACAGTCCCCATAATACTCGTGCCGACCTTTGTGGCCCAGTATGCTTTCTGATCCCAAGGCAAAAGGTAGCCTGTAAAAGCAAATCCCATAACCATCGTTAAAAGCAGTACGCCCGTTATCCAGTTGATTTCTCGGGGTTTCTTATAGGCGCCGTAAACATAGACGCGCAGCATATGGATAAAAATGGTGATGACCATTAAATTAGCGGCCCAGTGGTGGACACCCCTTATAATATACCCCAGAGAGACTTCGTAAGTCATAAAATCGACGGCATCATAGGCTTGAGTCGGCGTCGGAACGTAATAAAGGGTCATGAAGTAACCGGTGGCCGCCAGCATGACAAACAAAAAGAAGGTGATGCCTCCAAAGCAGTAGCTTAGGTTTAATCCCTTGGGGACCGGCTTATCCAGGATATCTTTTTTGATGTATTCACCCACTTCCACTCGTTCATCGATCCAGCTATAAATATCCTTAAGCACTTTCATTTGGATCACCTCCCAGGGGAACGGTCCGGGTCGACAAAAATATCACCTCATCCTCAATTTTGACCAAATGTCTTTTTAGGGGAGCCGGCGGGGGGCCGTCGATCACTTTACCATCCGCGTCAAATTTGCCATTGTGACAGGGGCATTTAAATATTTTTTGATCTTCATCCCAGGTGACGATGCATCCCAAATGCGTGCAGCCCGCAGAGATGGCAATGATTTTATCTTCTTTTACTCTTTTTACATAGGCGAGTGTGCGGGCATTATTTGTTAACCAGCCGTCTTTGGTTTCATATTCCAAAACCACCCTTTCAAAGCCCGAGCCCTCATCTTGATACTCCTCAAGTTCAACCTCAATCCATTTCGATTTTTGTTCTTTAAAAGAGGGTCCGATGGCAAAACGGGCAAAGGCCGTGCCGCTGACAGCGGCGATAGTACCGCTGATGGCATAAATTCCAATCTCCATAAATTTTCTCCGATTCAAATCGGATTCTTGACTCATTTACTCCCTCCTATATACCATCCTGTTTTTGCTTGGGTCAGTCCGCCTGTCTTTCGCGTAATATGATCCGTATGGTCACTAGAAAAATAATGACGAGAACAGCACATCCCACTAAGAGTAAGTTTCTGACGGACTGCACTTTTTTGAACGCCTCCTGATCCATAAGGAAAACGGCTTCATTCATTTCCTGAAGCAACGGAACATTGATTTTCTTAATTTGTTCGAGTGGACGCTGATCTTTTTCGGCAATAATTTTTATCGCATTTTCTTGAAACAGCTTCCATGTTGATTCAACTTTCTCAAGCTGATCGACCACCTCTTTCATTTCCTGAAGCAACGCTGCATTGATCTTCCTAATATGTCCGAGAGAGGATTGATTCTTTTCGGCAAGAATTTTTAACGCATCTTTTTGATAAAGCTTCCACGTTGATTCAACTTTCTCAAGCTGGTCGACCACCTCTTGGCTGCTGGGTTTTGGCAGCTCTGCAAACTGCGTCTGGGCTAGATCCAGCGGAGCTTTGCCTCCATGATACAGACTTTTCAAAGTATCGTGAAACACATTAATCGTGTTGGCAACTTTCTCAGAAGACAAATGCCCTTCTGAGAACAGCAGTATTTCTTTGGTCATTTTCTGACTCAACATCCGCTGTCTTCCCGCCAAGTTGATAACAAGACTATCGTGCTTTTGTTTGGTTTGCATGAAGAGCAAAATGCCAACAAGAGAGATGGCAACTATAAATTGCGCAAAGAGTGCTATATAGAGTTTTGTTGAGACCTTCATGGTGATATTCTCCTTTAAATGTGCATTATTCCAGGTCAAGATGCGCCATAGGAATTGATTCACAACGGACAACCAACAACTGGTCGCTGACGAATTGAGTTTTACTCAATTGGGCTTTTAATCTCGTTAGATTTTTTTTTCGGCCGGGTCATCCTTTTGAAAATCTCACATTGTTTAAAATGATTCTGACAGTAGTAAACCGCCATCGATATTTTGTTACTGTTCATGTCCAGGAAATAACAATCCTTGTCGGGAGATCGAACAAAAGGACACAAGACCCTCTTTTGAGTTTTTTTTTCGGTTGTTGGGCCTTTGGGTCATCCAGTCGCATCTCTGTTCCTAAGCATCTTTTGTCCCGACACATTTTGATATTTCTCACTGCTACATTGTAGGGGATTTAAGGCAAGAGACATGCCAAAAAGCATCAGGTTTCGTCAAAATTTTTTATTCTAATTATTTTGGGATATTAGGATATTCGAGAGGAAAATTGCCGTAAATTTGAGTAGCGGCAAAGGTGTGACATGTCACAAAATTGTGACGTCACACTTTCGGGCCGGTCACACCTGCTGATTCGATTTGCCGGAATCTGGATTCTGGGACAGTTTACGATAGATCGTGCGGCGGTTTACTCCCAAGAGCCGGGCAGCCTTGGCTTTGTTCCCGCCTGTTTTTTTCAAAGCCTCGAGGACGGTTTGAATATCCAGGGAGGAACTTTTTTTAAAATTCGATTTTTGATATCTTTGGTACTCTCTAATTTCGGGCGGCAGATGCTCAACGGCAATAATGCGTCCGTGGCAAAGCACAAAAGCATGTTCGATGGCATGTTCCAACTCCCGCACATTTCCTGGCCACGGATATACCATCAATGTCTTTTCCACATCTTCTGAAACGCCCTCTATTCGCTTGTTAAAACGCCGGTTGAACTGCTTGTAAAAGTGATCAACAAGTAGAGGAATATCGCCTAAACGATCACGCAGCGGAGGAAGGGGGATCTCCAAAACTTTGAGACGGTAGTACAGATCCTCCCTGAAATGATTATGCCTGACTCTTTCTTTCAGATTGCGGTTGGTCGTTGTGATGATTCGAATATCAATTTTTATTGGTTTGGACTCGCCGACCCGCTCAAATTCCTTCTCCTGAATAACTCTGAGCAGTTTCAATTGTATGGTCGGGGAGATTTCAGCGATTTCATCAAGCAGAATGCTGCCGCCATCCGCCATTTCAAAACGGCCTATTTTATCCTGCACGGCCCCGGTAAATGCCCCTTTGACGTGACCGAACAGTTCACTTTCGAGTATGGAATCGGAAAGGGCTGAACAATTTACTTTAACCAGAGCATTATTGGCCCGATTTCCGCTATAATGCAGTGCATTGGCCACAAGCTCCTTGCCGGTGCCGCTTTCCCCGGTTATCAGAACAGTCGTATCTGAGTTCGCTAAATCTTCCAATAATTCGTAAATTTGCTGCATCTTCCCGCTTTTACCAATGATACTTTGAAACTGTCGCCGTTCTTTCAGTTCACGTTCAAGATCACTTTCTTTGGTCACATCCCGGATGACCAGAACCGCACCGGTAAAATTATCAGCTCGATCTTTAAGAGGAGAGCTGGTTAAAACAACCATCTGTCGCTTGCGCACGTCATGGCGGCATTCCACCCGGACGGCTCGGACCTCTTTTTGTGTTTGCAAAGCCTCTTCCAATACATTGCTGCATGCTGGATGGCATCGGCTTGGAATGTCATCGAATCGCTTGCCAACAATCTTGTGGGGGACCGGATTGCATATCCGTTCAAAGGCTTTATTAACCTTCATCACCCGCATTTGGGAATCAACCGTGACGATTCCTTCCTGAACGCTTCCGAATATGATTTCTAAATCAGAGCGATATTTCTCTTTTTCGGCTTCAATGCGGTCCTTCTCATCCAGAATCGCCTTGTATCTGAGAGCTTGCCCGACGACCCTAAGCAGACCGTCTTTTTCGACCGGTTTTGTCAAGTAATCATAGGCGCCCAGCCGCACGGCTTCAGCAGCGGACTCAATACTTGGTTTTCCGGTAATCATGATGACAGGACATCTTACACTTTTAGTTCTGACCTCTCTGAGGATATCCAAGCCCGTATGCCCTCTCAGAACAATGTCGGCGATGATCAAGTCAAGATCAACCTCGGATATAATCTTTAAGGCCGTCTCGTAATCTTCAGCAGTTGTTACGTCATGCCCTTGTTTGGACAGAAAGGATTCAAAGGTAAACCTTAAGATCTCTTCGTCTTCGATTATCAAAATCATACGTTCTTTTCCCCGACCTGCGCCGCTGCAACCGGCAAATCGATGATGACTTTAGCGTACTCACCTTCAACACTGTCAAAAGAGAGTTTGCCGCCATGATCTTTTATTAGCGCGTGGCTGACACTTAGGCCTAAACCGGTACCTTCACCAAGGGGTTTAGTTGAAAAAAAAGGGTCACAAATTCTATTTAAAATATCGGCTGATATGCCGGTACCATGATCGAGAAAAACAAGCCGAGCATATTTCTTACCGTCGCTGTTCACCGCAGTCCCCCTGATTTCAAGAATTTTATTGTCGTGGACATATGAAAATTTTTGGTTAAGTGAATGCCGGGCATTGCTGATAATGTTTAGGATTACCTGTTGTATCTGATGACCGCGCGCCTTGATCATGGGAATATCATCCGGAATATTAACCTGCAGATTGATGCCGTCGCTTCGCATTTGGGCCTCTGTTAGATCCAGAGAATCGGAAAGGATGCTCTTAATGTGGACAAGTTCAGACTCTTCTTCATGATCCCGGGCAAAAGAAAGAAGATTGCGGACAATCATAGCAATTCGCCCGCCGGCCTTTAAAATTCTCTGTGAAATTTCAGCCTGCTCGTTGGAAATGTCGTCTTCATCAACCAGCATTTGTGCGCAGTTAATGATTCCGTTGATCGGGTTATTAATCTCATGGGCGACACCGGCCGCCAGTTCTCCTATTGATGCAAGTTGGCCAGCCCTTGCCGTCTCGGCCTGCAGCAGCTTTTTTTCAGTTATATCCCGGTATATAACGATTACAGATTTTGGGACATTATCTTCAGATCGAGTGGCCACACTGGCGGTACACCAGAGATCCATCCGGGATCCGCCAGGTCTTATTAATTCAACTTCGTGTTCGTCATTCAGGCCTTCTTCAAAGCACTTTTGAACGTTACAGGCTTCACATTGCTGGTTGCCAGAATCGAAAGCCTCAAAGCATTTCTTTCCGATCGGATCTGAGCCCAGTAATTCAACACCAACATGGTTTGCCCACATAATTTTCAGATCTTTATCCATAACTATAATCATGTCTGGGATCGAGTTGAGAATTCCGGATAATTTCTCTTCACTCTCCCGCAAAGCCTCATCAGCGCGCCTGCGTTCGGCAGTGGTTTTATTCTCTTTGAAAAACATTATCATAATTGCAAACAAAAGACCGACCGTTAAGCTAACTATAACGGCAGTGGATTTTGACGTTAAATTATCAAGCTGTTTTTTTCTATCGGTGATGTCATGATAGATTTCAAAAGCCCCCAGAAAATTATCACCGTTCATCAGCGGCACATAAGTTTCTACCACATCAGTTGTCACTTTCGAACCTTCAAGGGACACGGTGTCTTTAGGCACCACCTCAGTATGGACTTTACCTAAGGCTACAATTTCGTGAAAATATTTCAGCTTATTTATGACACCCACATCGTTCACGTCGGTAGAAAAAAGGGTTTTGCCTGACCTTGAATAGACTTTAATTTTCATCAAGTCGAAATCATCTTTGTGATCCTCGATTTCTTTCAATAAATCCACATTGAAATAATTTTCTATTAATTCATTTTGTTCTGGAAAAAACATTAATGATAGATGCCGTGCTGAACGAACAGAATCATTTTTGGTGGATTCGATCAGCAGCTCGGTAAACGATGGGTAAATAAAAAATATATTATAGAACGACAACGCTGTGGCTATCGATAAAGAAACAATTAATATGTTTCGTAGGAGCTTAATTTTGAAAATGTTATTTTCTACCGATAATTTTCCCATTTCTCACCTTTTATCCATCTCGCCGGGAGTTTTGATATGGGTTTAGCCCCTCTTTTTTTTATTGTATACAAACGGAGCATAACGTTTTAAATTCGGAGGGTTAAAAGGCAATTTTTCATGTGACCCAAAAATAAAGAAACCGGGACAGGCCAATCGGGATAGAATCTTTTTAAAGGCCGCTTTTTGGAGATGATCCTGATAATAGGTCAAAAGATTATTCCTTAATGCAATGATGTGGAAAACGGAATTCGGGGGCTCGGAAAGCAGGTTGTGTTTCTTCCATATAATATCCTGCTTTAAAAACGGCTTTACGGCAAACAATTTTGTTCCGGGTTTCTGATCGAAATAGACCGCCCGAATCTCATCGGGAATCTCCCGCAGACTGCTGTGAGGATATAAACCCGCTTGCGCCTTTTCAAGGTAATCGGAATTTGAGTCCGTAGCCGTAATTTTAAGCTTCGGAAAACTTGAGATAATGCTGTTTAGACGATTCCAGACAATTTTAAAGCTGTAAACTTCCTGGCCGCAGGCACAACCGGCGGACCACACTTTTATGGCTTTTGGGTGGTTTGAAATGAGAGAAGGGAAGATTTCTTGTTCAAGCGTTACCCAGAATTGATAATTGCGAAAAAAACGGCTAATGGATACCGCCAGCCGCCGTTGGCATTCCAACCGCATTTTAGGATCATCTCCAAGCGCAGACAGATAGGTCGCCATACGTTTACAGCCTAGTTGCTGCATATGCCGCGAAATCCGTTTCTTAACCCCTTTTCTGACTTTGCGGTAGCCTTGATAGGAGAGCTGAAAATAATCAAGAAGTTGCTGGAATTGGCGATCATCCATTTTTAACCTTCGGAGCTTGGTTACTTCCTCAGAGAGAAGCACGGACAGATGTCAAATGGAAGCCGTTTTTTGCCGTTTATCGAATAGGACTTTCAGGTTGCGCCCCAGATGCGAAAAGTATTCGATCATACCCAATCTCTCAAGCTTTTCAGCCGTATGGCGAGAAATATGATCTTGCGGCCGGTTTTGTAAAAGCCAGTCCGTCTCCTGGTTTGAAAATACCGGTCCTGTTTGAACCTTTTTTAAAAGATCCTTATTCAGCGGGCAGACGTTCTGACAGTACATACAGCCTACCAGAGAATTATGCCAGACCGGATTAATCCACTGCGGGAACGGTTCCCGCCTTTCGTTATGAAAGGTCAAGCATTTTTCGGCGCGCAGAAGAAAACGGTCTCGGGGAATCGCTCCGGTTGGACATGCTTCTGTGCAGGCGTTACAGTCTTGACAGGATTCCATACTTTTCAATTCACCCCAGTCGTCGTCCGCAAAAGGAAAGTCAGAATTAAAGGCCGCAAGCCGAAAAAAACTCCCCTCGTTGTCGATGTAAGTGACATTATTCTTGCCGTGTTTTGTTAGCCCGCTGCGCGATGCTAAAAGCTTCAGCGGGAGATTTGCCTGACTGAGATGGTAGCCCTCCGCCACCAGCAGCGATTGCAGTAATTCTTTAATGCGTTTATCGGTGGCATAATCGTAAGTCGGTGGTATGGTGATGGGATGCGAACTGTCGTTCGACTGAAACGTAACGCGCATCCGGGGTTGGGGGGCAGCAACGATAATGAGTGATTCGGCTGGAGCAAAATCGTATGAATCTGAGAAATCGAAGCTGCTCAGCTCAGCGGTGAAGAATTCCTGGTCAAACAGACCCGCTTTGTATTTGGCATCGATTTCAGCTTTTAGATCTTGAACATGTTTAATTGATACAATCTTTCCCTGAAATCCCTCTGCTTCCAATTTTTCGTCCAACAGATTCTTGATTTTCTCCGGTCGCATCAATTCTCTCCTTGACAAAGCCCTATCAGCTAATCATTTTTAGTCAGACCAAGGCTAATCGATTTTGTCAAGAAAAGCGAATAAAAAATAGCGCCCCCGATTCCTCTCCATGGAAAGGAATGAAACAATGAGAGATGATCTGATCTGTTTTTGTTTTGGATATTCGACCGAAGACATCCACAAAGATTATCGTGATAACGATCGCTCAACGATTATGGAAAAAATTGAGTTCGAAAAGAAACTCGGTAACTGCCAGTGTGCGGTTAAAAACCCCAAGGGCCGGTGATGCCTGAAAGATGTCCGCCGGGTAGTGGATATGATAAATAAAACAGATTAGATAAGGCATAAAAAATGATGTTACCCTTAAAATCATCTAAATTGATTTCGCTTACCGAATCCCTCGAACCCCTGCAAAATTATGTCAACCGCAACAAGCATCGACTCCGCTTTTTGGCCTTGCTTTCACCCACCTGACCGGGGTGAGAGCTCCAAGGCGCCGGGGCGGTGCAAAAGTCGATCATCGAAGCATTTCCGGTTGCGGATATCCGCATCGCGATTGTCTGGATAAATATGCTTCAAGGGGATTCGGAAGAACGTGCGGAAAGGGCCGCTCAAAAATTCACCGATGCCAGGGTGGCTCAATTTTATGATCCTGAGAAACGCACGGGTCAAAAAATCGCCGCAAGTATCGGTTGGGATCATAAAGTGGCCTGGGATATCTATTTGTTTTATGCGGCCGGCAGTGTATGGGATCAAAAACCTCCCCATCCGACGGCCTGGATGCATCAGCTAAAAGAGGATTGGGCCGATCAGGACCATTTTCATACCGATGATGATCTGGCTGCTGAATTAAAGGTCACCATGATGAAACTGAAAAATACGTCGGTCGCCGGCGCGGCGCTTTAAGGATTGCGCTTTTTTTCGAAAAGAGCCGCGTGACTGCCTCTTACCTTGGGCCTATCGATTGTTTTAAAACCATTTTGCTCTGCAATTGAAATCGATTTCTCCAATGCATTTCGCGAGACATGTGCACGCGGTTCGGCAACCAAAAGCTGTGCTGTGGCTTTTAGCGCTTTACAAATTTCTTCGAACAAAACCGAAGAATCCGGAACTTCATGCACAACCGCAATGGCAAAAGCAAAATCGATTTTTTCGGTTAAATCGTCAACGCCAAGGGAATCCGAACTGCACAGGCGTGTATCGATCCGATCCGTCAAACCGGATTTATGGGCACGCTTTTTAAGCGAAGCGATCATTTTGGCCTGTACATCGATGCAGACAATCCTGCCGTTTGGGCCGACCATGCGGGCCGCCGGCAAGCTGAAAAAACCCATGGCGCACCCGACATCAAGAATTGTCACTCCTTCCCGGATGTAAGGGGACAGGATCTTTTCAGGATTTTGAAACAACCTTCTGATAGGACTTGCAAGAAGGTAGCCAATCCAAACCGGGCAGACGTGATGGCCCATTTTTTCCTCATTTCATTATTGATGATCTCGCTAAAAAATTGCGAATTAAAGCTCCCCGCAGCCCCGCTGAAACGGGATTTCCGCTTTGCTCAAACAAGCTACGGAGAAGTTCTGCCTATCGGCAGTGCTTCGCAGCCCCCGTAAGGAATTATGTCTAATTTCTGATTCGCTCGCTATTACGGTTCAACTATAGATGGGACTTTTTACGACGCCATCATTTTTTGGCAAGGAATTCGTTGAAGGCATCATCATGTTCAACACAGAAGGATTCTTCGAAATCTTTGCCGGAATTTCCCGCCAGGTATTTTTTTGTAAATTGAAGTGTGGCAAGCGGTGCCTCCAGAATCAACTTTGCGATTTGTATTGCTCGCTCCATAAGTCCATCGCCCCTGACGATTTCACTCACGAGTCCAATGCGATGGGCTTCGTTTGAATCAATTTGTCTTCCGGTCAGACACAGATCGCGCGCCATCCCGCTGCCCACAATCCACCGCAGCGGCGTAAAAAGGGGAGGGGCCCCGAATTTTATCTCAGGATGTCCGAAAACCGATGATTCAGAACAGATTCTTAGATCACAGAGTGTTGCCAGGTCAAACCCTCCTCCCATCGCCGGACCATTTATCGCGGCAATGGCCGGTTTTGAGAAATTCCAGACATCCCGGTGATATTTCGAAGATGATGTAAAAATTTCATCCAATCGCTCGGGCTGGCTGAATTCTTTGAGGTCAAACCCTGCGCAAAATGTGGGACCGGCACCGGTAAATACCACAACGCCAACCTCTTGAGAATCTTTCCAGTTTTCAAGGCATTCGCATATCTCGTATCGCATCTGGATCGAAAGTGCATTTCGTTTTTCGGGACGATTTAAAGTGACAACTCCAATCTGTTCCGCCGGCTTTGTAATTTGTATCGTTTTATACGACATGATAAGCCCCTTTGTATTATGCGGTTTTAAACGCTTGGTGATATCTATCAATGCCGCTACGGCCGTCCAGGATGCTTTCGCGAAGCACCTTTAGCATGAACACCTCGGCGGGCACATCAAATTCTGATTTAATTCCATAGGTTAGCGATGGCACAAAGCCAAAGCGCGGATAATAGTCAGGATGTCCGAGAACCACAACAGCGTCATGACCGTGTGCCAAACATTGATCCATGCCCGCCATTACCAATTGCGAGCCGATGCCCTTTTTTTGAAGTTTTGGGGTAACCGCCATTGGCGCCAAACCCATCAATTTTAGATTTGTACTGTCGCCGATCAGCTCTACGGGTGTAAATAGAATATGCCCCACGATTCTTTTATCTTCTTCAGCAACAAGCGAGATAAAGGAAACACCGCTGTCTCTGAGGGAATTTATCAGATTTGCTTCTGCCTCTGTCTCAAAGGCTTCGGCATTCAGTTGCCATATCTGATCTCGATCAGTATCTTTTTCTTCGCGAATAATCATTTCTCCGGCCACCTTACCCTAATCGAGTCAAAACTCGATTAGATGTTATTCGTTATCAGTTATTGGTTTTGGTAAAATTAAATCAAAATTGGATCTCATCTAAACAAAAAATTTAAAATGGTGAACGGGATTACAGCCAATAACCATTAACATTTAACCTATAACTTCCCACTTGATCAGGACACGGAATGAAAATCTAGGCTGAACTCTCCGCAAGAATCATCATAGGCGAGCCGGGAGTTTTTTAGCCAATTGTTTTCGTCTGCGTGCGGATACTCCTCTCGCAGAAAGGCCCCGCGGCTCTCCTGCCGTCCCAGGCTGGCGGTGATGATTCCCTTGAGAAGCATGGCGCCACTGCGCAGATCTTCATGCAGTCTCACAGCGGGCAGACTCTGAGGTTTAAGATTTCCAAGTTCCGCCTCCCATGCGGCCAGCTCCTGGCGTCCTTTTTCCAGCCCGGCGTGAGAACGCTTGATACCGGCCCGATACCAGGCAATTTCCCTAAGTCGTTGGAGCAACTCTCTGTAAGGCCAAAGGGGGGTGTCAGTTGATCCGGGGAGGGAGGCGGACGTTTCCTGACGGGACGATATGGCGATGCCGCTTATTTGGGCATGGCTGGCGGCATGGCCGCCGGCAAGGCGACCAAAAACCACACATTCAGTCAGCGCATTGCTGCCTTTGCGGTTGGCGCCATGCATTCCCCAAACCACCTCACCGCAGGCGAACAGCCCGGGCAAACTGGTCTGCCCCTCGTGATCGATTTGGACACCACCCATAAAAAAGTGGCATCCAGGCGCAATGGGGACGGGTTTATTGCGAAAGTCGAAGTTGTATTTGTCTAACATCGCCAGAGGATAGCGGGACCAGGCAGGATCGGGCACATTGGTAAAGTCCATAAAAACCTGGCCGGTCTGGTTTTCGGCGAATAAACAAGCCGCGAATTCGTCCCGTTTGTCCCGGATGGCTTGGTTAAGATCTCCGATTCCGAGTTTTTTCACGACGTCTTCGCCGTGGTTGTTAATCAAACGGCATTCAGGAGGGTAACTGGGGTAGAGCATCAGTTTCGGTATGCGCTCACCTGCTAAAACCAAAGGGTAAAACTGTACGAATTCTAGATCCCATAGCGCCAATCCGGCCCGTGCGGCTAGAATATAGCCCTGACCCAAGGTGCTTTTTTGATTATCGTTGCGCAGATAAAGCGCTCCGGCCCCGCCGGTGGCCAGAATGATGGCTCCTGCTCCGAACCGAATCTCCCTGCCGTTACGATTCCAGCCGGAAACTCCAACAGCCCGTCCTTCCTGTTGCAGAATTTCGGTGACCTGAAACCCCGGCTCTATGCGTACCTCCGCCTGTTGTGCCAGACTTTTGGCCAGCACCCGCATCATCTGAGCGCCCAGGATGATATCCTGACGTTCCCCCCGAAAGGCGCGGATTGTCGGCAGTTGTTTGAGATCCAAGCCCAAGGGACGAACGAATTCAAAAGAATCTTCCGCTTGGGTTGCTGCAAATTCCACCATCCAGGGAACGTTGAGGCTTTTTCCGGTTTTTATGGTGTCGGCCATGTATTCCTGGGGAGGGTAATCGGGTCTCGGTCCGCCGAACATGGCGTTGGCCATGGCCGAGTTTGTTCCCAGGCCAACTCCGGTGCGGTCCAGCACCAAGACTTCCACCCCTTTCCGTTGGGCGGCGAAAGCGGCCACGATGCCTGCCAATCCTGCACCGATTATGATGACTCTATTCCTCACGTTCTTCTCCTAAACCAATTATCCGTTCACGGTTCAAATGTTCAGGGATTCAAGGTTGTAAGGAACATTACAACCCCCAACACTCCAGTACTCCAATGCTCCATTTCAAAGCTTGCTTGGACACTAATGATGATAATGCGTTTTGTCACTAACCCTGAACGCTGAACCCTGAACTTGTGAACAGTTACTATGCCAATTCCAGATCGACTGTACCCAAGGCACCGAAATCGGCTTGAATTTTATCACCTGTTTCCGCGAAATAGACATTGGTGGTCACCCCGGTTGTTACCAAGTCACCTGCTTTGAGTGAAAGGTCATGCCTGGGCAGTTCGTTGGCGAGCCAGGCAAGTGCATTCAGCGGATGCCCCAAAACAGCAGCGCCGCTTCCTTTTTCCGTGACGTTGCCGTTTACGCGAAGTTGTACGTTGTGGATGCTAAGATCGAATTCGCGCCAGTTTTTGTGCCGTTTTCCGTGTATCCATGCGCCATGGATCGCATTGTCAGCCACAAGAGACTTAATCCCCACGGTTGTCCAGTCTTTGTAGCGCCAATCGACGAACTCGATCGCCGGAAGCAGGGACCGAACAAACGCTGCGATTGAATCTTTTGTGTATGGTATGGAAGAGGCCGGCACATCTGCGTCTAACTCAAAGGCGAACTCAGGTTCGATTAATCTATGCGTAAAGGTGTTGGCCTTGAGCCGAACAGGGCTGGGATAGGTTGAAGACGACAAAAGATGGCCGAAAAAAGGTGCTTCGACATTCAAAAGTTCCTGTGCTAATTTGTTGGTACAGGCAATTTTATATCCGATTTGTTCTCCCCCGTAATGGGACAATAGTCCTTTCGTGAGGGCGTTTTGAATTTTGTATGCCTGATCGAGGCTTTCAGGGCAAAACTCCGCCGGGATAACGTCCACTGTTCGAGGGCTTGTCCTCAAATCAAATAGAAAATCTGCCGCTTTTATTATCTTGTCCATGTATAAACTCCTTATCCGGATCAGGTTTTTTTATCTGAAAACCGGTTATCGAATTCGTATTCATTTTCGACCAGATCGATCCCCGCGGCTGTAATCGAGACCGAGCATGCAATAAAAGGCGGCATATCGACGGCCTTGCTCAGTTCCACGAAACCTGATTTTTCAAGATAAACCATATTCCAATTCAGTGTTTCAGTATCTGTTTGGCAGGTTTCCAGCAGTTGGGGTAGTTCAACTTGAGCATAAGGGTGCTTCTTAAAAAGCGTATAGAGTGTTTGCAAAATACAGCGTCTTAAAAGGGCCAATCCTTCCATAACCTTCACCTATCGGGCACAATACCCCAGCGTTCCATACCAGTCAAGGGGAACACCCGCGTTGTTCAATTTGACCCTAACTGCCACTAAGCATGTTCGTAATAGTATCCTGATGCAGCCGTTCATATCCCCTTTATATCAGCCCTTGAGGTTTTACGAAAAAGATTGAGTCACTCTGATGAAAAGGTGTGTTTTATTAAAATACTGTTTAAAAAAGAAATAAAATAAATAGGTTATAGTTATCATAAAATTTAAATTTAAATAGCACTTGACAATCAAGAACTAACATTGGATTAAGTAAGTCAGTGCTAACTTATAAGGAAATATTCTATGGAGAAATTAAAAAAAAGACTTCCAGCCAAAGAAAGAAAAAAACAGATATTAAAATGTGCCGTAAAGGTTTTTGCAAGATCCAATTATTACAATACCAAAATGTCTGATATTGCGAAAGAGGCCGGTATTTCAGAAGCAATGATCTATCGACATTTTTCGTCGAAAAAGGAAATTTTTCTAGTGGTACTCAAACATATGTCAGATAGAATACTTACTTTTTGGGAAAAGGAAATCGACCCGCTAAAGAGTCCTCTTGAGAAACTTCGCTCCATGTTACTGGGTTATTATCAGCGCATGATCAAACACCCCAATGAGCTAAAAGTTCAATTTCTGGCCATATCCGGTATTGATGACAAAGATGTGTTAAAGAGACTGAGAACCGATCAGCAGAACTATATTAAACACTTTGCCGATGTAATGCAGGACGGTATTCGCCAGGGGGAAATTAGAAAAGATGTTGATGTAAATGCCCTTGCATTTGCCTATAATGGATCCGGGATCATGATGAACACGATGCGACTTTTAGGTTTTACACGAAAATTTAATGAAAATACGGTGGTTTCTCTGATTGGTCATTTCATTGAATCCATCAAGGTATAACTCAAAAAAGGACCTGAGGAGGAGGTACAATCAATGACATTTGCCGAACAATTAAAAAACAAGGTCGTCAGCAGGGCGGTGCGAAATGTGAAACGGGGCAGCGCCGAAGAGGATTCCAATCGGGGTATGTACCGTCCCGAAATAAGGCTGGACCTCCAACGGTCGCGCTTTTTTACGGAATCCTATAAGGAAACCGAGGGGCAGACCATGGTTGTGCGGCGCGCCAAGGCGATGGCCAGCCTTCTGACCAAGATGGACATCTTCATCCGGGATCATGAACGAATCGTCGGATATCAGACGTCGGACATCAACGGTATCTTCCATCCCATTGACCAGAACTGGAAATCACCGGCAAGACTCGTCAACAGCGAGGCCGCAAGCAGCTTGCTGGACGAAGCGGGCAAAAAGGAGCTGGATGAATTGTGCGCATACTGGGCCGGAAAATCCATGAGCGACCGGCACCAGGCGGCTATCCCTCAGAGTCTGAAAAAATACTGGACTTATGAAGGCACATTTCTCTGGACTCAGTTATCGGAACTGGGCATTCCCGATTATGAGCGACTGTTTGAAACCGGTTTGCTGGGAAGAATCCAGGAGGCCAAGGACAAACTGGCGGAGATTGATGAAACTATCCCCGTTGATTATTTGGAGCAAAAGGATTTTCTCGAGGCCGTGATCATGTCATTGGAGGCGGTCATCCATTTCGGGAAACGGTATTCAATATTGGCCGAAACCATGGCCGGCGAGGAAAAGGACCCCAAACGCCGGGCCGAGTTGGAAGAGATCAGTCGCATCTGCGCATGGGTTCCCGAGAATCCGCCGCGAACTCTCTTGGAAGCCTTCCAGTTCTTCTATTTTATCCATCTGGTCCGGTACATGGAGTATTCAACCCTGGGTATCGGTATCCGGATAGATAAAATCTTCGGCCCCTTTTATGAAAGAGACTTGGCGGAAGGCCGGCTCAACCGTGAAGAAGCGCTGGAAATTATGCAGCTTCTCTGGATCAAGTTCAACGAACTGGGATTGGTCTATTCGCCAACGGTCAGCTCCGTCTATGGAGGTGTGGCATCGCTCCAGGCCGTCACCATCGGCGGGACGGACAAGGATGGAAACGATGTGACCAACGACCTTACCTATTTGGCCCTGGAAGCAGCCGAAAGCCTTCATCTCATCGAACCGAGCATCGTTCTGAGGCTTCACGAGGGTACGCCTGACAAGCTATATTCCAATGCTCTGGACGTGATCAAGACCGGTGTTGGATACCCTTCACTCTTCAATGACGAATCCCTTCTTCCCCTGATTGAAAAATGGGGCGTTCCGCCGGCAGATGCCAGGGATTACGCTGTCACCGGTTGCGTCTACCTCGAAATTCCAGGCAAGAACGTCATGCGCAGGGCCGTGGGCTATTTCGTCCTGGCCAAGTGCCTGTGGTGGGCGTTGCATCAGGGAGTGAATCCTAAAACGGGCGAGCAGCACGGCGCCAGAACTGCCGATCCGGCGACCTTTACCTCATGGGAAGATTTACTGGAGGCCTCTGCGGAGCAGGTTGCCTTTTTTACCAACAAAATGGAACAACTGGACCGAATCAATCTGGAGCTGATTGAAAAATACTGCCCGCGGCCATTTTACTCCGCCGTTGTCCAAGGGTGCATCGAAAGTGGGCAAGAAGCCCGAAAATGGGTATATCCTGCCATGATCCATTCTTTTGCAATAGTCATCGGCGGCATCAATGTCGCCGACTCCATCACTGCCGTCAAGAAAGTTGTCTTTGAAGACAAACGCGTATCTTTACCGGAGCTGATCGAGATGATGGACAAGAACTGGGAAGGCCATGAAGATATCCGGCAGGCCTGTATCCACGCGCCCAAATACGGCAATGACGACGATTATGCCGATTCCATCGCCCGCGTCGTCACGCGTAGGGGCGAGGAAGCCATGGAAACGATCAAGGATCGTTACGGCCACCCGCATCGGGGGGACGGCAGTGCGGTCTCAGCGACCTATGGTTTGGCCTATGATACGCCGGCAACTCCCGATGGCCGTCTGGATGGGGATTCCTTTTCAGATTCAACCTTGGCTCCCTCTCCGGGGCAAGACAAGGAGGGGCCTACGGCAGTCCTCAATTCCTGCGCCAAGATCAAATCAATAGAAACGTACAATCATCTGCTCAATCAAAAGTTCCCGCCCAAATTTCTTGAAGAAGATACGAAGCCTGCCTTCACGGCCTACCTCAAGACCTGGAAGGAGTTAAATATCCCGCACATCCAACTCAACATCGTCGACAAGGAAACCTTGGTCAGTGCGCAAGAGTACCCAGAGAAACATTCCGATCTGATTGTCAGAGTCGCCGGGTTCAGCGCATATTTTGTCGATCTCTCCAAAGGATTGCAGGATCATATTATTGCCAGAACCGAGCAGGGTCTAGCTTAAAGCAAACATAGAGTGAGGCTAAGGGGGCCCTATTGGGGCTCCCGTGCCTTAACTCCACTGGGAATAAAAGAGAAAAACTCAGTATTAAATGATTTCAGCACAAGATAGAGACGTTCTAAAAGGCTTGGTGTTTAACATACAAAAGTTTAGTGTCCATGACGGCCCCGGCATCCGCACTACTGTATTTTTGAAAGGTTGTCCTCTGTTCTGTCGATGGTGCGCCAATCCGGAGTCTCAATCTTCAGCGCCCCAACTGATGATAAGGGATTTGAAGTGCAGCGGCTGTGGCGCCTGCGCCTCGGTATGCCCTGAAAAGGCAATCAGCTTTAAAGAGGGGGGCAAGCGGCATATCGACTGGCAGCGCTGCAATCAGTGTTTTGCCTGTGTCGATGTATGTTTGTACGATGCGCTGTCAGTGGTCGGCAAGCACATGACCTCGGTCGATATTGTCGAAGAGGTAGCCAAGGACCGCATTTTCTATAGGAATTCGGGAGGCGGTGTTACATTCTCCGGTGGCGAACCACTGGGACAGGCTGAATTCTTGCAGGAAGTAATGGCGTTATTGAAGCAGGATGGTTTTCATATTACCCTGGATACCACCGGTTTTGCTTCTCCGGCAGCCTTGGATCGAATCCTTCCACTGGTGGACCTCGTCCTCTTGGACATCAAACACCTCGAAACCGCGCCGCATGTTAAACTCACCGGTGTTGACAATCACATCATTCAGGAGAATGTCCGCAGAATCACCGACCGGGTGCAGACCTGGTTCCGGATGCCGCTTATGGCCGGAATCAACGATGACGCCGACCATGTTTCCCGGGTAGCGGCGCTGGCAGTGGATCTGGGTGTAGAAAAGATTTCTTTTCTGCCGTATCATGCCGGGAGAATTTCCAAATGGCCTCAGATTGGGAAAATTTGTCCGGATTTTGAGGGCCGGGCGCCGGACGAGGACCATTTGGCAGCCTTATCGGAACTGGTTTCCCGTAACGGTATTCAAGTCGGCATCCGAAGCTAGCTGGTACAGTAGCCGCTACCGGAAAAGAAAGAAAAAGCGGGTGATGGAAGGAGAATTCCATGATTGCAAGGATATGGCACGGTTGGACAACGCCTGAGAATGCGGATAGCTATGAAGCGCTTCTCAAGGAAGAAATTTTTATCGGCATAACGGATCGCAAGATTGCCGGGTTCGTGAAAATTCAGCTTTTGCGCCGAAATTTGGAAGATGAGATCGAATTTATCACAATTATGGAGTTTGACGCCTGGGATGCCGTCCGAGCCTTTGCAGGGGAAGATTACGAAGTCGCCGTTGTTCCTCCCAAGGCAAGAACACTGCTTTCGAGATTTGATGCGCATTCACAACACTATGAAGTCAGGCAAGCATTAGAGTATGGAATCGACCTCGAACCACCTTTCGAAGCCACCAAAATGTAAAGTTCAGGATCGTCGATGAACGTTTCTATTTCAAACCCAAAGGGCTTCAACAAAGCGCCGGCTTCGGACTTTTGCGGGAATTCATCAAGAGGGAAAGGAACTCCGTCTTTTATTGAAAGAATGAATGCTTTCCCCAGGGGATGACTGATCACAATACGTCCTTCCGCCTTTATCATCCTGGTGAGATTAGAGAAAGCACCTGCTTTGTCAGCGATGTTGGGATAGCAGGCATTTAGGAAAACCGCATCGATGCTGCCTTTCGGCAACTTGAGGTCCTGGACATCCGCCAAAATGGTTTTCACATAAGGGTAGTTTTTTCTCAATTGTTCCAGCATACCTTCTGAAAGGTCGCAGGCGTGAATGCAACCGGGTTTGTATTTCTTGATATTAGGAATCAAAATTCCCGTACCAGACCCCACATCAAGAACGGTATCACCCCTGGAGATCTTGCCTTGCGCCACGATTTTTTCAAGACGTTCGGGTACGCCCTCAGGCAGAGGCGGCTCAAAGTGTTGATAGAGTTCATCAAATGCTTTTCTCTGGAGCCTGTTAATCCTCTGAACTTCCTCTGCGGTGACAGTCTTGAAAGGTGTCACGGTGGCCTTTTTAGTACCCAAAAATCGTGTTCACAAATGGCATGTCTTGTCGAATATTCAGGAAATGCGAATGAACTTTGCAATCGACTGACCGATTTCGTCCGGTGAATCCTCTTGTATAAAGTGTTTGCCCTTAACAGTGACTTCTTCCTGATTGGGCCAGGTCCTGCAAAAATCACGCGCTCTACCCACCAAAATTGCGCCGGGTTCAGCATTAATAAATAATTTGGGGATATCCGATTTTGAGAGCCAGTTACTATACGTTGTTACAATCTCGACAACCTCTTTTGGTTCGCCTTCTATGGGGATCTGGCGGGGCCAGGTTAGGGTCGGTCGTCGATCTTCGCCGGGATTAAGAAAAGGGCGGCGGTAAACTTCCATTTCAGACGGAGTCAACTGCCGTATCACGGAATTGGGCAGCAACAACTCGACGAAGTAATTTTTATCCAGAATCATCTCGTCACCGGCCGGGGAGCGGAATCCTTGAAAAATGCTGCGTCCGTCTTCATGCCAATCGATCCATTCATAGTGAAAGAGTATTGCCTCCATGTAAACAATGCCTTTCACTTTGTTTGGATTCCGATAAGC
>CAZHAH010000096.1:0-21780 GCA_964530095.1 uncultured Desulfobacteraceae bacterium | reverse complement strand
ACACCCCCCGTTTCTTTTTTATTTTATTTTTTTTAATCATACAAGGCCTAAATGAAGATCGCCCTCATAGCCAAGCCGATTGCCGGCCGTAAAGGCGTAGAAGACCAGATCGCCTCTGTTGAGAAAAAATTACATATCCGCAATATTCACTGCGATATTTTTAAAACCGCCTATCATGCGCACACCATTGAGCTTGCCAAAAACCTGGACCTCAAAGAATATGACGCCGTTGTTGCGATCGGAGGCGATGGCACCAATTATCATGTACTTAACGGACTCCTCAAGTACCATCCGGACGAAGAGCTGCCGCCGCTGGGAATTATTCCCATCGGTCGTGGGAATTCGTTTGCCAAAGATCTACAGATCGAATCGCTGCAAGACGGGGTCAACGCTGTCGTCGGGCAGAAGACCACATCCGTGGATGTGTGCCGTTTTACACAGGGGCAAGAACCGTTTTACTTCGTTAACCTGATGGGTTTCGGATTTGTTACCGATGCGGCTAAAACAGCCGCCTACTTCAGCCGGACGGGCGATTTTAGTTATGTCATCGGAATTCTGCACCGCACCCTTTGGCTGACTTTTCACACCATGGAGCTAACAATCGATGGAATTGAATACGGCGGCCATAATTGCTTTGTGGAGTTTTGCAACTCCAGATATACAGGAGGCGATATGCTCATGGCGCCGGAAGCACATATCAGCGACGGATATTTCGATGTCGTAATACTCGGCCCTTTGAGTCGCTGGAGTCTCCTTTCCACATTTCCCAAAATCTTTAAAGGAACTCATGCTGAAAATCCGGCCGTAAGGTTTGTAAAGGCAAAATCGGCAACCGTGCGCACCGATCCCCCCAAAATACTCCTTCCCGACGGCGAAATTTTCGGCACAACTCCGACGACTATTGAAATTGAGCCGCAACGGGTGCACTACTTCATATAAAATCCAAAAGCGCTAAAAGCCACCTTACATGCCCTTCCCCACTACCGTTTCAAGGGTGCGGCAAAACAGATGCATTTTCCGATTTGATATGATAAAATGATTCAGTGATGAAATGAAAACTCGGATATTAATGACAGTTTTTGGTTTAGCGTTTTTTCTTCTCCTGAGCCCTTTGGATCCTGTCCGGGAGTGCCGGGCTGATACTGCTGCAGAACGCCAAATATATGCCGATTTGCTCAAAAAATATGTGAAACAGGGGCGGGTCGACTACCGGGGATTTAAAACCGAAGAGCAGCGTTTGGATCGCTATCTCAATACCCTTGAAAAGACCGATAGCGGGAAATTGTCGCCCCCAAAAGCGTTTGCCTTCTACATCAATGTCTATAATGCCTGGACAGTCAAATTGATTTTAACCGGTTACCCGGGAGTCAAGTCGATTAAGGACCTGGGAAGCCTGTTCAAATCCCCCTGGAAAAAAAAGATTTGCCGCATCGATGGAAGCATACTGACGCTGGATTATATCGAGCATGAAATTCTCAGACCTCGGTTCAAAGACCCACGCGTCCATTTTGCCATTAATTGTGCGGCTGCAAGCTGCCCGCCGCTGCGATCCGAACCGTATGACGGCGAAACACTGGAGCGGCAGTTAAACGATTCTGCGCAAGCGTTTATCAATGATCCGGAACGAAACTATCTAAAGGGCAACACGCTTTATGCAAGCAAAATATTCAAATGGTTTGCAGCCGATTTCAATCACGATGTGGTCGGTTTTTTCATCAAATATGCCCAAAACGATTTCAAGCAGCGATTGGAAACCCTGAAAGGTAAGATCAAGGTTAAATATCTCCATTATGATTGGTCTTTGAATGGCGCTTAAATTTTGTTTCAGATAATTGAAATAAAGGGGAGGTTGACGTGGCAAACTATGAGTATGATATCGGGATTATCGGCGGCGGCGCGGCAGGACTGACGATCGCTTCCGGTGCAGCCCAACTGGGCGCCAAAACGCTTCTGATCGAGAAAGAAAAAGACCTGGGGGGTGACTGCCTTCATTTCGGGTGTGTTCCCAGCAAAACCCTTATAAAGACGGCTCATGTGTATCATATGATGAAAAACAGCCACGAATTCGGCCTTCCTCCGCTTACGGTACCGGCGGTCGATTTTGGAAATGTGTCTCAACGGATCAGGTCCGTCATCGGCATCATACAGAAACACGATTCGGAAGAACGGTTTTGTGATCTGGGGGTCATGGTGAAATTCGGCCAAGCGTCATTTGTCGATGAACACAGCATTGATTTAGACGGTAAAAGCTATTCCGCCAGAGCATGGGTCCTCGCCTCGGGCTCTTCTCCTATCGTTCCTCCCATAAAAGGGCTCGATGAGACACCTTATATCACCAACAAGGAAATTTTTTATTTGGACCATTTACCCAAATCGATGATCATCCTCGGCGGTGGTCCTATTGGAACGGAAATGGGCCAGGCATTTTGCCGTTTGGGGGCCAAGGTGAGCATCGTGGACCGGAGTGAACAGATATTGGGGAAAGAGGATCCGGATATGGCCGATGCGGTCAAAAATGTATTGCAATCCGAAGGGGTCGTATTCCATTTGGGCGCATCGATTGGGGCCGTAAAGGACCTCGGCCGCGAAAAAGAAGTGCTTATTAAGGACAGGACCGGCAAGACTGTCGCGCTGAAAGGGGAAACCATCCTGGTGGCCATTGGAAGAAGACCCAATGTGGGTCGTTTGGGGCTTGAAGATATCGGCGTTGAAATGGAAAGAAGCGGGATAAATGTGGATAACCGGTTGCGAACCAATCACAAACATATCTATGCGGCCGGGGATGTCAATGGGCGATTTCAGTTTACGCATGCAGCCGGTTATGAGGGAGGCATCGTCATCAGCAATGCAATTTTTCGCCTCCCGCGCAAAACCGACTACACCTTCCTGCCCTGGTGCACCTACTGTGACCCGGAACTGGCCAGTATCGGCATGAACGAAAGGGGTGCCGGAGAGGCCGGGATTGATTATTCGGTGTGGAGCGAGCCCTTCAAGGACAATGATCGCAGCCTGGCCGAGGGTCAAAGTATCGGCCTAATCAAAATGATACTGGATGAAAAGGAAAAACCGATCGGGATACAGATACTGGGGCCCCGCGCCGGAGACCTGATCAGTGAATGGGTTGCCGCCTTAAATGGTAAAGTCAAACTTTCCACCATGGCGGCGGCCGTTCACCCCTATCCGACCATCGCCGAAATGAATAAGAAAGTGGCCGGGACGTTTTTTTCTACCAAAATATTCTCAGAAAAGGTCAAAAAAGGCCTCAAATTCTTCTTTCATCTGAAAGGGAGAGCCTGCGGTCCCCAAGAGTGCGGCTAAAACCGCACACACAAGGTGCAGCAACATTACAGCTTAGAAAGCGTCCGAAGGTTACTCAGATGGCCGGTAATAGTGATAAAGACAATCATTTCTTGAGCGATGAATACCGCTACCGGGAGTCTCTCGGCTCTTTTTTGCCAAAAGTAAACGAAGCTTTACAGGGCATGGCAGACCAAAACATTGTCGGACGGATCTGGGATCACGACCATACCGTATGGAAAAGCGATTCCGCTGAAATCAGCAATCGGCTGGGGTGGCTGCACAGTCCCCGGGTGATGGCCGGTGCCGTTGAGCCAATCAACGCTTTTACAAATGAAGTTCGTCAATGCGGGTACACCCAGGCCTTGCTTTTGGGGATGGGCGGTTCCAGTCTGGCGGCGGAAGTTTTTCGATTTACGTTCGGGGTCAAAGACGGGTATTTGGACCTGGCCGTCCTGGACAGCACCGATCCCGGAGCGGTTAGCGAAAAGGCAGATGCGTTTGATCCTCGCAAAACCCTCTATATCGTTTCCACCAAGTCGGGTACGACCGTCGAGACGCTTTCCTTTCTGAAATTTTTTTATAATGCCGCGCTTAACACCATGGATGCCGATGAAGCCGGTGCGCATTTTGTCGCCATCACCGATCCTGGAAGCCGTCTTGAGACGATGGGCCGGGAACTGAAATTTCGAAAGATTTTTTTGAATGATCCGCACATCGGGGGGCGTTATTCGGCTTTATCGTACTTTGGCCTCGTTCCTGCGGCCCTTATCGGGATGGATCTTGAGCTGATTCTGGAGAGGGCGGCCGCGATGGTCCAAAATAGCATTCGTCACAGCCGTTCAGACACCGGGGACAACACGGCCGTCCGTCTGGGCGCAACCATGGCAGAACTGGCTGATGCCGGGCGGGACAAGCTCACGCTGATCACCTCACCGCCACTATCATTTTTTGGGGCCTGGCTGGAACAATTGATTGCCGAAAGTACCGGGAAAGAAAATAAAGGCATACTCCCCGTTATCGGTGAAATTTTCAGGGCACCGGTCAAATACGGCAATGACCGCTTGTTTGTTTATTTGCATCTCAAAGGGGATCGTACCCACGATGCCGACGTGCAAGTCCTAAAGGATTGCGACGAACCGCTGGTTCAGCTAAATTTACGCGATACTTACGATTTAGGCGCTGAATTTTTGCGTTGGGAAATGGCCACGGCAATCGCGGGGAGCCGAATGGGGATCAATCCCTTTGAACAGCCCGACGTGGAATCCGCCAAGAAGCGGGCACGCGAAATGGTGGCCGCATATGAGGCCCAAGGGACCTTGCCGCAATTGGCACCGGCGTTTGAAGAAGACGGAATAAAGGTCTATACCGATTTGGCCCCAAGGAATCTGGCGCAATTATGTTCCCGGTTTTTACAGGCCCGCCCCGGCCAAAAAGATTCCAAAGAGCGACGTTATGTAGCGCTCCAGGCGTGGCTAAAACCGAGCCATGAGACCGACACGGCCCTGCAAGCGTTACGCACGAAAATACAGGAATCCTGCCGCCTGGCGGTCACGGTCGGGTACGGCCCCCGATTTCTGCACTCCACCGGGCAGCTCCACAAGGGGGATGCGGGGCAGGGATTGTTTATTCAACTCACGGCGGAAATGGCGCATGATTTGCCCATTCCGGATCGGGCGGGAAGCGATATTTCCAGCATGACCTTCGGTGTATTAAAAGAGGCCCAGGCGCTCGGGGATCGAAAGGCCTTGATCGATGCCAAACGCCAGGTGATTCGTTTCCATCTGGGCAAGGACGTCACCGGGGCAATCAAGAGACTGACAGCGGCGGTTTGAATTGGGTCCTTTTAGCCAGTTCCCTAATATCCCTATTTTCAAATACCTTCTTCCAATACGCTTGAACCGACTAAACCGGTGGCCCCGAAAATTACGGCCTGAATAGTCTGGTTAACCATTTTATTGTTGTAGTTTTAAAAATACAAAATCAGGGTCATAATCCCAATTAAACTTGATGTTCAAGACATGGGAGAAAAATACGGACCGTTTGATATAACGATCCTTCCCATTGGGGCCTACTCCAAATTATGGCACAACTCGCAAATCCCAAAAACAATTTTAGGGAGATAACAACATGGGAAAAGCAAAAATGATCAGCAGAAGAGTTTTCTGCAAAGTTCTCGTCAGCACCTTGCTGGCTCCCAGATTGTATGCCAAGCAAAATCAGCCTTTTCAAATCGCCCAAGGGAAAAAACAGTTCACTCAAAAGGAAGCAAACGGTATTTTGGTATTGTATTATTCACTCACCCAAAATACCGAGATCTTCGCAAAGGCGATCGCATCCCGCTATCAGGCAGATCTGATTGAAATAAATGCGCAAGAATACAGAAACGATATCATCGGCAGGACCCACGCCGCCATCGATGCCTGGACCGAAGAGAGAAATTCAACGATCGATCCTAAAATTATCGATTTGAGCCGCTATCGTAATATTTTTCTGGGATCTCCCATTTGGTGGTATCGCCCGGCGGTGCCTTTATGGACCTTTGTTGCCAAAAACGACTTTCAAAACCAGGATATCGTCCTGTTTAATACATTCAACAGCCGTTTTAAAGACAAGTATATATATGAGTTTTCAGATTTGATAAAATCAAAAGGAGGAAATCTGAGCGATCATATTTTCATAAGACGTGGTCGCTGGTATAATCAAATGAGCCAAAATGAACTGGCCAAGGCGATTCAAACACTTGTAAAAGCCATAACAATCCAGTGAGATTTCAAACCCGGATCCGACCTAATTTCTGCACCAATGTCCCCAAAGTTTCCACAATAAATCCACATTTCTGAATGGGACACTTTTAGGTGCCATAATTAAGTCGTGGATGGGCAATAGATTAAATCGTGTCTGGTAGGATTTTTGTCATTGGCCTGATAAGTTCGCCTCGGCAAAATTTTTATTCAATTCAATCATTGTGTGCTGCTGTTGAAGACAACATTTTTTATTCTTTTAAAAAAAACTTGACAGGGCGTTTTGAAGGCGTTACATTAATCGTAAAAATACGATTAAAGGATTCACGACGATGGCGCATTTTCATACGACAATTCCGACCGCCTGTTGCACTTTAGAAATCACGGGAGCCGAACAGAACCGGCTGGTAACCCTGTTTAAAGCCATTGGAAACCCGACCCGCTTTGAGATCATAAAGTTCCTCGTTACCCATCCCGGCTGTATCACCGGTGATATTGTGAATCATTTGCCCATTGCCCAGGCCACCGTTTCACAGCATCTCAAGGTCTTAAAAGATGCAGGCTGGATAGCGGGTGAAATCGAAGGGACAACCACATGCTATCAGTTGAACGAAGAGATGATTGGTTGGTTTAGGTCCGTGATAGAGGAAATCTTTTAGATATACAGGTAAACCGAAAGTCGCTGTCCGCGATTTGGCAGCGATTTTTTTGGAACCTAATAATCGTAAAAATACGATAAAAAAGGAGGAGAATCAAATGACGGAGCAGGTTTTGAGAATAAGTGAATTTATCATGAATGCCTTTTTGCATATTTGGCCGTACTTGTTGGTGACGATCCCCCTTGCGGTGGCGGTTCAAATGTCCGGTGCATCAAAATACATCAAGCGTGCATTTGTGGGGCGGCCCCTGACTGCCATTTTGATGGCCACAGCGGTCGGCGCTTTTAGTCCTTTTTGTTCCTGCGGCGTCATTCCGGTAATCGCCGCGCTTCTGATCAGCGGCGTTCCATTGGCACCGGTTATGTCGTTTTGGATCGCATCTCCGTCCATGGATCCGGAGATCTTTTTTTTGAGTGTCGGTACCATCGGCTGGGATTTGGCCGTATGGCGCCTCTTGGCGACACTGGTGCTGAGCCTTGGCGCGGGCTTTATCACGCATTTGATGGTGCAAAGAAATTGGATCGGCCAGGAGGTATTACGCAACCGAAAAATTGATGCTCAGCAGAGAATCTCATTTTCGATTCAAAAAACCTGGCAAGGATTCAAACACCATCTGGAAGAGATGGAATTGTCCCGATTTGTGCCCGGCCATGCATCCCGAGCACCTGTGGCGGCCTGCTGCGATGGGACTCAAACGGTTTTAGCTGATGTAGGGCCTGCTCCCGGTGCGGTTGTGGCTCCGATTCTTCCCAATCGCAGCATCGCAGACCCGCCTAAAGAAAATTGCGGCGGTGGTGCCGAAACAACCTCTTTCTGGCATCGATTGTTCAAAGAATCTTTTAGTGCCACCCAGATGGTGGTCAAGTTTATGCTTTTGGCTTTTTTCCTGGAGGCTTTGATTATTCTTTATATTCCCTCAGAGTGGATCGCCGGTCTGCTGGGGCAGGAAAACCAATGGGCCATACTCATGGCCGCTTTACTGGGTGTACCGACCTATACCAGCAATCTCGCGGCGTTGCCGATGATGAACGGGCTTTTGGCACAGGGGATGAATCCGGCGGCGGCACTTGCTTTTCTGATTGCCGGGCCGACCACGACCCTGCCGGCCATGGCGGCCGTATGGTCCCTGGTTTCGCATCGGGTTTTTGGGTTGTATGTTTCCTTCTCATTGGTAGGTGCAATTGTGTTGGGTTATGCAAAGCTCTTTTTGGGGTAGATCTTCAGCTTCAGAAACTGTGAAGCCTCTCAATATATCTCTATTTGGCGGATTTGCCGATTCTGGCATTTCCGCCAAATAATCCGCAACCGTCAGCTCCGCACTTTTCCAGCCCTCTGATCTGCATAGCCTTTAATCGTTGTAATATAAGCCTTATTTTGTCATATTCATGGATATCAAACCCAAATTCCTATCTTGTTTACGGAGGATTTCCATGGATTATCATTACACCAAAACGAGAGACCCAAAGGTTTTCGAGTACTTTGACAAAGAAACGCTTGAAGCATTCGGCAAATGGAACGAACTGGTCTTCAAGGACGGAAAACTGGATCGGAAAACCAAGGAACTGGTTGCCGTGGCATGCACCTATATGACCCGTTGTCCTTATTGTATCGAAGGGCATACCGGGGCTGCGCTAAAGGCGGGTGCTACCAGGGAAGAGCTGGCAGAGGTCATCCAGATCGCCATGGCCCTCAACGCGGGAGCCTGTATCGCCCACCGTGACATGGCCCTTAACGTTGAACTGAAAGAATAGATGTGCGCTGACTGACAACCGGCCTGAAATAATCTGACCCCACACGTTAGATAATAAAATATATCTTGCATAAATGTATTTTGCTGTCCGTTACGTATAGTAGCATGGAAAATAAAATACTTAGGAGAAAATGATGAGGTCAAGCCCTGGAATATTTACAAAATCCTTCTCATTTCGGGTCAATAACTTGAGCCCATTTTGAATCGCCTGGCTTGACAGCCATAAATCCTGAACACGATAGCGATGGTCTTTCCCTTCCCGGCGAAGGTATGCAGCAAGTCGCCCGAAAACCAGGCCGGTGATTTCATCAATGATAACAAAAGGCTTTTTTCGTAGCCTTTCCAGTGCTGCAAAACGTCTGTGGCGTATCTGTTCATTCTTTGCCATCTCAGCTCCGAAAGCCAATTCAGCTAAAGTGACAGGGGATATGAAAACAGGTTCTTCACGGGTAAACTTTGTCACGTCCGCCGGGCCCGTCGAGCCTCTTTCTACATCTATCCAGATACAGGTATCAATCAGGAATCCCATGGGTCCCGAAGCTCCTCAGACAATTTCCCGGGTAACCGGCTCTCTTTAAGCCAATCTTCCGCGGCATCAGGCGGTAATGTCCGGTAGAGATCTGCCATGGCCTCAAGCGCCGTCATATGAGTAGGACCAGGTATCAGGCGGGCAATCTTGTGGTTATTTCTGGCAATAATGATCTCCTCACCACCAAATTCAACCCTATCCAAGGCTCTCTTTAGGTTTTTAGCGAATTCTGTTGCCGTCATAATTCCCATAATCATCCTCTCAACAATAAGATAATCTGTTTAAATCAGATTATCTTATTGTTGTCAAGTTTCTTGAATTGAACATTCAATTTTCACTATGACTTTCGCTCCGTTAGGGTTTAAGATTGATTTTTTCGCATAGATTAATCCCAATTTTGCACGACCCTCCTCCTAAAAAAAATAATTCCAGGGCAAGAATCGGATAGAAACATTGTCCCCACCAGTATTATATTTATGTCAAAGATTAAAGAGAGGTACCGATAATGAGTTCAATGAAACCAATTGAATGGGCAATGCTAATATTACCTTCAATTTTTTGGGGGAGGTTCCCTTTTTCATGGACATGACCATAATAAGTCACCTATCATTAGAACATCTGAGGAGAAATAGCATGGATTTATCAGAGCAGGCATTGTGGCAAGCTGTTTTGAAACGTGATCGCCGTTATAATGGCATATGTTTCTATGGGGTTATGTCCACCTTTATTTATTGCCGTTTTCATTGCCCGAGTAAAAAACCCTTGCTTGAAAATACAAGGTTTTTCTTTTCTAAAAAAGGCGCCGAAAAAGCCGGATTTAGACCATGCAAACGCTGCCGTCCAGACAAAACAGAGGAACCACGCGTTGACGATATAAACTCTAAAGCGCTTAAGGTGTGCCACTATATTGAATCCTGCGATTATATCCCAACATTGGATGAACTTTCCCAACAGGTAAACTTAAGCCCTTTCCATTTGCAGCGAGAGTTTAAAAAAGTTTTGGGGATAACACCAAGAAATTATGCGGATGCACTCCGGCAACTGCGGTTTAAAAAAGCCTTGAAAACAGGGGATGACATCGCCCTCGCGACG
The DNA here is from genome assembly GCA_964530095.1 of uncultured Desulfobacteraceae bacterium. GTDB lineage: Bacteria > Desulfobacterota > Desulfobacteria > Desulfobacterales > CAZHA01 > CAZHAH01. Next base: position 11,709 of record CAZHAH010000096.1, on the reverse strand, counting down.
TATGACGCCGGCTATGGATCAAGTAGCCGGCTTTATGAAAAATCATCTCGTTTTTTAGGTATGACGCCTAAGGCATATAAGCAACATGGTAAAGGGCAAAAGATTGATTATTCCGTGCTTAAGTGTCCTCTTGGATTACTTCTATTGGCAGCAACTAAAAAAGGTCTTTGTGCCGTTCGAATAGGTGATTCACAGAAAGATTTGGTTGATGAGTTGAAAAATGAATTTAAGAATGCGGACATTAATGAAACTAACTCAGAATTATCAGAATGGCCTCAAATGCTCATTAATTATCTGGCCGGTAGTACGCCGTGGCCAAAACTGCCCTATGATGTCAAAGCGACAGCATTTCAAAGAAAAATATGGAATCATCTCAGAACAATTCCCGAAGGGCAAACAATGCATTACAGTGAAATAGCATCCGCAATCGGCCAACCAAACGCAGCCAGAGCGGTTGCGCGTGCATGCGCGGCTAATCCTGTCGCTATCGTTATACCTTGTCACCGGGTAGTTCCCAAAACAGGGGGTGTGGGTGGATACCGTTGGGGTTCTGAACGAAAAACGAAACTGTTGGCGATGGAAAAAAATAAATAATCCCCCGCCGGGCGAGATCTCCGATCAGAAAACAATCCGTTATCATTTAGGAAAAAAGGCAGCATTGCCAAATTTCCTAAATGCCGATCTGAAAAGAGGTTTTTCTGTAATTCGATAACGATTTTTAACAGAGGGCCTAAGGGCAGTGTGTCCTTAGGTCAGCCACACCCACAGGCGGTCGTGTTCAGTTTAAGGATATCCTCGCGTATGATGGCAAACAGACAGCCGGTGCCTTTGGTCACTTCGATGGCGTCATCCTGGCAATTGAGCTGACATGCGCCGCATTCGATACAGCGCTCCTCAAAAGCCAGCCGTGCTTTTTTGTTATTGAGTTCCAAAACCCTATGGGGACAGATTTTTACACACGTCCCACAGCCTGAGCATACGTTTGGGTCAAGTGTAATCATCGATATACCTCCGTTACGATAAACGCGGCTAAACTTCCTGCGTAAAGAAACGCATAGAGCGGCAAAAAGCGCGCGATTTCTTTGCGTACGCGTGAATAATTACTCACGGCCGAATTGCCGGTGTACGTCAGGCCGTAGAATACCGCCGTACCGAAGGTAAACAGCAACGCCATCGGCAGATCAGCGAAATCGAGCTTTCCGGTTGCTGATAAGACGAAAATAATCAGGGATGTGAATGCCGCCAGCCAAAGCCCTTTGACTGCAAAGCGGCGACCCGGAATCCACGGGAAAAGAATCGGATAGGCGCTGGCCAATATCGCCGTGATGGCAATAATGCCCAGAGGCACGGGAAGTTTCCAGATCTGTTCTACGATCCAAAACACAAAAACAATGCCAAAACTATAGCCCAGAACCTGCACCAGGCCCGGAAGCCAGGTAAATAGTCGGGATTGCAGGCCGAATACGACCCGATCCTGATCACAGTCTTGAAAAGGCGGCTGTGAAAGATACTGCGGTAGATCCCTGGCATAAACAGGACCGATTACCGGGCCAATCCGGGCTTTGCGCAATTCACGCAGCCTCACGCCGGCAAGACTCAACTTGGGCAGTATCAAAGATACCCGCTTATCCTCAGTGAGCAGGCTGCGGTCATAACGATCAAGCTGTTTTGTGATCTCTTCATTTGAAAATCTTTCCTTGCCGGCTGAACACCACACGTTTATGCCGTCGGTGTCGATGACCAGCAGACGGGCATTTAAGTTGCGAATTCTGCGGACCACTAAAAACACGCTTAAAAAATAGTTTGCCGTGACCAATAGCGGCGTTTGGCGATCATACTGTTCACCCGTATAATAAAGTCCCGGTTCGATGGCATAGGTTTGTTTAAAGGCATCCAACCAGCAAATAAAAACCTTAAAATAATCGAGCCAGGTCAGGTGCAAAGGCCGCGGCTGATTAGAAGCTTGGGGCCAGGGCGTATCCGAACGGTAATAGGTGGATCTAAGTACAACATAAAAAAGAAGTACCAGCCCGGCTCCCAAAAACCAGATCGCATAAGGGGCGAAAGCAGGAGTGTTAAACCATCGTCCGGCTATACCGGCAATTACCAAACCAATAGCACCGATTGAGAAAAGAATAGATTTCATTATTCACCTGTTTCTTGGGAAATGTCGCAACGACACCCTTTGAGAAGCGCTCGGAAAGCCTCATTTGCGGGATTAAGTAGATTTGCCAGTTCTTCGATGGCTTCAACCATGGAAGCCTGACGCTCTTTAGGAATCATGTTGAGCAATCCGGATATCATTTGCATGCTTTCCTTTTTTAAAAATATATAGGTTTTTTGGCCGCTTTCCGTGATGTGAACCTCGACTTTGCGCTTATTATTCTCTTTGCGTTGGCGCTGGGCCAGATTTTGCTTTTCCAGCTTTTCGACAACCCGGGTCAAGGTACTTTGATGAAGAGCCACCTCGGCGGCCAGGGTGTTCATGGATTTGGGGCCATCCAGCAACGCTTCGAGGGTGTAACACTGCTGCACCGTGACCGGACCGCAAAAAAGTTGTTCGCGCATCAACTGGTTGATGAATCGGGCAAGCCGGGTAAAGGATTGGTGTGATCTTTCAGCGAGTTGTTTTTGCTCCATTTCGCTCCCCGTTAAATATTTCCTATGTTTGCTAGTAGCAATATTTGCCAATAACATAACATGCTATTAGCAAATGTCAAGCTCTGAAAAAAATTACAGAAAAATTTTGGATATAGGCTTAATTATTTCAGGTTTTCTTTGACACACCTAAGGAGTTTGTCTTTGGTGATGGGTTTGGCAAGGCATGGGCGGCCGGCCATCATGCTTTTCTCTTGATGATCGACTTCATCATCTGTGATAATCCCGGTCATAAACACAACCGGCACTCCGCGCAGTTGGCTGTCATGAAGCAGCTGTCGGCTGATTTCATGACCTTCGGGATCAGGCATGACAATGTCCAATAAAATAAGATGCGGTTTGAACTGGCGGGCGGTTTTCAACACCGCATGGGAGTCGGTTTCTATTTTAACCTTATACTTCCCGGTGAGATCGAGGATCTTTTTCGCCATCCGGCAAATCGTTTCTTCATCGTCAACGACCAGAATTTTCTTTTTCCACAACATAAAAAAAGTCTCCTGCTATCGATGCCAGTTGGGCAATCATTATGGAGTAACCATGCGAATGGTTATGGTAAACGCAATATTTGCAGAATTCAATTTTCATATATTTTTTTTAAGCGATTGTCAATTTTTCAAACCATTTTATTGATGCCCCCCCGATACCGCAATGGGTGCCTGCACTTAAAATTATCATAATAGGTCCAAAATTTTAAGTAATACAAATTGCTTGCAAAATAATCAGCCGATATAATACATACCGGCTTTGCGTAAATTTAAGAAAAATAACCCTGAACCTTGAACGGTGATCCTATCGGGAAACCGTTCAATTTGGGTTAAAACAAGGAGATCAGAATGAAGAAGGATACCCAGTGCGTTCATATGGGAACGTATAAAGATACACAGACCGGTGGGGTCAATACGCCGATTTTCACATCGTCGTCGTTCGGGTACCTCGATAGGGAAGAAAATATTTACCCGCGCTATTTCAATACCCCCAATCAGCATGCCCTGGTCGAAAAATTATGTGCCCTGGAGAATGCTGGCGACGGGCTCATTTTCAGCTCGGGGATGGCGGCCATCAGCAGCGTTCTGTTCACATTTTTAAGCAGCGGGGATCATGCCGTACTTCAAAAAGATATATATGGCGGAACACACCATTTTGTAACGGCCGAATTTGAAAGATTCGGTGTCGAATATACGCTGGTAGAAAACCGGCTCGCAGATTTTGAAGATGCCATCCAAGCCAATACAAAGATCATTCATATCGAAACCCCCTCCAATCCATTGCTTCTTATTACCGATATCAAAGGCGTGGCTCAGGTCGCAAAATCGAAAAACATTATCAGTGCGATTGACAACACATTTGCATCTCCCATCAATCAGAACCCGGTCGATCTGGGCATCGATATCGTGATTCACAGTGGAACAAAGTATCTGGGCGGTCACAGTGACATTTGCTGCGGGGCGGTTTTGACGAGCCCCGAATTGGCCCAGCGGATTCGCACCTCGGCCCCCAATTTCGGGGGCAGCCTTAACGCCCTGACATGTTATCTGCTTGAAAGAAGCATCAAAACTTTGAGTGTGCGCGTCGAAAAACAAAACCGCAACGCATTGCAGATCGCTCAACACCTGCAGAATAACCCACACATCAAGAAAGTCTATTATCCCGGTCTGGCAACTCACAGCGGATTTGAAATCGCCAAAAAACAGATGCGGGCCTTTGGGGGGATGTTGTCTTTTGAATTGCACGATCACATGAGCCCCGATCCATTTCTGAGAAAATTAAAACTGATCCAGCCGGCGGTCAGCCTGGGGGGGGTTGAATCGATCATTTGTTCGCCGATGGCCACATCGCATGCCAAAATCAGTGCTGAAGAACGTTTAGAACTCGGTATTAGGGACAATCTTCTGCGGCTGTCGGTCGGCATCGAAGACGCGGACGAAATTATTGCCGATATCGAAGCGGCCTTGAAGCCATAGAGTTAGGAGCAATTTTCTGATTTGTCGATGGAGTTCAAATAAATTATTTACTAATAGGAAAAAATGATTAATTTCATTGGATAAAATTTCGATTCCCGCCAATCGAATACCAGGAGGAAGAGCGCATGTACAATAAGGTCGTAATGGATCATTTCCGGAACCCGCGCAATGTGGGCGTAATCGAAAATGCCGACGGCATCGGTGAAGTCGGTAATCCGCTATGCGGTGATATGATGACGATTTACCTCAAAGTGGAAAATGAAGAAATCGCGGATATCAAATTTCAGACATTCGGATGCGGATCAGCGATTGCGGTTTCCAGCATGTTGACCGAGATTGCCAAAGGTAAGAAGCTTGCGGAAGCCAAATCCATCACCAACAAAGATGTGGCTAACGCGTTGGAGGGACTTCCCAAAAACAAGCTCCACTGCTCCAACCTGGGTGCAGACGCCCTCCAGCTGGCTATAAAAGATTATGAAGCCCGCCAGGACGGCAAACCACGCCAAGAACTCCTGCGCAAAGACCAGCACGAGCACTCACACGGCGACAAATGTGTCTGCCCCTATTGCGATGTAGAGATTATGGAAGGGGTCAATTTTTGTGAGGCTTGCCAGTCTGATCTCGAAGAAGCCCACTAGTATTAATAGCGATAAGGATCGGTACCATGAACGTCATTAGCCTTGACCATATGTCCTCCAATCCGGTCTTGCCGGAAGTCAAGAAGGCAATGATCGATGCAATCCAAAAGGATTATGCCAACCCATCGAGTCAGCATAAAAGAGGCGAAGAAGCGGCCGAGGTGCTGGGACAGGCCCGCGAATCGGTGGCAAAGCTGATTAACTGCACCAATCCCAAAGAGGTGGTGTTTACGTCAAGTGGAACCGAATCGGTGAATCACGCCGTCAAAGGAGTGGCCCTGGCCAATGCCAAAAAGGGAAAACATATCGTAACCTCCAACATCGAACACAACTCCGTGATTCGCAGCCTCCGCCGCTTGAAAGGCTCCGGTTACACCGTGACATCGCTGTCCGTCGATGAATACGGTCGCGTCAATCCGCAGGATGTGGCCGAAGCGATTACCGATGAGACCATCCTGGTCTCCATTATGCACAGCAATAATGAAACCGGGACGCTTCAACCGATTGAAGAAATAGCTAAAATCACAAAAGAGCACAAGGTGTTGTTTCACACCGATGCAGTCGATTCGGTGGGTGCGTTGCCAATAGATGTGCAGGACCTGGGTGTCGATCTGCTCAGTTTTGCATCGAATACATTCTACGGCCCCACCGGTGTCGGCGGTTTATATATTCGCCGGGGAACCATGATCTGGCCCCTTTTAGAAGGCGGCATCCAGGAGCACAATAAGCGTGCCGGGGCTGAAAATCTTATCGGGATCATCGGGATGGGAACTGCCGCTGAACTCGCCCACCGGGATATGGCCGGGCGCTTTGATCATCTAACCGGTCTGAAAGAAAAGCTTCTTAACGAACTTCCCCAAAATATTGATGAGTATCTTATCAATACACACCCCGAGCACAGTCTTCCCAACCTGGTTTCGGTATCGATCAAATATATCGAAGGCGAGAGTGTGATGCTGATGCTGGATGATGACGATATTGCCGTGTCCACCCGCTCGGCCTGTGCCACAGGATCTCTTAGGGCATCGCATGTGCTGCTGTCTCTCGGTCTTAGTCATGCAGATGCGCAGGGTACACTGGTGATCACCTTCGGAATCGACAATACCCCTGCAGATGTTGAGCGTTTTTTGAGCTCGTTAAAGGAGGTTGTGACGACCCTGCGCAATATTTCACCGTTGTATCAGAAAGCCTCTCAGAAATAACTTAACCCGGATTGTCGGGTTTCTTTAGGTAAAAAGAGGCGATCATCCCCATAAACGAAATCCCGCCGGCGACCAAAAAAGGGATAGTAAACGAATCGCTTGTGTCGGCCAAATAACCTCCCAAAGCCGGCCCCAAGGCCTGACCGATTCCAAAAAAAAGTGTAATGAAACCCAATCCGGCCGGAGCCAGACGCGGTCCGACAAAATCACCGGCGGCTGCAGCCATGATGGTAGGTATGCTCCAAGCGGTCAGCCCGAACATGATGGCCGAAAGATAGAACCCATATTGGTCTTTGATGAGGGCATAAATAATATAAGAGAGGCCTAAAACCAGATAGGCCAGGGCAGATCCTTTGCTGCGTCCCAAACGATCCGAGACGCCTCCCCAGATGACACCGCAAAAGATGCTCAACCCGCCCACCATGGCCCACAGTCCTCCGGCCCATTCCTGACTGAATCCCATTTCCTTTACGAGGTAAGCCGCAAAAAATATCATATAAATGATATAAGAAAGACCGTAAAAAAAGTATACCAGACCGAGATACCACACTGAGGGCATCTTGTATATCGCCGACCATTGAAGTGAAGAGACGGTTTTCGCAGCGGCGGAAACAGGCGCGTAAGTCTGATTTTGCTCTTGCCCCACCATTTGCAGGCCCTTTTCATCAGGGCGGCTGCGCACAAACAGATACACGATACCGGCAATCACCAGCACGGCACCCCCCAGAAAATACCAGGCATAACGCCAGCCATCAGCCCCGTATGCGGCCAAAATCGGGGGCACCACCAAACCGGATATCAGGGTCCCGGTGCCGATTCCGGCCGAAACGATCCCGGTGGCAAAACCTCTTCTGTGTGTCGCAAACCATGCCGATCCGAGAGCCATGGCGGGTACATAGGAAGCTCCGTTTCCCAAACCGGTCAAAAGACGCATCGTAAAAGCAAAACCAAAAGATTCGGAGAGACCGGTCAAAATGAGGGTTAAGCCCATGAGAACTAAAGCGGCGGCGATGATGACCCGTGTTCCGAATCGCGCCGCCAAAAAACCACCCACAATCGCCATGGTCAGATAACCGATGAAATTACCGGTTCCCAGAAGCCCCAGCTGGGTGTAGTTGAAATGGAGACCGTCTTTCATTGCAGGAAGAATAATGGTGTAGGCCATACGTCCAAAACCGTGTGCTGCTATCGTCGTTAAAAGCCCCATGAAAATGACGATCCAGCCATAATGCAGTTTGTCTTTCGCCATAACTATCTCCGTAACCGTTCAAGGGTTCATAGGTTCAGGGGTTCAAGGTTCAAAGGACGTAGTCCGGTGAAACCAAAGCCATGTAATCAAAGCCCGAATTATTGATTAAACCGTTCGATCCTAAATGGTGCCGGATCGATGTGGGTATCGCTGCCGGTGATCATTTCGGCTACCAGTTTTCCCGTGCTGGGGGCGGTTGACATTCCGATCATTCCATGGCCGGTTGCCAGCATCAGATTATTTTGGGTCGGTGCCCACCCAATGACCGGGAGGTCGTCGTAAATCATGGGCCGCAGGCCGACCCATTCTTCATATACCGGATCACCAATGGGATCTTTTAAGTATTCCTGGGCTGTTTCCCTGAGGTGTTGGATCCGTTTGCTGACGATTTCAAAATTAAATCCGGAAAACTCCATGGTTCCACCCAGACGGTAACCGCTTTTCCAGGGTGTGGCGACCACACTTTTTTCAGATAAATAGCATGGAATCTGTGGACATAGCGCCGGTCGGCCCATGGTAATACTATAGCCCTTACCGGGCTGCATGGGTAATTTTAGCTTCAAAGACCTTACGATTTCAGGTGTCCAGGCGCCGGTGGCTAAAACGTAATGGTTGGCCGTGTATACCGCATTGGGGACAATGGCCCCGGTTATTTGTCGCTCATGACAATCGAGTTGTGTCAGAGAACAATTTTCTTCGATTGCCACATCCTTTTGAATTAGGATCGTTTTTAATTCATCCAAATATTTATCGGGGCGCAGGTGTGTGTCGCCTGAATGGTACCAGCCGCCGTAAACATCTCCCCGCAGGGCGGGCTCCAATTTAAAAAGTGCATCACCCACATAAGGTGTTGCTTCGAGACCGTATTCTTGGAGATAGGCATTGGTTCGAGCATAGTTCGCCATTTCCGATTCGCTCTTATACACCATGAGAACGCCCTTTTTCTCCCGGTCGGCATTTAACTTCTCCTCTGAGAAAAGGGTATCATAAAGAAGCTCCGAATGATGCAGAATCCCTTCCCGGGCCTTGATGGCATGCTTTAAATCCGCGCTATTGCATTTGCGGGCAAATTTCATCAACCATATAAAGCGATCAAAATCGGGTTGGAGTTTGATATAGAGAGGAGAGGTGCCCTGAAAAAATCGCTTAAATTCAGTGGAAATCGTGCCCGGTAAGCACAGGGGTTGTATGTGACTTGAAACGATGAGACCGCAGTTGCCATGTGAGGCCCCCGTGCCGATACGATCCTGCTCGATGATGCGAACCCGGCGGCCGGTTTTAGCGATGTAATAGGCACAGGTTAACCCGACCACGCCGCCACCGATGATTAAAACGTCACTCTGTGTATTCATGTCCAAGACTCCATTACCCCGTAAATTTATAAATAACTAAAACCTTTAGCCAAGTTTCCTTAACACTTTTTTACAAATTCAAAAAATATTTTTAACAAAGTTACGGTATTTTTAATTGATAGATCGCCGGCGTATAGATTCGTCATCGCAAAATAATGTTCGATTTATTTAGTTATATATAGTATATACGGTTGCCAAAACGAATTAATAAGTTCTCAAAGGTGAGAGAAAAGCATAATGCCAAATAAAAGGACATTGAGTGCCATACTGATACTCTTTTTGGCGTCCATGTGGGGATGCGGAGAACAGGACCAGAATCGGCCGCAGAAGAAAGCGCCTACCCCTAAGATAAAGCTGATAGAAGTCAGCCCGGTGGTAGCAACGCCGTTTCGGGGGAATATCGAATATGTGGGCACGCTCACGGCTCATCGTAAGGTTAATGTCGCCACCGAACTCGGGGGTAGCGTTGAGAAATTACTTTTTGAAAGAGGCGACCGAGTCAAAAAGGGCCAGCTTTTGGCCCTAATAAGCACCAGCAGCTTTCGACTTGAAGTTCAACAGGCCCAGGCGGCATTGCGGGTCGTGAAAAGTCAACAGCAGAAAATAGACAAAGGGAGCCGGCCGGGGGAGATTCGAATCGCCGAGGCGACGGTGAAACGCGAAGAGGCCAATCGCAATGAGGCTGAAAGACATTTTAAAAGAGTAAAAGATCTGCATGGATCAAACGCAGTTTCAAACAGCCAATACGATTCAGCCGAACGGGCCTTACAAACGGCACACGCCAATGTTGAGTTGGCCAAAGAACAGTTGGAACTGGCTCGGAAGGGGCCCCGGGCCGAAGACCGTGAAGCGGCCCGTGCCAATGTGAGTCAGGCCCAATCGGTCCTGTCCATTGTCGGAGATCGATTGAGAAAGTCGCAACTTCACTCACCCACGGGTGGAATCGTTGCTTTCAGAAAAGTAGAGGAAGGAGAAGTTGTAGGCCCCGGGACCATCATCACGCAAATCGTGGACAACAGCCGGATGAAAATAAAACTGTCTTTGGCCGAAAAAGATATCCCCATTTTAGCGACAGACAAACGATTTCCCTTTACCATCGATGCCATTCCGGATGAGGAATTTTCAGCGCGGCTGGTATTTCTTTCTCCTACCGCCGACCCGGTAACGCGTGCGTTTCCGGTTGAGCTGCTCGCAAACGAATCTGATCCAAGAATGGCAGACGGCATGACGGTCAGGGTAAAATTTTCCCTTGGCAATCAAAAAAAATCGATCAAGGTGCCGACCGCCTGGCTGCGCGAAGAAGGGAGCCATTTGGGATTGTTTGTGGCTGAAAAGGGGAAAGCGGTTTTTCGTAAAGCCACCCTGGGCGCTTATTACGAACAAAAGGTCGAAATTCTGTCAGGCGTCAGCGAGGGTGACCGGGTTATAACCAATCCATCCGGATTGAAAGGTGGAGAAGCGGTGAGCTTCAAATCCGAAACTCCACCCACGCAATAAATCCAAAATCGAAACGATCCCGTTCGCATTTCAGGGATGATTATGTTTATTACCCGATTTGGCATAGAAAGACCCATCGTGGTGCGGATGGTCCTGGTGCTGATCATTATCCTGGGGATTTATTCCTACCGCGCGATGCCGCGCTATTTGGATCCGGATCTGACCATCGGCGAAGGCATCGTGCTTACCATTTGCCCGGGCTTTTCACCGGAGGAGATGGAGAAGCTGGTCACTCAAAAAATCGAAGATGAACTCGAGGGCATATCACAAATAAGGCGCTATGAATCGCAGTCCTATGAAAGCACATCCAAGATTCACGTCTTTTTTCAAACCCACCTGTCCGAATATGAAATCGATCAAGCCATGCAGGAGGTGCGCAACGCCGTGGATCGGGTGGAGGATCTCCCCAATGAAGCCAAAGTTCCGCGCGTTTTCGAAATCGATATTGCTCTTTTTCCGGTTTGCATGGTGGGACTGTCCGGAGACCTCCCCATGATGCAGCTGCAGGATGTTGCCAAAGATATTGCCGATATTATTGAAAACATCAAAGGCGTATCCGAAGTCGAAATCCACGGGCGGCGCGAAAATGAAATCTGGGCCGAACTAAATCCTCAGCGTATGGCAACCTATGGTATTTCCATCCATGAAGTGGCGCAGGCCATCGCCAATCGAACCCAGAATCTGCCGGGCGGTACGCTGGAGATGGGCCAGCATGAAACCGCCATCCGGATGCTTGGCGAACCGGATGCCCCCGAAGAGCTGAGCGGCCTGGCCTTAAAGAGCGTCAACGGCGCAACGGTCTATTTGAAGGATATCGCCCGTTTATCACCGACCCTGGAAAAACCGCGGACCTTGAGCTTTATCGATAAAAAGAGTGCCCTGGTGCTTTCCGTGAAACGCAAACGCGATACCGACATGATCCGAATTGTAGATGACGTAAAATCGCTTATCAGCGGAATCGAGAAACAGTATCCGGGACTGAATACCACGCTCTACTTTGACCAATCGCAGGCAAGCAAAAAACGGATCAAAGAACTCCAGGTCAATGCCATGCTGGGGATCATCGCCGTTTTTATTATCTTATGGATTTCCATGGGGGGGCGCAACGCCATTTATGCCTCCATCGGCATACCGGTTTCGTTTCTGATCACC
>CAZHAH010000095.1:0-21853 GCA_964530095.1 uncultured Desulfobacteraceae bacterium | reverse complement strand
CATTGCCTTCTATGGTTTCCAGCCGCTTCTTTGTTTGGCCGATCTTGGGTGTTGCCCCCAGGAGTCCCAGTGTGTAAGGGTGTTTCGGGTTTTTATATATGTGCTGAAGGTGTCCATGTTCGACAACATTGCCGGCATACATCACGGCCACCTTTTGACACATTTTGGCCACGACACCCAAATCGTGGGTGATCAAAAGAATAGAAGTGTTTACATCTGTTTTTAACTGCTTCATCAGCGCCAATATCTGGGCCTGAATCGTCACATCTAAAGCGGTGGTCGGTTCGTCGGCGATTAACAGACTCGGACGGCATGCGAGCGCCATGGCAATCATGACTCTCTGTGCCATGCCCCCGCTCAGCTCATGGGGGTATTTTTTCAGAAGTGTGGCGGGATCCGACAGCCCCACCGTGGTGAGCATTTCAACGGCCCGGGCAATGGCCTCGGCCCGCTTAAGGTCCTGATGCATTCGAATAACGGTTTCAATCTGGTCGCCCACGGAAAAAACCGGATTCAATGATGTCATGGGGTCCTGGAAAATCATTGAAATCGTCCTGCCCCGGATGCGGCGCATCTCATCTTCGCTCTTGGTGAGAAGATCTTCTCCCTCAAACCAGATCTCACCGGAACTTATTTTGCCGGGCGGGATGGGAATCAACCTCAATATGGACATGGCCGTCACCGATTTCCCACAGCCCGATTCTCCCACCAGGCCGAAGGTCTCCCCTTTTTTTATTTGCAGGTTCAACCCCCCGATGGCATGAACGACGCTTTTATAGGTATAGAACTGGACCGCGAGATTCTGAATCGTAAGGAGATTGTGGTTGGTTTCCATATAAACGCTCACCGAACCTTGGGGTCCAGGATATCTCGCAGCCCGTCTCCCAACAGATTAAAGCCGACGACGGCAACAAATATGGCCAGACCCGGGAAGGTCGTGGTCCACCAAAAATCAAGAAAAAATGCCCGGGCTTCGTTAATCATAAGTCCCCATTCCGCCATGGGAGGTTTTGCGCCGATGCCGATAAAGCTTAATCCCGCAGATGTCAGGAGTGCATAACCTAAATCTAAAGAGGCCTGTACAATGACCGGACTGATGCTGTTGGCGATGACATGCCGGGTAATGATGGTGATGTCTTTGACGCCGATTGATTTGGCGGCGGCAATGTACAACTGCTCCCGCACGATTAATACCTGGGCTCTTATCAGCCGGACATACCAGGGCCACCAGGCAAGTGCGATGGCGATCATGTTTATCTTCATGCTGGTGCCCAAAGCGCCGCCAATGGCAATGGGCAGCAACAGGGGCGGAAAGGCCAGAAAACCATCTGAAACCCGCATGATTAACTCATCGATTTTGCCACCGAAATACCCGGCGATCAAACCTAAGGGAACACCGATGAGAAGAGCGATGATAACGATTCCGAATCCTATAACCAAAGATTTGCGGGTGCCGAAAACAACCCGGCTGAATATGTCTCGACCAAGCCCATCAGTCCCAAAATAGTATTTTGATCCGGGTGGCTTCAGTTTGGCCAGAACATTTATATCTCCGGTCGCATCACCGGGGAATGGCGTGATCCAGGGCGCAAACACGGCGGCCAGGGTCAGCAGCGTAACGATTGCAATACCTACCATTAAGAGTCTGTTACGGCGAATCAGGTAAAAATAATATGCGACTAACGCTTTTCCCCTCAAATCTCGCCCTTCCTTATGCGTTATCTGTTAAACGAATAACGCGTAAAAAATAACTTTCAATTGAGCGTTATCGCTCAATTGAGGTCTGACCCTAGAAGTTCTATTCCTTCGTATATCTGACCCTGGGATCAATAAGCGCGTAAATTAAGTCCACCATCAAATTGATGAAAAGATAGGTAACCGCAAAAGCCGTCGTTACACCCATAATGGCCGGGAAATCATTGTAAAGTATTGAAAGCCACACATACCTGCCGATCCCGGGCCAATCGAAAATACTTTCAACTAAAACAGACCCGCCCAACATGGCGCCATAGGACAACCCGACAACGGTCACGGTGGGGACCAACGCATTTTTTAGGGCATACTTGTATCGGATCAGATACGTATTCACGCCGAATGCTTTTGAGGTGCGAATATAGTCTTCCCGCAATACTTCGATCATAGATGAACGGGCCATTCGGGTAATAAAAGCAATACACGCAAATGAAAGTGTTGTTGCCGGAAGTATGATATGAATCAAAGCGCTCTTAAAGGCGGCCCAATTCCCCTGGATTAAGGTATCAATAAAAAAAAGGCCGGATCGGGTAACAAAAGGGTGCGAAAATGATATCTCGCTCGCAATCCGGCCTTGTATGGGAAATGTCTTTAAAGTGACATAAGCCAATAATTGCAGCATCATTCCCAGCCAGAAACTTGGCACCCCAATCCCGGATAATGAGAACAGTCTCCCCAAATGGTCCAGGGTTGATTCTCGGCGTACGGCAGATAGGATTCCAAGGGGAATGCCGATTAGAAGGCTGATAATAATCGACAGGGTGACGAGCTCAAAGGTGGCCGGGAAATATCCCAACAGGTCATGGACCACCGGCTGCCTGGTGCGGATAGAAGTCCCGAACTCACCTTTGGCTATATTTTTGATGTAAAGCAGATATCTTACATAAACCGGCTTATCCAATCCAAGTTCTTTTCGGGCGGTTTCGAGCTGTTCCGGCGTCGGGCGGGTTCCCGCCCATTGGGCCGCCGGATCGGAAGGGGCGATGGTGGTCAGCAAAAAGGTGATCGTGATGACGATCAACAACACGACCGTCATCATGGCCAGCCTTTTGATGATGTAATTTATCATCGTGTCAAACCCCTTCCGAAATACAGCTCGAAAACGAACCGGTTAGGCAAAATTGACTTTAATAATGAAGCTTGTGGACAAAAACAACACCCGGGTAGGCGGGGTAGCTTTTGAATCCCTTAACCGTTTTTCTTTTTACCATCTGGCTTTTCTGGTCAACGACAAAGAGTGACACCGCTTCGTCCACCAGCCATTGCTGCAATTTTTTGTAAATTTCAATGGCTCGCTCTCGGTTTGAAGCTTCACTGTCAATGGCCTCATCAACCAACTTGTCGAACTCCGCGTTATACCAGTAAGAAAAATTCCACAAAGGCTTCTTCTCCGTGGTCCACATGCTTTTGAACCAATCGCCGGGGGTCACATAGGTGGGCCACCAGTTCATCAGGCCGATATTGGGAGATTTGTCCTTATTTTTGTAGCGCGCCCATACCGCCGGCCAGGGGGTTTTGTCGATTTCGGCCTCAAAACCGATTTTTTTCAGAGATGCCTGTATGTATAGCGCCATCGAATCCGCCGGTCGATAATAATTGACCATGGAGATCTTCATCGGTCCTTTGCTCAGCTGATCCGCATATTTCGATTTTTTCAGCAATTCTTTGGCCTTATCAATGTTATATTCGTAGAGTTTCAGATTGGGATCATGGCTCCATATTCCTGCCGGCAGCGGACCGATTGATTTGGTTCCAATATCTGTATAAAGGGCAGCCACCAGTTCATCCAAGTTGATGGCATGGTAGAAGGCCCTTCTGACATTGATGTCGTCCGTAGGCGGTTTGTCACAGTGAAGATGATACATGGTATTGTAAAGGCTGGGACCTGACAGAACCTCAATGTCCGGATTTTTTCTCAAGCCGGGCAGCATATCCGAAGGAATTCCAAAGACGGTATCAACACCGCCCTGTTTGATCAGCTGAATCCGGGTGGAAACTTCGGTTACGATTTTGAAAAGGGCTTTGTCATACTGGCTTTCCTTCCAGCCGCCCCAGTAGCCATCGAATTTTTCGGTGATCGTCTGCACGCCCTTTTCCCATGAGACCAGTTTATAAGGCCCTGTCCCGACGGCTTTGCCGGTTTGAAACCACTCCGTCTTTTTATCTTTTAAAAGCTTGGGCGGAACCATATAGGAACCGTATTGGGAAGCGGCAATCAGATCGATGGGTGAAGGCTTACTACAAATAACCTGTACCGTATATTCGTCGACAACTTTGACCTCTTTGACAGCACCCCAGATCCAGGCCGGCCCTTTGCCGATCTTTTTGATACGATCGATGGAAAATTTGGCCGCTGCGGCATTAAACGGTTCCCCATTATGAAATTTTACCCCTTGGCGAAGTTTGAAAGTCCAAACTTTCCCATCAGCCGATTTTTCGTAAGACGTCGCCAATTGCGGGATAAGCTTTTCACCATCACTAAGATCCAAAAAGAGAAGACGTTCATAAATATTGTCAAGCAGCTGACTTTCATTGGAGTATGCAAGTGCGGGATCCCAGTTGTTTATTCCCGCACCCATCACGACTTTGATGACGGAGGTTTGCTGAGCGGCGGCATAGCCACTGAATGACCACAAAAGCACAAAAGCCAAAACAATCCCTAAAACTCTCTTTTTTTGAATAACCATTCTCTGTCCCTCCTTTTATTTTGATTGAACAATGATTTTTCCCAGAGGCTCCGATAAGTTGCATCTGCTAAATACCGTTCCGAAACCACCTCCTTTCACTTTTTGACATATGGGAAGTCAATCCAATGTTAGAAATCAGAAGTTGATGGCACAATGCACATCGCGCATAAAATCGGCCGCCTCAACCGCATGCCCCTTTTTTATAAGCTCAATAATCGTCAGATGCTCGGAATAATTCATTTTCTTCATCTTCAGACTCCAGTCTTTCTTTCCAAATTCGAACAACCGCTGGCGGATGATATTGAGCTGTTTTAAAATGGGCGCGTTTGACGACAAATCCAGATAGATATGATGAAAGGCCGTATTCAGATCCCAGTAGAGGGCAAATTTTTTGCCTGCCAGATTTGCGCCCAATTCCTGATTAAGGCGTTTCATGGTTTCAATTTCGGGCGGACCGATGCGATCAAAAACCGAAAGCAGGATGCGCGAATCGAGCGCCCCCAACATCTCGTAATTATCTTCGATGTCCTGCTGCGTCAGCTCGTTGATGCGGATGCCGCGCTGAGGTAAAAAGGTGACGAAACCTTCGTTTTGAAGCTGCAAAAGGGCATCTCGAAGCGGGGTCCGACCAATATCCAGCGTTTCCATTATCTGTTTCATGCTGACAAACATGCCGGGTTTCAGGCTTTCCGCTTTGAGCTCCTGACGCAGGTATTCATAGACCTGGGTTCGCAACAGCTGGTAACCGGTATTGGAAGCGTTTTGAAAGGAATTTTTAGGTTGCATTATTAACCGTATCAGTGAATTGGGAGTGAATAATTGATCGATTTAAAACTAATATACTAGTATACTAATATATCTGTCAAGCAAAAAATACATTTTTTTTATTTAGTTAAGATTTATTTTTAAATTCAGAAGGTTGTCTGATAAACAGATCGACCGGGTGACAGGAACGACATGATGTTCGTCGAATCCTACTGCCTTAATCAAAGGATTCCGTGGATGAAATGATAACGTCCTGTTTTTCAAAAATAATCAACCATGCCCGATTTGAGGTCTAATTGTGTTTTTTTTGATTTCATCTTCTGATAAAAAAGAAACCTCTGAAGCCATCAAATATTCGAGGATGGGTACTATTAAAGGAAAGGAGTGATATGGAAGATCAAAAGGAAGGCGTTTTGAGCAAGCTTAGGATACCCATTATTCTGTTCGCGGTCTTTTGGATGATTGCAATTCTGTTCTGGCAACTAAAGGGGAAAATTTTTTTCCTTTTCAATTTTGGTTACATCGGGACAGCCATCGCCGTTGGAGCGGGTGCCTATGAACTTCTTCCCAGGAAAAAGAAGCCCGGTGGTAGGCGGTTTGCCCAACTTCTGGTGGGTCTGTACATGCTCGGTTTTCTTGGCCTTATTGAATATGAGAATATGCAAATCGAGGGGTTTTTCTTTTATTTATTGGGGGGAGTTTTTGCCGCGTCCGTCATTCACTATCTTGTGGCAAAGGTTTTTCTCCCGATCATTTTTGGAAGGGGCTGGTGCGGCTGGGCCTGCTGGACTGCCATGGTTTTGGATTATCTTCCCTATAAAAGAAACAAATCAGGGCGGATTTCTTCCAAGTGGGAAAAATTGCGCTATCTTCATTTTGGACTCAGTCTTTCCCTGGTCCTTTTACTGTGGTTTTATTCCGGGTACAGACCCGCATACGCAGGCAAAACGGAATTGATATGGCTCATCACCGGAAATATACTCTATTTTGCCTCAGGCATAATCCTGGCCATTGCCTTAAAGGATAACAGGGCCTTCTGCAAATATGTATGTCCCATAACAGCCATCCTTAAGATCAGTTCGAGATTTGCCCTGTTCAAAATGGAAGGCGATAAAGACAGGTGCAAAGGGTGCCGGGCATGTACGCGAGCATGTCCCATGGATATTGATATTCCTGAGTACGTGAAACGTGGCGGAAGGGTATTTTCAACCGAATGTGTTCTTTGCCAGACTTGCTCTACCGTATGCCCGGAAAAAAACATTTCGATGACCAGCAAGTGGGATCTGGGGGGCAAAGAAATTCTAAGGAGAAGGAGTTAAAAATCTTACAAAGATCTACCCCGGGTTTTTTTGTGAGTTGTTTGATTTTGGTTGCCAATCCAAGGCAATTGAGGTTCAAGGACAATGATCGACTAACTATTAACATAATTTTACGATTCTACATCATAAATAACCTGCCCATCTAAAAGCGTAAGAAGGACTTGCGTTTTATGAATCCCTCCCTTTGGGATTTCAAAAAGATTGTGACTTAATACGATCATATCGGCTGCCTTGCCAACCTTTATCGAGCCTGTTTTGTGCTCCTGATTCATGGCATAAGCGCCCCCAAGGGTAAATATCTCTATGGCTTTGTCTAGGCTGACAGCATATTCTACATTCCAGGCCTCTCCTTCGGCACCTGGGATCTGACGCGTCACCATAGTCTCAATTCCGACCCAGGGGTTGGGTTCTTCGACAACCGGCCAATCGCTCCCTGCGGCGACGGGTGCGCCTGATTCAACAATTTCCTTTACTGAAAACGCCCAATTAGTCCGCTCTCGGCCTATATCCTGTTGTATGATATCCCGCCCGGGAGTTGGAAACCAGAAATAGGGTGAAAACTCGGCGATGATACTATTTTCTGCGTAACGCTTTCTGTCTTCTGGGTTGATAAACACGCTGTGGGCGATCTGATGCCGGGCACTGGTTTCTCCATTTTTCTTCCTGGCATTTTCGATTGCATCAATCGCCAATCGGATGGCACCATCTCCCACTGCGTGCAGCATGGTGCCAACACCCATTTTATCCAAACGTGCAATTTCCTGCATCAACACATCCTTGGGATTCCGCAGCTCACCACGAAAATCCGTGCCTTCGTAAGGATCGATCATTACGATGGTTTGACCTCCTGCAGAACCATCCAGGATAAACTTCACATAGTTGGGGTTTATTCGGTCTGTTGTAAAGGCCTCCCGACTTATTATGAGTTGCTGCTGAATTTCTTTTTTTTCAGTAGATAACACATCGACCGGATGGGCAATGGCCACGGCAACACGGATCGACAAGTCATTGCGATCATCTAAATGTTTATATGCTTTTAGCGTTCTGTCCGTGCCATAGGCATCCTTGATCGATGTAATGCCCAAGGCATTTAACCGGTGAATGACATTCGTCAATGCCTGTGTCCAAGTGATCTCATCTACCGGCTCTATGATTTCCAACACCAGATTGGCCGCCAATTCCCGTAAAACACCTGTCGGTTCCCCTATTTCATCCTTTTCAATGGTACCCCCCTCAGGGTCCTTTGTGCCACTATGTATACCTGCAGCTTCAAGGGCCCTGGTGTTAACCAAAGCGGCATGACCGCCAATATCCGAGAAGAATACCGGTCGATCCGGCACTAATTCATCTAAAATAGACTTATGAGAGGGCACACCTTCAAAATCACCCAACTGATTGTCTGTAATCCAGGGCAAGGTGCCACCCCAAACCCACTTTTTATGAAGATTTTCTTTTGCGTAGGTCTCAATTGTCTGTTGTATTTCCGGCCAAGAGAGTTCCGGCGAAAATTCGAGGTTCACAACATAATCCGTTACACTATCCGGATGGAGGTGTACATCATGAATTCCCGGCATTACAAACCTGCCATTCAGATCAACTACTTTCGTGGTGCTCCCGACCAAAGCATCACATTCCTCATTGGAGCCGATTGTCAGGAATTTACCATCCTTGATGGCTACCGCCTCGACCCACGGTTGGGATTTATTTACCGTATATATCTTGCCGTTTTTGAAAATTGTCTGAGCCTTCATCGTGGATTGCCTTTCAGTTGGTTATGATGATCAGTGTTGTCATCTTTCCAGCCCTATCCTAACGGCCTGCATGAATGGGCGGGATGCGATCTTTCCAGGGCATAGCTTCTTCCAAAGCGCTGGCAACGCGAAACAAGGTGGCTTCATCTCCAAAACGCCCCGCCAGTTGAACTCCTATGGGCAGGCCGCTTTGCGACATCCCCAGCGGTAGTGATATTCCTGGGTTGCCGGCTACGCTTACCGGCAGCAGGTACTGGCAGTAGAGATCCCAGCGGTAATAGGTGTTCAGTACCGGCATTTTTTCCGGCAACACGGTAATGGTGGGTGTTACCAGCAGGTCGTAATTGTTGAAAAAATCGTAGATGCAATGGCGCAGCTGATTGTAAACCTCTAATGCAGCAAACAAATGCACGCCCCCAATTTTGCGGCCCCGCTTCAGTAACCAGGCGCTGACGGTGTCAAGTTGGCTTTCGTCGACTGAGATTCCAGCTACTTCCGCAAAATGTTTAATTCCGAATGTCACCAGGGCTGCGGTAATATCGCCATCGGCTTCCTGGAACGCACGATAGTCCATAGAATAAATGTCTGCTTCAGTAACGTGCCCCATGTCACGAAGCGTGGTGGCGGTTGCATCTACTGTTGCCGCCACCTCTGGATCCACCGGTTGCTCAATCATGGACTTGGTCCAAACTGCTATTCGTAATTTGCCGACGTCTGCTCCAAGCTCCTTGAAGTACGGGCGCGTGGGCTTTGGCACGGTGCGCACTTCGTCCGGGCCCGGCCCTTCCACGGCATCCAGCAATGAGGCACAGTCCCGCACGCTACGCGTGACAGCAAAGTCGTTGATGGTTCCCACAGGGTAATCACGAGCTCTTGGACCGCTAGAAACCCGTCCCCGCGTGGTTTTTAACCCGACCAGTCCGCAACAACTCGCGGGAACCCGGATGGAGCCGCCCATGTCACTCGCATGGGCGATCGGCACCATCCCTGCGCTGACACTTGCGGCTCCCCCGCCGCTCGAACCACCCGTAGTATGCTCGATACTCCAGGGATTAGAAGTGCAGCCATGGAGTGGACTTTCGGTACTGCAACTCATTCCGAATTCAGGAACAGCACCGCGTCCGATACTGACCAAACCGGCCTTTTGAAATTTTTGAATTAAATAGCCGGCTTCACCGGATCCGATATCTTTAAGAATATATGGTACCCCGGCAAACGGAACCGTGGGATCATCAGGTAAATTCTGAGATGATTCCAAACGATCATAAAAAAGTTCCAGCACGGCATTCAGCTGTGGATTCAACTTTTCAGCGCCTTCTACCGCAAGACCAATCAGCTCTTGGGGTGTTACCTCTTTTTTTCGCACCAGTTCGGCCAAGCCGACAGCATCAAATTTCGAATATTCAGCAAGATTCATCAGTCACCTCCTTGTTTTAAGAATCCAAACCCATTTCTTTTTCCGATCCGCTCCGGAGATGGCAGGCCACAGAACGATCTTGGCCTATATGTAGCATGGCCGGCTTCACCTTTTCACATATTTCCTGTTTGTGGATACATCGCGGATGAAAATGGCACCCTGCAGGCGGATGAATCGGACTGGGCACATCACCAAGCAAAATGATCTTTTTCCTCTTTTTCTCCGGATCCGGTATCGGAACAGCCGACATTAACGCCTCTGTGTAGGGATGGAGCGGATGGGTATAAAGATCTTTGTACGAGGCCATCTCGACAATGCGGCCCAGGTACATCACGGCAATGCGGTCACAGATATACTCCACGACGGCCAAATCATGCGCTATGATGATATATGACAAATCAAATTTACTTTGCAGATCATCCAACAAATTGATGATTTGGGCCTGAATGGAAACAGCCAGCGCAGATACCGGCTCATCGCCAATGATCAGTTTCGGTTCGGTTGCCAGAGCCCTGGCCACACCGATACGTTGCCGCTGTCCTCCACTGAACTGATGCGGATAGCGGCCTTTTTGTTCCGGCTTCAGGCCTACACTTTCCATTATGAAAGCGATCCGATCATCCTTTTCCTTTCCCCGGGCGATTTGGTGAATGTCGATGGAGTCACCCACTATCTCGCCGACCGTCATGCGGGGATTAAGGGAAGCATAGGGGTCTTGAAAAACCATCTGCATGTCTTTGCGCGTCTCACGCATCTTGGCTTTTTTCAGGTTGGTTATTTTTCGATCCTGAAAAAATATATCCCCCGCTGTGGGTTCGATGAGGCGCAGAATGGATCTGGCCGCGGTTGATTTTCCACAGCCGCTTTCACCTACCAAACCAAGCGTTTCGCCCTTTTTAAGGGAAAAGCTGACATCGTCAACAGCATGTACAAAGCCTTGGGTTCTTAAAAAGATGCCACCCCGAATGGGAAAATACTTTTTTAGCGATTGAACTTTCAGAAGATCGTTCATGCTTCACACAGCCAACACCGAACCTGATGATTTTCATGCATCGTCATCAGTGATGGTTCTTCATTACGGCATTTCTTCATAACGTATCCACAACGAGGAGCAAACCAGCAACCCGGCCTTTCAAAGCGTAGGCTCGGCACGGTTCCGGGAATTTCCTGCAGACGGCTTTTACCTTGCATGCTGCGTTGCCCTAAATGCGGAACCGATCGCAGCAGTCCTTTTGTGTAGGGGTGCTTTGGATGCTTGAAGATGGTGATGACGTCCCCGGCTTCAACAACTTTACCGGCATACATCACAATCACCCGCTGGGCCGCCTCCGCCACGATACCCAGGTCGTGGGTAATCAAAAGTATAGCGGTTTCCAGATTTTCAAGTAGCTGTTCCATCAGATCCATAATCTGGGCTTGAATGGTAACATCAAGCGCAGTGGTGGGTTCATCGGCAATTAATATTTGTGGCTGACAAGCCAAAGCCATGGCGATCATAACACGCTGACGCATACCCCCGCTGAGCTGGTGAGGATACTCTCGAAGCCTTTTTTGAGGTGATGGAATGCGGACTTTTTGCAGCATGCGTACCGCCGCCTTCATGGCCTGCTTCCGATTCATGGCCTGATGAACGTAAAATACCTCGGCAATCTGTTGACCTATGGTAAAAACAGGATTCAGAGAGGTCATGGGTTCTTGAAAAATCATGGAAATCAACCCGCCACGGATCTCACGCAATCTTTTTTGGGTGGCGGTAAGCAGGTTCTCCCCTTTAAAAAGGATCTCCCCACTGACGATTTCACCCGGGGGCATGGGGATCAACCCTAAGAGGGAACGTACGGTAACACTTTTACCGCATCCGGACTCACCGACAATTGCCAGACATTCCCTCGAGTTTAAGGTAAAATCTACACTTTGCACGGCACTGAATGTTCCTTCGAGTGTATTAAAATTGACACTTAGGTTTTTTGTATCCAGTAGGCTCATCTCTTCCACTTTCGAATCATATAATCAGGATACCCGAATTCGAGGATCGAGAACACTATACAGAATATCAACCAAGAGGTTGATCAGAATAAACAAAGCGGCAATGATCATAACCGTTCCCTGAACAACCGGGTAATCCCTCTGCAAGACAGCGTCCAGAGCCATGCGCCCTACACCAGGCAGAGAAAAGACGATTTCGACCAACACCGCACCACTGAGGAGGACGCCCATTTGCAGCCCTACCACGGTGAGCACATCGATTAATGCATTGCGCATGGCGTGCTTTCCCACGGTTACCACCTCGCTCAGCCCTTTGGCCCGGGCCGTAACAATATAGTCTGCCATGAGAACTTCACTCAAACTGGAGCGCACGTATCGCATCACCATCGCCGCCATCGTGATGCCCAGGGCTACTGATGCCGGAATCATGGTTTTCATGTTTTCAGTGAAATTTACCAGTATGCTTACATACTCCGGCGTATACAACTGAGGGAAATAATAGGAGATCAAAATGATAAAAAGAACGGCCCACCAAAAATCGGGCACTGAAAGACCGAAAATCGAAACCGGTCGCAGCAGATGATCGAACCGGCTGTTCCTTTTTACAGCGCAAACCACGCCTATGGGAATGGCGATAATCAGAGAGAGGAGCGTGGCCAGGATGATAAGCTCCAGGGTCACCGGAAGCCGGCTGCAGATTTCCTCGAAAACCGGCGTACCCCTACGCAGGGAATCTCCCATATCACCTAGGACCAGATTGACGATCCAGGAAAGATACTGTTCATGCAGCGGCTTATCCAGACCCATTGACTTTCTGAGAGCAGTAACAGCCTGTTCGGTCGCCGCCGGACCGAGCATCACCTGTGCCAAATCACCGGGTATGCTATGAATGGCGATAAATACGATGATCGACAGACAAAATAAAATGAAAATGGCAAGCAAAATCCTGCGGACTAAAAAGGTATACACGGCACCTTACCTCCCGTCAGCACCAAGGGCCGGCCCCCTTGCCGGAGACCGGCCCGTTGATCTTATTTATTTAGCCAAGCCCGGTCATAGGCAGGAATTGTGGGAGGATAGATAGTTCCCTCTACCCAGGACTGCGAGATGTAATTGACTTCTAAACGATACAGCCAGATGGCGGCAGCTATCTCAGTCAACCTGAACTGTAAATCCCTGTATATCTTTTTTCGTTGTTCAACATCGACTGCAAGCCGACCCTTTTCAAGTAATTCGTCTACCTTAGGATCACTGAACTTCCTGGCATTCCACAATCCCTGCGAATGGAAGATGCGGTATACATAAATATCCGGATCAAGCGGGAGGACCTGAAAATCCAGGAAAAAGGCGTCATAGCCTTCTGCCCCGAATAGGGTTTGGATAAATGCCCCCCATTCCAAGGAAATAATCTCGACATTTATACCGATTTCCTTCAATTGGCTCTGAATAAACTGACAATGGGATAAATAATACTGGAAATCGCTGCATGTCAGCAGTTTCAATGTAAGCCCATCCGAATCCCCTGCTTCCCTCAACAGCGCCTTGGCTTTTTTGATGTTGTGCTGATAGCCGGAGAGCGCTTCTACAGGCACCGCATAACCGGGTAATCCCTCAGGAATTGGAGCGGTTACAATACCAAATCCAAGACTTCCAGCATCAATTTGCTCCTGGCGATCAATCGCATAAGAGATTGCAAGGCGAACTTTGGGATTATTATATATGGGGTTGGTATGGTTGAAAAACATGGTTGCAAAACTCAATGGCGGCGTTTTTACCCACTTGAGGCCTTTGACTCTTTTGAACAATCGCTCCGACGCACCATCCCAAACGGCGGTTGCATCGGCCTTTTTGCTCCTAAAAGCAGCCACCGCAGCAGTTGACTCTATTACTATTTGATACTTTAACGCATCGAGATAAGGGAGCCCTGCTTTAAAATATTTAGGGTTCTTCTCCAATAAAATATAGTTTCCGGTAACCTGTTTTTTAAACATGAAAGGGCCCGTTCCGACCGGGTGTGAATTAATGCGGCCGTCCTCCACATTCTCTTTGGCTACAATCCCCACCCACTCATTGGCAAGGTAGGCCAGAAAAGGAACAAATGGCTGGGACAAAGTGAACCTTACCGTTTGTTCATCGGGTATTTCAATTTTAGTAATTAACCAGAGCGTATCAATCCTGGCTGAGCCGGTATCCGGATTAAGCATACGTTCAATGGAGTACTTCACATCGGTTGACGTCATCTTTCTGCCGTTGTGAAAATAGACGTTGTCATGCAATTTAAAGGTATAAACCTTTCCGTCCGGGGAAATATCCCAAGATTTGGCGAGTTCAGGTGCAATCCCGCCCTTCTCATCATAACGCACCAACGTACTGAAAATGTTTGATAGGCACTCCATGCTTCCACCAACGACTTCTTTGTGGATGTCGAATCCGAATACTTGGGAAATAAGTACAACGAGCGTTCCTCCCCGTTTAGGCTCTGCAGCCTTTGCAGGAGTCAGGCTGAACATCATGAGTGATGCCACGATAAAACAAATTGACCACAAAACAATTTTTTTTCTGTGCATTTTCATTCTCCTTTTGTTTAGGTTTCAACCAATTTTATACAAAACTCCGATCACAGGGCATGTAAGGTCCCATGATGCACGAGCTATCCACGCATTTTAGGATCAAAAAAATCTCTCATACCATCACCAAGTAGGTTAAAGCCAACCACGGCCAAGGCTATGGTCAGCCCTGGAAATATCGCTGTCCAGGGAGCCAATTCTAAAAATCTTCGGGCTTCTCTTAGCATCAGGCCCCAGGACGGCGTAGGCGGGGCGACGCCGAATCCGAGAAACTGCAGGCCTGATTCGGCAAGTAGCACAAAAGCGAAATTGATGGTGATGAATACGGTCAAGGTTGCTGTTATGTTGGGCAGGATATATTTCAGTATAATCCTTAGATCAGTGGCGCCCGCTGCCTTTGCCGCCTCTATATACTGATTTTCCTTGACCGCCAGGACAGCACCTCTGGCCACCCTCGCCGAGTAAGGCAGATAGGCAATGGCTAAACAGATCACCACCGAGGCAAGACTCGGACCTGAAATAGCGATGATCAGGATGGCCAATAGAATAAACGGAAACGAAAACAAGACGTCCATGAAACGCATGATGAGATTGTCGCGAAAGCCACCGTAGTATCCACCGATCAATCCCAAAATGGTTCCGAAAAAGTTGGTTACCACAACTGTTAAAAAACTGGTCAGAAGCGACATACGGCAACCCCAAAGGATTCGACTGAGAATATCCCTTCCGAATTCATCTGTACCGCACCAGAATTGCCTGGAAGGCTGCTCGAGACGATGCTTGTTATGCATCTCTATGGGATCGTAAGGCGCGAAGAGCCCGGGCGCTATGGCCACGGCCAGAAAGCCCATTATGAGGACTACGCCGACTAATCCTGACTTTTCTCTTAGAATTCGTTTCGTAAGTATAGATCTGCCAGACATGTTACGCATACCCTATTGGGATTCGATTAAATTTTGAGCCAGCATGCAGGCAAGCGCGATAATGTCTTCGGTGAATTCCTGGGCAAACGGGGTCTCTTTGCGGGTATTGATCCAACCCAAGCCGACGAAGCATCGCGCAACCATAAATGTCGGCAGTTCCGCCAGGTCCTCATCCGACAGATCTTCTTCCGACCGATATCCCTCAACCCATGCACCAAGAATCTCCTCGAAGTTGTTATCGGCCACATTGAAAGTCATAAGCGTCGCCAGGTCATACATGAACCAGCCGAAACCGGAATCGTCAAAATCGATAATGCAGGGTGTATTATCCTGCATAATGATATTTTCAGGCATGAGATCGGCATGTATCAGGCCGTAACGATCCGACCCTTTGCCGTATTGTTGGAGACGCGTTAACATGACCTCTCGAGCCTGATACAACAGATCCAATTGATCTTTTTCCAGGGCTTTAAGATCTTTGAAGTGACCCCACAAAGGCTTCTCTCCGCATATACCCCCTTCATCCCAAACCTGACGCTCAAATCCTTGCGGTATCTTCCAGCCTTTGGCTTGCCTGTGAAAACGTGCATTGATCTGTCCCAAAAGATGATATGATTCCAGCGGATTATCCTCTGATATCGGATTTCCATCAATCCAACTTAAGGCACTGCAATGGCAAGGCTCCGGAACACCCTGCACCGCCACTGTTTGAACAAGCTTTCCATCAACACCAGTAATCGGTTTGGGTGTCTGAATTCCGGCTTTTCTCAACGCGTCCATCCATTGCAGCTCTGAAGAGATAGATTTCTCAGTCTGATAGCCAGTGCGATGAACGCGAAGCGCACAACGATTACCGCCATCCGGGTCCTCCACACCAAATACCGCATTTTCGCGGTGCTTGAGCAGCGTCAGATTCGCATCTTGCGAAACGCCGTAATTCTCCAAGGCCTTGACAGCCAATACCTGCAGGCGTTCGGCCTGTTCTTCCCAAGGCAGGTCTTTAAAGATTGTTTGATCATGTTGGGACATCATGTACCTCCTTTGTTTTGAACATTACTCATTTTTTTGAGCTCCTCATCTCTGAGGGCTTTTTTAAACAGCTTTTGGGTCACAGTTAATGGAAGTGAATCTCTGAATTCGATCAACTTAGGCACGGCATAAGGGGGCAGTTTGTTCTGGCAATGCGTCATAATATCTTGCGCACTGATCGATCCTCTGGTTTCTTCTTTCAAAACGATAAACGCCTTCACGCGTTCACTACCGGGTTTATCTGCGTCGGGAACACCGATAGTCGCCGCTTGGGATATAGCCGGATGTTCAAATAAGACTTCATCAACCCGGGTTGAATAGACTTTGTTGCCGGATACATTGATCATGTCCTTGTTGCGATCCACCAGATAAAAATACCCGTCCTCATCCATTCGACAGAGATCCCCAGTGGGAAGCCATCCATCTTCTAACCCGTGGCCGATAGTCGGCCAGTAACCCTTCATTACCTGCGGGCCGCGAATGTGCAGTTCTCCTACTTCGCCTTGATCTATTTCACTACCCTTGTCGCCGTTCATGATTTTGACCTCTGTATCGGCAACCGGCACACCAATGGATCCGTTTTTTTCAAAAGGCATAAAACCCGTAATCTTAGCGAAACTGGAAAGATTGAAGTGGCTCAACGGCCCGGTCTCAGATAGCCCGTAAGCTTCGGTGATCGGCATTCCGGTCACTTTTTTAAATTTGTTTGCCACTTCCGGTGGGAGCGGTGCTGCCCCCGAAGAAAAGGTCGTGTTGCTTCTACCGATTTTCTTCTCGATCAAACGCATGTACTGCGTTGGCACCAGAGGTGCCATAAACGGACGAAACTTCTTTAAAAGTTCCACAATCATGTCGATATCCCGTGGGTCCGGCACCATCAGCATCTGCAACCCCCAATAGACACACGCACGGATGGCCCAGTGGCCATAGGAATGAAACGTGGGCACACCGATGAGCATTGAGGATTTGCCCTTGATTCCTTTTTCGAGGGGACCGAGCACCCATGGCAGTGATTGCAAGGTATTGGCTGAGAGGTTGTAATGGGTGAGCATGACCCCCTTGGGTTTGCCGGTTGCGCCACCTGTGAAAACGAGCAAGGCCAGATCCTGCTCAGGATCGATATCAATCGGTGGCGGGGTCGGGTCCGACATATCGATAAGATCACGTAATTGAAGGGCACCGGATGCCTCTGATATTGCGCGTTCTTCTGCCGAATAATCATGTAGGGAGGTGACGATGATATTTTTAATGTCTGTTTCCGGCCTGATCGATTGCACAACATCCAGGTGTGTATCCAGGCAAATGACTGTTTCTGCTCCTGACTCGCCGATCTCCCATATGAGATCGTGACTTTTATGCAACAGGCTGCAAGGCACATGCACTGCCCCCGCTTTCTGAATGGCATAGTCGCAAATAACAAACTGAGGTGATGTCGGCAGAATCGATGCTACCTTATGGCCTTTTTTAACGCCCAGCTTAGACAGCCCACAAGACAGCTTGTCAACATTGAGCTTCAACTCCTTATAGGTCATTTTTCGGTTCAAGTAGAAGCACGCAGAGCGCGAGGAAAAGCGTTCGGCAGTTTCATCTAGAAAGCGATACAGCGGGACGATCGGATAGGGCGCCATCGTCTTCTTTAACGCAAAGGGTCCCAGCTTATATCCTTTAATCCATGGTTTGTGTTCTGCATCCATACTATTCGACTCCCATTTTGGTGATGATACCATCCAATCCGAGTTCCTTCAGTTTTTCAGGGGTGGGGATACCCGTGTTCAGATCCCATCCCCTGAATTGGTAATAAGCGTCCAGAAGTGGCCCTAAATCTACAACAAGTCCCTTTGCCGGCCCATCTGACAAAGGTTCTTCAAGCAACCTTTTGGGCAATGTGTCGTTCCCCCGACGGCACCCTTCCCGCACGTTAAAAGCACGTGCCAGATTATAGATTCGTTCACCGCCCTTTCGGAAATCATCGGCATCGAATTCCCATCCTGTAGCCGCCGAGATGATAGAAACGATATCTTCAGCCATCAGGGCCATACCCATAAACTTGCACGCCCCCACGGCATCAAATACGGTCAACGCGTCCTCCAGGTCCTTTACCACCTTGGTCTCATCAGGATTTTCACGCGAAGGGTCTTCGAGCATGCTCTCTTCGACAATCAGAAAAGGGATGTCCATATAGGTCGGTCCCTGAATGTACGCGGTAATATGATCGCCACCCCGGTTGGCGGTGGCAAAACCCAGACCGGTCATCTTGGTGGCACGGCAATCATAGGCTGGTAGCTCCAACCCCTTAACTTGCATGGCGAAATGTTCACTGTTCTGCCCCAGTTTCTCAGATACCCGTTTTGTTCCTTCGGCCAACATATCGCCCGCACCCTCACGCTTTGCTATTTTGTGCACCAGCTGGATCATGGCTTCTTCATTGCCAAACTCGACAGAAATACCGTCCAGATCTTCCTTGGTTAAAATGCCTTTTTCATAACACTCCATGGTAAAGGCAATCGTGCTTCCGGTCGATATGGTGTCCAGGCCATAGTCGTTGCAAAGCTGGTTGGCAAAGGCAATGGCTTCAAGGTTGCTGACGTCGCACATAGGCCCAAAAGCACCCACGGTTTCATATTCCGGACCTTCGCCTTTGCATTTATACTTGCCTGATTTCACTTCTGTGAGACGCCCACACGCAATCGGGCAGGCAAAACATGCTTTGCGACCGGTTAAAATCGAATCATTGATGGCTGGGCCATTAATATTATCGACATAATCACAGGATCCGAGCTGCCAGTTACGGGTTGGAAGTCCGCCCTTCACATTCACCAAATCAAGCACCATATCCGTGCCATAAACCTCGAGGGTCATCTTTAATAAACTTTCGCTGATAAAATCCCTGGCCCGCTTGGCTGCTTCATTAAACGCTTGCTCCTCTGCCGGCCTGATTTTATTACTACCCCTAACGGCGATGCCTTTTAAGCGTTTCGATCCCATGACCGCCCCGAAGCCACAGCGTCCAAGGGCTCTGTGGACATCGTTCATTACGGCCGCGTATTTTACCAATTTCTCGCCGGCAACGCCGATACAGGAAACATTGAATTTCTTCCCGTGTTGCTGCTTAAGTATTTTCGTTGTCTGCTTGACATTCAAGCCCCACAAATGGTCTGCATCTCTCAACTCGCACAACCCATCGTCAATGATGATATATACCGGATCTTCAGAGACGCCTTCGATGATGATACCGTCGTAGCCACTTCGTTTAAGATCCAGTCCCCAGCGGCCGCCCGAGTTTGCAGATCCCCACAATCCGGTCAAGGGCGATTTGGTAACCGCACTGAACCTCCCTGAACTGGGTGACATGGTTCCGGTCAAAGGACCGGACATGTAAATGATTTTATTTTCGGGCCCCAGCGGATCGACGCCCCTAGGCAGTTCATTGAACAAGTACCAGGTCGCCAAGCCATTTCCTCCCAGAAATCTTCGGGCATCTTTTTCTGAGAGTGCTTCTTGTTTGATTGACTTGTCCGTTAAATTGACCCGTAATATTTTACCCATGAACCCGAACATTTTTCTCCTCTCAATCTTTAGAAGTATTGTTCCGACAAACTATTAACTCGGCGGCTAAATAGCCAAACCCTGTCATGCCGGACTTGATCCGGCATCCAATGTCTTTCTGGATTCCCGCCTTCGCGGGAATGACAACCTTGGGGTATTTAACTGCCGGAGTAATATTTAATTCTATTCTCCCAGATACTCAGCCTCAAACGAACTGATGGATTCCGCAACAAAACCGATAAAAGGAGCACTGCGCATGAGTTTGCCCATGTCACCGCTTATTCGCCTGACCTTGCCTCTGACCAGTGACTCGATAAAGTGCATCTCTCCTTTAACGATCTTTTTAAAAATACTGTACGGGCCTTTGACATAATAGCCTGCATCAACATCATCCGGCCCGGAGACGATACGGGCCTCCTTGCATTTCCCACCGGCATCGTCGAGAAAAATAAATGTGGTTTCCTGCAAGCCTTCATCCGGAAGGATTTCGAAAAGAAAGGTTCCATTAAAATCCAGTCCCCAATTTTTACCGGTCTTCTCGGCATCTTCACTGTTGTTGATCGCCGCTTTCCATGCGTCGCACCATTCTTGTGAGGGGTATAGAACAGTCATTTTATTCTCCTTTACTTAGCCATCGTCTTTAAATGTCCGCAAAAACATGGATTTCTACGCCAGCCCTCGCATCTGTCGGGCGGCAAGCAGTGCATTGTCCAGCCGTTCAAGAATTTGGTCGACCACTTCAAATTCAATGTTCAAGGGTGGCAGAAACTGACACACCGATTTGTCGTTATTGGCATAAATCATCCACAAGCCGCATTGGAACGCCGCTCCGCAAAGCAGCGGCGCCGACCAGTCGTCTATCAGTTCGATCCCCATGAACAAACCGAGTTGCCGCAGGCCCACTAAAAAGGAACCGTGTTTTTGTTTTAGGCTTTCAACGCCATCATGAAAGGCTGACGCGAGAGCGTTGATATGATCGAGAAACTCCGGCGCAGAACTTATTTCCAGGACCTTTGACAATACCCGGCAACCTATTTCGGAACCGCCGAAAGTGGATACGTGCGAAAAGGGTTCATCATCGAAAAGATGGATAAGGGGCTCGCGTAAAACTGTAGCCGTTATTGGGTAAATGCCACCGGAAGTCCCTTTGGCCATGATGACGATATCGGGTACGATGTCATAATGTTCAAAAGCCCACAATTTACCCGTGCGCCCTAAGCCGGTCTGTACTTCATCTTGAATCAACAGTATGCCTTTCTGATCGCAAAGTTCGCGTACCTTTGGAAAGTAGTCCGACGGTGGGACCGGCATCCCCAGAGTTGCCGGGATGGTTTCCAATATGACGGCAGCTGTTTCTTCGTCGATTGATTTTTCAAGGGCTTCCAAATCAGCAAAGGGAATTTGTTCATAACCGGGAGGCGCCGGCATAAAATGATCACGATACTTTGCATCACCTGTGAACATGGACAGTCCCGTATGGCCATGATAACCTCCGTAAGCAGAAATTATTTTCAGCTTGCCGGTATATCCTCTGGCCACCTTAATTGCGCAGTCTGTTGCCTCGCCTCCGCTGACATTAAAAATCGTGTAATTAAGATCACCCGGCATCAATTCAGCAATGAGCTGTGCCGTCTCGGCCCTGGCTTTGCTGATGAGATGTCCATTACCGATATCCAGTTCTTTGAGGGCCTCCTGAACCACCTTGATAATTTCCGGATGGCGATGCCCCAGGTTGTACGATCCGCCATTGATATGGAGATTGATAAACGATTCACCATCAATATCCCACATGTATGGCCCTTCACGTCGTCCAAGAATTAAATCCATGCCGTAGCGTTGCCATATTTCGACCTTTGCCGGCTGGGAGTATGCTGCAAACATTTTCGTAATGTTATTTCTTAGCGTCATGGCGGGTTCCTTTGGTGATGTTGCGTGTTGATTGCTCATGATTGGCTCTAGAACGATGAGAGCTCATTTTTTTTAGCTGTTTATTTCGTAATCAATATTTGTGCCAAGATCGGGCAATTGATTTTAAATAATTGATTATATAGATATAATTTAAAAAATAATTATTTATTGATTTTTATTTTGTTTAATGTTTGTTTATTATG
>CAZHAH010000094.1:0-22133 GCA_964530095.1 uncultured Desulfobacteraceae bacterium | reverse complement strand
CTGAAACACTTCGTTTTTATACAAGATGCCCTTGTGGGTGCCGTTGATGACGGCGATAAATCCCATCTCATTTCGAGCGGAGATAAGCAGTGTCACCTTCTGGCCCCCATGAAAACCCACCTGCTTTTTTTTCGGCCGGGCTTTTTTATATTCAATTATTACCATTTGATAGCTCCGGCAATTGGTGCCGGTTGGTCCTATGCTTGCTGGTCCTCCATTGAAGGGGTCGGGTCTTTTTCAGTTTCTTCGGTTTCAACCGTTTTGTTTGCCAGCTTGCGTTGCCTTTTTTCCTCTTGCTTTTTTTTCTTGGCTAATTCTTTCTGACGTTTCTTGAACTGGTAATGAGATTTTGCCATGGCATTTCCTTTTAATGGTTTTTAGCTGTGGCATAGCCGATCTTGATTAAGGCTTCCTCCATTTCCGCGATGACGGTTGGGTCTTCAATCGTGGCGGGTATCTTGTATGGTTTATTGTCCGCAATCTTCTGGATTGTGCCCCTCAGAATTTTTCCGGAGCGGGTCTTGGGGAGGCGTTTTACAACCGTGGCCGTTTTAAAGGATGCCACCGGGCCGATGCGTTTTCTAACCATTTGGATGACTTCTTTGATTATTTCCCCGTGCTCGTGCTTAACGCCTGCGTTCAGTACCAGAAATCCGATCGGAACCTGACCCTTCAAATGATCGTCCACCCCAAGGACGGCGCATTCCGCAACCTCGGGATGGTCCGCAAGGACTTCTTCCATAGCGCCGGTCGAGAGACGATGGCCCGCCGTATTGATAATATCGTCGGTACGAGACATAACGAAGACATACCCGTCTTCATCGATAAACCCGGCGTCTGCGGTTTTATAATATCCCGGAAATTCTTGCAGATAAGAGCTGATATAGCGCTCATCGTTGTTCCAGAGGGTTGGCAACGATCCCGGCGGTAGTGGGAGCTTCACCACGAGTGCGCCGATTTCGCCCGGTTTGGCCGGTTCGTTGTCCGAGTTGACAACCTGAACATTCCAGCCCGGGGCAGGTTTTGTCGGAGATCCCTCCTTGACCGGAAAATGATGAATGCCGATGCTATTGGCGCAGATGGCCCATCCGGTCTCTGTCTGCCACCAATGATCGATGACGGGAACACCCAGATGATTCTCAGCCCATTGCAAGGTGTCGGGATCAAGCCTTTCGCCCGCCAGGAACAGTGCCTTGAAGCCGGATAAATCATAGTTTTTCATCATCTCGGCCCTGGGATCCTCCCGTTTAATGGCCCGAAATGCGGTCGGTGCCGTAAACATGGCCTTAACCTTATGATCCGAAATCACCCGCCAGAAAACGCCTGCATCCGGTGTTCCCACAGGTTTTCCTTCAAAAAGGACTGTCGTACAACCTTTAAAAAGTGGAGCGTAAATAATATAGGAGTGCCCGACAACCCAGCCCACATCGGACGCGGCCCAGTAAACATCGCCCGCATCCACGTTATAGATGTTCTTCATAGTCCATTTTAGGGCCACAATGTGGCCTCCGTTATCCCGCACTACGCCTTTGGGTTGACCGGTGGTGCCTGATGTATACAAAATGTAGAGCGGATCGGTAGCCGCCACAGGAACGCAGTCATGGGGTTTTGCACCGGCCATAACATCTTCCCAGTCAAGATCCCGGTCCTCTATCAGGGTGGCCGTCTGCATGGGTCTTTGAAAGATGATACATTTTTCGGGTTTTGAATCCGGCAGCGACATTTCGATAGCCTCGTCTACCAGCGGCTTATAGGCGATGATCTTTGCGACTTCGATACCACAGGAGGCCGACACAATGACCTTCGGCTTAGCGTCATTGATACGCGTGGCCAGTTCGCTTGGGGCAAAACCGCCAAACACAACTGAATGAACCGCGCCAATCCGTGCGCATGCGAACATCGCTATGAGGGCCTCGGGAATCATCGGCATATAAATTAGAACCCTGTCTCCTTTTACGACGCCCTGATCTGCCAGGGCACCGGCAAATTTTGCAACCGCGTCTCTTAATTCACTATAGGTGTATCTCTTTATTGTATTCGTGACAGGACTGTCGTAGATAAGCGCATCCTGATCACCCCTCCCGTTTTCCACATGACAATCTATGGCATTGTAACAGGTGTTTATTTCTCCACCGACAAACCAGCGGTAAAACGGCTTGTTGGAGTTGTCCAGAACCTTGTCCCATTTCTTGTACCAGTAGCAGTCCTCTGCGGCTTCGGCCCAGAAGCTCTCAGGGTCATAAATCGATTTTTCAAAAGCGACTTCATACGGATTGGTCATGGTGTTCCTCCTTCAACGCGGAATTGATGTTAGAATAGATGCGCATTTTTTGAAAATGTATGCCAAAATTGCATTTGTATGTCAAGGCATGGGCAGGTGCGAAATCCCAATATTAAGATTCAATCAAACTCGGATTCGATTTCTCAGCCCGGAGACGGCTTTGTCGCTGTAAATTTCACACTAACCACCTTGCCTTCCACACAAGCCCGGTCTTCTTCACTGGGTGCAGGAGTGAAATCTTCGCCGGGGCAACAAGCCATCGCTTGCAGTTCCGGGGGAGTTAGCGTATGACGGGCCACGATCTGAATCCCAGTAAAGCCTGATTCTGTGACCGTTTGCCAGTAATCCTTTTCAAATATTGCACCACCTAAACATCCCGCCCACGTTGATCGAAATCGTTCTTGAAGCTCTGATTCAATATTCTCCGTTAGCACAATATCAGAGATAGCCAGCCTCCCACCGGGTCGCAGTATACGAAAAGCTTCTTTGTACACAGCGTTTTTGTCAGGACATAGGTTGATGACACAATTTGATAAGACGACATCCGCAAAACTGTTTGAAAGGTGGGACTTCCCCATTTCTCCGGCATGGAACTCAATGTCTCTTTCTTGCAAACCTGATTCAGTTACCGCCTGCCTTGCCCGCTCAATCATTTGAGGAGCGAAATCTATTCCAACCACTTTACCCTTAGCCCCAACCTTATGAGCGGCAAGAATAACATCTATTCCGCCACCACAACCGAAATCCACGACAATTTCACCGGGCTGAAGATTAGCAAATCCTGTGGGATTTCCACAACCCCTTGAAAGGTTAAGCGCGACCTCCGGTGCTAAGGAAAGTTCTGGTTCACTGTAGAGTCCTTGGTCAACCGCAAAGCCCGAACCGGGCTGTTGCTTGCTAGGTCAACAGGACTCCTTGTTTCCGCCTGTTTCAGCGAATTTGCCGTAGCGAGTTTTCACAACTTGTCTTATCTCGTTAATGATCATTTTCGTGCTCCCTTCATGTTGAGGTACTATATATCCTTTGTTTGGCTTATCTTACCAGAACCCATACATAACATATGGCATTATTGCATTGTGATATCAAATTGTCCACCGCTATGAGAGACGAAATTGAGGCCCGAAGGTGTCACTAGGGCTCGCTCAATTAGGGGAGGGATGAAAACGCTTCCTATTTTCAATTGAAACAGGTGGTTTGATAGTGTAGCATCCGTCTGTCATGATCGATCTTATTCTGCTTAATGCAAATATAATTACGTTGGATCCAAAACAAAAAGGAGCTCGTTTAGTCGCCATCCGGAAGAACAGAATACACGCCGTAGCCGATAATGATGCCCAAAAGTATATAAACCACAATCATACGCAAGTCATCGATTGCGATGGAAAAACCGTAATTCCCGGATTCTGTGACGCCCACTTTCATCTTTTACCCTCAGCGGCAAGCCTTGTGAACCTCGATTTATCTAACCAGGTGAAAGTGAAATCTATTTCTGATGTACAAGACAGAATTCGTGAATTTTCAAAAAAGCTTGCTCCCGGAATGTGGATAAGGGCTTCCGGATATAATGAGTTTTACCTGGTCGAGAAACGGCGCCCGACACGCCGGGATCTTGACAAAGCCGCACCCCAACATCCCGTCAGACTCGCTCATCAATCAAGGCATGTCCATGTCCTTAACAGTTTGGCATTGGATCAGGTTGGCATTTCCAGATACACGCCCGATCCACCGGGAGGGCTGATCGATCGAAATCTGAATAGCGGAGACCCCACCGGGGTTCTGTTTGAGATGAATGATTTTCTATCAAAGCGGATCCCACCGCTTGACGAAAACGAACTAGACCGCGGCGTATCGCTCATTAATCAAAAACTGCTGTCGATGGGGATCACCTCCATAGAGGATGCGTCATCTCACAATGATGTCAAGCAATGGGAAATGCTAATTTCATTTATTTACTCCCACTTCCCCTAAAATACATATACAGCGAACGTAAGCGTCACATCTTGAATGGTGAATAATCCGTCGTTATTCCCTAATCAATATGTGACACGTAATCTATTATAGTTTCAGGAAATTGCCGTTTACGCCGCGGCCTTCTTTTCGTTTTGGATTATTATCTTAGGATCAGGATTTTTCGGTGGAATCGGAAGGCTTTGGTCCTTCATCACTTCAACATGTTCTTTCATTCCCCATTTTGCCTTATATAAACAATCCTCCACCGAATGTCCTATGCCCGAGAACCCTTCCAGATCGGGTGAATAGAAGCCAAAATAATCAGGCTCTCCCGTTGCTTCAACCACCAGTGAATATGGCAATTCAATCATTTGTAAATTCTCCTTATACCTTTTTGATGCCAGAAGCCTTTAAGATGGAATGACAAGTTCCGGTTGGAACCTCTTTTGCTCCGTGATAGTCGACCCGTATCAACCGATCCCAACTTGCCTTACCATAGTATCTTATCGATCCTTTTTCTTTTACAAGCTTAAAACCGTTTTGTTATAGTAACTTGACAAGCTCACTGAATTTCAATTGCTTCCCTCATTTTACTGGGCACATATAGAATATCATACTATATAAATCAACTGCGGCTAAATAACAAGGGGCGCGGTTCGTCGATACCCTTCTATCCCCCTATTCGCATTTTCCATTCCTTACTATATTCCTGATCCCTGCGCCGGTAGATGCTCAATCTTTACCCCGTGGAATGTATCTTCTTTTCTATTCCACTGGAAACTTCATCGGTCAGGTCATCCTTCCGAGGATACCCTTTTTTGCGACATAAATACAAATGGTTATAATCCACAATAGGGGACGAGGAGACGTTAGTGCAGAATGGCTTGGGTCCCATATATTGTGTAGATGTGTTCCTGGATCTTGAACTAAAAGCCTTCTAATAATGCTATCTACTAAGCTGCCAAGGCGACCTCCCTTATGTCAATGTACTTTTTTAATATCGCAAATAGCACTTCTGGAATTAAACTACCACAAAGTATCAATTTCGGTGTGTCTTTCAAAGTCAACATTAATGCCTAACACCTTGAATATAAAAGTATTTAAGGCAAATAGCTTATATCGTAAAACGAATCCTTTAAATTTCTACAAGACGCTTCCCATAAACCAGCACTTTCTACCATCATTTATACACAAACCCACAAGACCACATGTAGAACCTTCCGGATTAATATCAGAAAAATATGATTGACAAAATGATAAAAACATATATCATTTGATTGATCATGGATAGGTTTTACAAACTCCCTTTTAGAAAATTCGTTAAAAAGCAGAGTCGACCTTTTCAGCTCACAATTGAGGACGAAGTCGATAAAATAGCTCAAAAACCGGATTTAGGGATAGCCAAAAAAAGCGACCTGTCAAGTTTTCGGATTCACAAATTCAGGTATCACAAACAGACATATCTAATTTCCTATCGAATTCAGGCGTCTGAAATCGTGTTTTTTACGGTGGGACCCCATGAAAATTTTTATCGGAATCTTAAAAAATATCTAAAAGAGGTAGAAAGATTATGATTACGGCTGAAAAAGTTTATAAAGAAATATTGGAAATGCCAATAAAAGAGAGGGAAAAATTATTTACCGTTATCGCCAGAAAAGGATTTGAGAAGGATGTATTCCGTCATGACGAAGTATTTGATGACATTAGGCGATTACCCTTTACGGTTAAAGAGGCCGCTGAATACCTTGAAATTTCGGAGATTACTTTAAGACGCTGGATTAAGGCCGGTAAAATTACATCTGATCGAATAGGGCGCAATATTTTCTTTGAAGTGGACGAGCTTAAAGCGATAAAGAAGAAGCGTAAGTGAAAAATATTTTTAACCCTCAAAGATTACAAATATATTTCTCGATTGGACAATTGCGCTAACGAATTCTATTTCTTCTACGACTACAATATAAGGAGAGTTAATTTTATGCAGACTGTGCGGCTTGGCAAAACGGATCTTTCAGTTTCTCAGGTGGGATTTGGCGGTATTCCTATCATACCGTTGAGCGTTGAAGAAGGGGTGGCCGTCGTGCGCCATTGTTTCGAGCGCGGCATAACGCTTTTTGACACGGCCAACATGTATGGCGACAGTGAAATAAAGATCGGTCTTGCATTGGAGTCTTTTAGAGAACAGGTCGTGATTGCCACCAAAACCCTGGAACGTAGCGCCGAAGGCGTTGGCAAACATATTAAGCAAAGTCTTGAAAATCTGAAAACCGATTATATTGACCTTTACCAGTTGCACAGTATCAGCAAACAGGACGACTGGGATGCCATTGTTGCTCCTGGAGGTGCGCTGGAAGCCATCAATCAGGCCAAAGCCGAGGGAAAAATCAAACATATCGGCTTTAGCTCCCACGATATCGCATTGGCTATTCAGATATGTCGCACGGGGCTTTTTGGAACCATTCAAATACCGTTTAATTTCATCGAAAACGATCCGGCCGATGAACTTTTTCCGGTGGCCCGGGAGCTGGACATGGGCATTATCGCCATGAAACCACTCGGCGGTGGACTGCTTGGTCGGGCGGATCTATGTTTCAGGTTTTTGCAGCAATATCCTTTTGTTGTGCCCGATCCCGGTATTCAATCCGCTCAAGAGGCCGACGAGATTATCGCACTTTATGATTCTCCCCGGGCGCTTACTTCGGAGGATAACCGGAAAATTGAAAAAATTCGATCGCAACTGGGTAAACAATTTTGTCATCGCTGCGGATACTGCATGCCGTGCGAACAGGGGGTGAAAATTCCCGACGTGATGAATTTCAGATCAATGGCCCGGCGTCTGTCACCGTCTATCACGATTGCCTTTACCAAAGATGCCATGGAAACTGTTGATAAATGCAGCGAATGCGGCGAATGTTTGGAAAAATGCCCTTACAATCTGACGATCCCTGAGCTTATCCGGGAACATCAGACCTTGTTCAATACCTATGTTAGCCAGCGCTGATAATGACAGAGACAGGAGGATTACATCATGGGCTTTGAGCCACGTTTCCATAAAGTAGAAAAAGACGGCCCGATCATCACCTGGAAGTTCCATAATCCCCCCAGGAATCTGGCCTCATTAGAGACGTTAACTGAGTTAACCTTGCTGGTGGAAGAATTTGACAAAGACGATGGTCTTCGCGTTGGTATTCTAACCAGTGCAACCCCCGGTATGTTCATCCAGCATTTCGATGTTTCCGTACTTTTAGGCTGGGCCGAGTCCATGCGGGAGGCTTCCGAGGAAGAAATAACCCAGCAATTAGCAGCGCTTCCTCCTCCGCGAGGTATGGGAGACTCTACCGCAAACCCGATTATCTGTGCCATTAACGGACCGGTAGAAGGCGGAGGCTGTGAATTATCAAGAAGATAGTAAAAACATGAATGGGTATGAGAAGATTTCTCGCAGGAATTTCTTGAAGTACAGCTGTATGCTGGCCTGCTCCCTGGTGCACGAGGGTGTCGAGAGCCCTTCGCTTTCCCGAATCCAGATCATTCAAAATTCATTTGAGGCCTTTCCCGCTGACGTCACCATCGAGCAATGTCGACAGTGCGTTGATCCGGCCTGCGTGGCAGCCTGCCCCGAAGACGCGCTCACGGCCGATGCAAAGTTTGGAAATGTGAGAATGGTCGATTTCGAAAAATGCATCGGCTGCGGAGAATGTGTGGCGGCTTGCCCTTATACCCCCAGCCGGTCCCAGGTGGCGACCGATGATAAATATGGCGGGGATGACAAAGCCTTTAAGTGTGATTTGTGCAGCATGACGCCCTATCACTGGGACGATGCCGGTGGAGGACCTGATGGCAAGCAGGCCTGCGTGGAAGTCTGCCCCGTTGGTGCGATAAAGTTTACAAAAAAGATACCGCTTCAGGAAGGGGATAAAGGGTATAAGGTCGATTTAAGGGGCCGCAGTTGGGGTAGACTTGGATATCCGACCAGCTAGCTGCGAATGCGTTATTCTTTTTGATAAAAGAAAATGTGGAGGCGAACCGGATGAATGGATACGCGGGAAAGATATTGAAGCTGGATCTCACCGGTAGAAAAATCAGTACCATACCCACCGGCAGGTACGCGCACTGGGTTGGCGGGCACGGGATGGGCTCGGCCATTTTTTTTGATCTGGTAAGGGACAAGACGATCGATGGCTTTGATCCTGCCAATGTCGTCACTTTAATGACCTCTCCACTTTCGGGCACCCTGACTCCGGCCGGCGCCGCAAGAACAGAGATACAGGGAATTGGTGTCCAATCAATCCCCATTGGCTGGTTCACACGGAGCAATTTTGGGGGAAGGTTTTCGGCCATGCTCAAATATGCGGGATGGGACGGAATAGTGATTGAGGGCCAGGCGGACGAGCCGGTCTGGCTGGATATTAGAAATGACACGGTTATCATCCGAAATTGCAGCGACTTGTCGTTATGGGGCACAGACACCTGGCAGTGCCAGAAAAAGATCTGGAATTATGTTGCCGGAGACCAAGTTTACGATGACTGGATGGAGCCGATCGGAAAAGACGGAGGGCAAACCACTCAACGGCCGGCGGTGCTTGCCATCGGACCGGCCGGGGAAAATTTAAGCCGAATGGCGTACCTGATACACGACGCCGGTAACGGGGCCGGCCAGGGTGGCTTTGGTGCCGTGTGGGGCTCAAAACGGCTCAAAGCCATAAGCGTGATTGGAACCGGGAGTATCCGGATCCATAATCCCAAAGCCCTCATGCAAACCCGATTGTGGCAGAAGAAAAATTATGCGTTTAACCTGGATAATCTGAAAAGAAAATATTTATCTGTTGATTTTCAAAGTCCTCCCGTACCGGGCACCTTGTACCGTAGGGGAAAACCGTCAATCGGTAAACGACCGCAGGCATGCATCGGCTGTCATTCCGGCTGCCGGGGAAGATATGAAGACGGAATCGGCAATGAGGCCACCTGTTTTGCGACAATATTTTATCTTTATGCAAATTCGCTGGATGTTCAACGTCAGGCCTGCGATCTGCTGAACAGATACGGGTTGAACGCTGCGGAGATGCTTTGGGGGGAGCTTTACCTAAGAGATCTTCACCAAATCGGTATTCTGGGACCGGGCAGAGAGATTGATTGTCCCCTGGATTTTAAAAACTACGGCAAGCTGGAATTTGCCGAACAACTGGTGAAGGCAATCGCGTATCGAAATGACGGCCTGGGAAACAAGCACCAATTCGGTGACGATTTGGCTGAGGGCTTTGTGCGGGCAGCTCAAAAGTGGGGCCGACTGGACGGTGACCATGGTGATCTTAAAACCGGACGGCTGATGTTTCCGATTTGGGGACTGCCGCGACATAAAGAAGCACGGTCTCAACTCGATTGGGCTTATGGCACCATTTTAGGCGACCGGGACATTAACGAGCACGGCTTCGATCAACTCAGAAGCAATCCCTCATATAACAAGCGATGGCGAATCCCTCTTTATGGGTCGGCCGAGGAAGTTGTTAAAATCTACACGGATAAAATGGTGCCGTTTCAGGGTGACATGCGCATGCTGGATTTCAGTACCGGGAATATGTACTCCAAGCACGTCGCCAAGCTGGTCACCTGGCACCGCTTTTATTCCCGCTTCTGGAAACAGTCCGCTCAGTTCTGTGACTGGCGCTGGCCGGATTTTCTGAATCTTTACGGCCCCGGCAAGGTCGGATCCACCAGTATTGCGGAACCCAAATTTCTCAATGCCGTCACGGGCAAGAATTTCACATTTCTTGACGGCATCGAACTGGGAAGAAAAATATGGAATCTGGATCATGCCGTCTGGACGCTTCAAGGCAGGCACCGGGATATGGTTCATTTTGCCGACTATTTTTATACCCAATACAGTTCTGCGCTTGACGGATATCCCGAGTATATGCCCGGCCGAAAAAACGGAAAGTGGCAGTACATTAAAACGCTAGGCCGGCATTTTGATAAAGCTAAATTTGAAGAATTCAAAACCCGCTTTTACACGCTGCAGGGGTGGGATACGTCAAGTGGCTACCCCACCAGAGCCACGCTGGAGTCTTTAGGGCTGGGTTACGTTGCAGATGAACTCGATAAAAATGATCGGTTGGGGAAAGGATAGAAACGATCCATTGAGTTGGGTATAGGAGGGATTTGGACATGAAAAGAAGCTCCATACGCTTCGTTATAGTGGGATTATTGGCGCTGTTGGGCCTTTTAATCTGCGGACGACAAGAAGTCCGATCTCAAGAAACCGCGCAGACCGAGACGGCCGGTGTCAAAATTGGATCACGTCATGTCGATATTTGGAGCGACGGCACGCGTCTTTCGGGCGATCTCTGGTATCCCAAGGGATTACAATCCGGAGATAAACGGCCTGCCATTATCCTTTGTCATGGGTGGGGCGGCGTACGATCACATCTGAACGGTGCTTATGCACCCCTCTTCGCCAAGGCGGGCTACGTGGTTCTGACCTTTGATTATCGCGGCTGGGCAGACAGTGACAGCCGTCTGGTCATCAAGGGGGAGATGCCTACTCCGGATAAAGAAGGAATGGTCACGGTAACCGCCCAGGCTATTCGCGAATTGGTGGAACCATTTGACCAGACTGAAGATATCATCCACTGCCTAGACTTTCTTTCCGGAGAACCGGGTGTTGATCCCGACCGCATCGGTCTCTGGGGAACGAGTTTTGGCGGAGGGCATGTTGTCTATGTGGCCGCCCTTGACAAACGTGTAAAGTGCATCATCAGTCAAGTCCCGTCGATGGATGGGGCCTGGGCTGCTGTATGGCCCGATCGTAAGGCGTATAGCAGATCGGTTCAGCGTGCTCGCGGCGAAATCGACCCCGTCCCCCAGGGTGTCAATAAAATAGGGCAATTGAGAGGTACAGCCTATTTATCAAGAATTGCGAATTACCGCCCTGTTACATTTGCAGAACAGTTGAATATACCCGTACTCATCATCGTTGCCGAAAAAGAAGAATTGATGGATAACCGGGATCATGGCGAACGGGTGTATCATATCGTGAAAGATAACGTCCCGTCTCAATATGAGATTTTTAAAGGAACCCACTTTGAGGTCTATGGCAAAGGCCGCCTGCAGGCAATTAAGATGGCCATTGAATGGT
Source organism: uncultured Desulfobacteraceae bacterium (assembly GCA_964530095.1). Classification (GTDB taxonomy): domain Bacteria; phylum Desulfobacterota; class Desulfobacteria; order Desulfobacterales; family CAZHA01; genus CAZHAH01. Next base: position 10,773 of record CAZHAH010000094.1, on the reverse strand, counting down.
TTGATAAGCATCTTTCAAAAAAGGAACCCGCATGACATCGGTTGGTATATTCAAGCGGATACTGAGCGTGGGATTTATGGCGTTGATGATGGTAGCGCTGATGTATATAGGATCCAATAAGCAGCTGGTTGCATCACAAAGCCTTCCGGAGATGGTGGCCGATTTCACACCCAACGGCTGGCAAATATTTGATGAGGTCAAGCAGTTTGCGCCGGAAAATCTTTACGAACAGATCAATGGCCGCGCTTCGTTCTTCCTGGCCTATGACATGAACAGGCTGACATACGTCGGTTATGTAAACAGCGTCAACCCCACACAATTCATAGATATGTCTATTTACGACATGGGTACAACATCCAACGCCTTCGGGGTTTTTTCCACAGAACGATCCCCGGGAGAACCTCCTCTGGCTATCGGTCGGGCCGGCTATCGCTCGGATGCTAACTATTTTATCTGGAAGGGTCAGTACTATATTCGGATCATTGGTTCCGAGAACACGGATGAATTTCAGCGGATGGGCATGGAATTGGCTCGAAGAGTGACCGACTTCCTGTTGGATTCGGGCAAGCAGGTTTGGGGACTGGCCGCACTGCCACTGAAAGACCGGTTGCCGGAGTCCGTCCAGTATTTTAAAGTCGACGCACTGGGGTTGGATTTCATGCGCAACACATACACGGCCGCCTACCACAAAGGCAACACCTTGGTGTCGGCGTTTCTATCTCAGCAAGGCGATGCGGAGTCTGCACGGGCCACTGTAGTACGCTATGCCAAGTATGCCCAAAAATATGGTCAAGGTATTGATCGCCTGAAGGCCGGGAAAGTGGAGTTGGTATCCTGCGATATGGGAGGGAGTTTCGACGTGGTTTTCCACAAAGGTCGTCTAATGGGCGGTGTGTCATCCGTTGAGGACCGAGATCTGGCTATCCGCGTGGCAATCGAAATGTGGGAACAACTAAGTTTAAAATAGGGAGAAGATAAACCGAAGAAATTCTGCTGAGGAAGTGACATGATGAAGAAGAAAAAGAATCGCGATTCCCTAGACCGACGTGAGTTTATCAAAATTGTTGCAACAGCGGCGTTTAGCGGACCGATCCTTTCGACGGCGGCGTACTCGCAGACAAATGAATCGACCGGGACCAAAGAGACAATCCGTCGTAATGAACAGCCAACCATGATCTATCGAAAATTAGGTCGAACAGATTTTTTGTCCAGCCGTTTGGTCTTCGGTTGCGGCGCGGCGCTGCAGGGCGGGAGAGCCGTGCGCTTGCTGGAAAGGGCGTTTGAGGCCGGAATTAATCATTTTGATGTGGGTTCAGACATTTACTACAAGGGCAGTGAACGCCACCTGGCCCCTTTTTTGAAGAACCATCGCGACCAAGTTTGGGTCGTATCAAAAGCGCCTGCAATCGTTCATACCAGATCCAGTGGTTCGATTACGCCGGGGCAGGCGAAGTCTGCCGCAAAGTATTGGACGGGACTTATGGATGCAAGTCTAAAAGATCTGCAGACCGACTATGTGGATGCATACTACCTGATGGGCGTCGATAACCCGTCGCTTGTCCGCAGCGAAGAGGTGTACAATGCGTTCCTTAAAGCAAAGGCCGCCGGAAAAGTAGGCTATTTCGGTTTAAGTACTCATAAGAACGCGCAAAAAGTCCTGGAAGCGGCCATCGAAACGCGTTGGTATGATTTGGCGATGATCGGAATTACGCCCGCCGGCTGGTATGACTGGAGCACAAAAAGCCTAGCGCAGGACACAGCCACCCTGGTTGAACTTCAAACACCTTGAAGAGAATATCATCGCCGCGGCGACGGCTGATCGTTATTTCAGCTGATTTTCGCTAAATTGAGCCATATTGAGAGGTTTCACAGTTTCTGAAGCGGAATACCTATCCCAAAATAAGCTTTGCGTAACTCAATATAACCGCACCCTCCAATGAGAAGGAAACATATAGCCCAAAAACCCGCTGCGAAACCAGTGACCACACGGCCGCCATGGCAGGCAGGGTCGTGGTCGGCCCGGCGATTAAAAATGCTAAAGCCGCCGCCGGATTCATCCCCTGTGCCAGAAGTCCACTCAGCATCGGCAGCGCAGCGAGATTGCTGGTATAGGTCGGTACACCCAGCAAAGCGGCCATGAGTATGGCCCATTGATTTTCTTGCCCCAGCAGACCGACGATCCACTCTGAGGGGATATACAGAATAATCAAAGCCTCCAGGAAAAAAGCCAACAGCATTAATTTGACGACCATCTGGGTTGCACTGATAACAGGTCGTTGTCCCTTCGATTTCACCCGCTATCCAGCCTGCATCTTTTAAGACCTTGAGATGTTGTGAAACGGTGGCCTGGGCGATGGGCAAATGATTCACAATATCACCGGTGATACAGCCGGGATGTGTAACGAGGAACTTTATGATCTCAAAGCGGGTGGGGTTTCCAATGGCTTTGAACAGGGTTACCAGCCGGTCCTGTTCGGCCCCCGTGATTTCTAAAGTGCAGCAGGCGGTCGGAATGATTGTGTTAGTATGTGACACTGTCGCAAATCCTTTAATCGTAAATTTACGATTAATATAGTTTCTCACAAAACGCCTGTCAAGCCTTTATTAAAAAAAATGGACCTATCTACAAAAATAAGGCTGTTGTGGCCGTATCTGTCACAGTCATGGTTTAAGATCTCCTCAAAACAATAACAAGAGGAGGTCATATGAATATCGATCAACTAAGAGCCGTCCTTTCCAATCCATACACCATGCCACTTCAATGGAATCTGAGTGCTGCCATCAGGAACTGGTTGAACATCCGGGTCAATGTGAGTATACAAGTGATCCATCGCCGGAGTCGCAACGGAAGTGGATCGAGCCAGAACTTTGAATTGGTCAGCAATTTGTCTCATCTCATCGCGAGCGGCGTGTGCATGACCAATCAGCTCAGCAAAATTCTCGTTTCTGAAAATGCGTCTCATCAATGCAACCAGAATAGGTTCGGGAATCCATTTAAAAATCTTGTGCTTAGCGGGCACGACCGGAATATTGAGCGCTTGCAGAACCTTATAACCTTCACGCATCGCCCGGATCATCAGCACAATCGCATCCCGGGTGCGTGCCAAACGGTAACTGTCACCACCGGCCATGTATAAAGCGTTTGCCATAGGACTGACTTCCGCCACATGAGTTTTAAGCCATGCATCCATTTGGGAGCTGACGGCGACCGGGAATCCGGCACCCCTAAAGGCATCAGCGATCTGTTTCGACCTTGGTGTTGTGCTACCGTCTAATTCACCAAACGTGGTTGGCTGTTGACGGCCCGAAACCACCTTGTATCGAAAGACGTGATTTTCCCGGATCCCCCCGGCCCCAGGGAAGCCGATCAAAACACGCTCCCTCCCCAAGGCATTGATCATCTCGTCGGGTCCAGCGGCGTTATTGAACATAAACAGGACATTGGGTGTCTGCCGGTTTGCCGCAAGAATTGGTAAGACCTCAGGAAGGTGATTTTTGGGCATCATCACAACCACAAGGTCATAAGCGTCTTTTGGAGCAAGTCGTTCAACTACGTTTACGCCGGTTGTGGTTCTGTTACCGGTGCTCACATCTTCCAATACGATGCCATGCTCGCGAAGGTCCACCAGACGTTGCCCCCGTGCCAGGATTGAAATGTCCTGGTCGGATTCTTTCAATCGTGCGGCATACAAACTACCCATCACACCTGCACCATAAAATAAGATTTTCATTTTTTTCCTCTCGTTCTGTGCATTCATTGTTGACATTCAATTTAATGCGCCGATAAAACACCATATAAGATAAATTTGGCATGTCATATACGGTAATTCTGATATTAATTACTATATTCGACAACATCATAGTCAAATGAAAAGGGAAAAATATGGATAAAAATGAATTCTTTCGTCAGGTGACTGTGAGGATATGCGGAAACCTGGAGATTGAGGAAGCAATTCAAATGCTACTTCGATTTCTGAAAGATGTTATGCCGATAATCAGACTCTTTTCCCAAGGTATGGACAGGGCAAACAGACAATTGGCTCTGACGTATCTTGTTAATGATTGCTTTTCTTAAACGGTATTCCGTCTTTCCTCATCCGCTGTCGCAAGGTGTTTGGATTGATGCCAAGTACGGTGCGCCCATCGAAAACGTAGGCCTCGGGTAGCTTCCATTCAGTCATTTATTAAACTCCTATTTTCTCATAATGCGCTGCGGATCACCGGTAAGCCCGGGAGTGAGCCCGAAGGGATCATGGACGGGCGCTGACAGGTGATCCGCAGCGCAATAAAAGGTATTAAACCCCAGGGCAAGCGGAGGGGTATTAAAAACATAATAAAATTATTCTGTTCTTTCTTTGTGCTTATTTCAACTTCAGATTTTCCCTTACCACTGCTTGAGTATTAGGCATATGATGACTTAGCTATTCTCAGTTATTCCAATTCTTTCCTCCAATAGACTCAAAACCTTATCCTTCCCTACGAGACAGGTAAATGTGCCGAATCGAGGACCGCGTTCTTGCCCAAGAATCACCTCATAGAACATTTTGAAAAGTTCTTTGATTGAAATGCCAAATTCACGCGCAACATCAAATGGAATTGACTGAAGTTCATCTTCGTTATCACCTTCATAAGCCTCTAACTTTTTATGAATATTCTGCAATAGTATGCGCTCATCCTTTGTGGGAGTGCTGTACTTCTTATTGGGTTTAACAAAATCCCGATAATAGTTCATACCTTTTCTTACGAGATCAACCAAAACATCCATGTAACTCTCAGCAGCGGAATCGTATCGCTTCAGATATTCCAAAATCAAATCCATATCCTCTGCCCCAACCGCTGAGATCAGATTGTTAATCAGGGAAAAATTGATCGAGGATTGATAATCGGTGATGTTTGACCCCTGATTGAAAATATGCCAAAGCGCAGAATTTGGCTGTTTTTCCACTTCTAAAGCCGGATATCCTTTTAAAGCTGAGAGATAATCATCTACTGATTTCGGAACCACTCCCCAAAAAAGGCGTTTGGCCTGCTTCGGATTTTGGAACAAGTAACAGAGCAAAGATTCTAAGGGCGCATACATAGTCCAGGTATCAATCGTTAATCCTTTTCCCTTGCTTTTCGATATCTTTTTCCCATCTTCGTCTAAAAAGAGTTCATAGAAAAACCCATTTGGGGGTTGTTTCCCCATGAGTCGCTCGATTTTGCTGGACAGTTTCGCGGAATCAATCAAATCTTTGCCATACATTTCATAGCTGATATCATAGCTATACCAGCGTAACGCCCAATCCACTTTCCACCCAACCTTAACATTGCCATTATGTACTGTGGTATTTCCGCGATGACCACAACAATTTACCAAACCTTCAGCCTGGTCACATATGTAATCAATCGTGTCATCTTCCGGGTGATAACCGATCACACGCGTACTATTGATACGCCCGCATTTTTCACAAATCGGAAAAAACGGTGACCAATCATGGCGTTTATCCTCACCCAAAGTTGGCAATATAATCGAACGTACCTCTTCAGCTTTTTGGAGAATAATGGACAAGCCCTCGTTAAAATCGCCTCGTGTATAAGCCTCATTTGAACTTTGGAAACGATAATCAAACTGGTAGGTGTTTAGGAATTCCTCTAATTTATTATTCATATACTCGCTGTAGCTTCCACATTCTCCGAACGGATCAGGGACATTACACAAGGGTTTTCCTAAATGCTCAGTCAGCATCTCTTGTTGCGGCACATTCAATGGGACTTTGCGCAATCCATCCATATCATCGCTAAAGGCAATTAGTTCTGTCGGCCAGTGGGTTAGGACGTCAAAGGCGTTTTGAATCCATGTTGTTCGAGCTATCTCTGCAAACGTTCCAATATGCGGCAGACCACTAGGGCCAAATCCTGTCTCGAATCTTACCGGCTGTGCAGGCGTTTCTTTAAAACGCTTTTTCAATTTTTGAGCTTCGTTGAATGGCCAAGCTTTAATACCTGAAAGGTTCATTAATTTTCTCCATCTAAAATTTAGTTCTATTAAATAATTGGTAGGCGTTTACAGGTTCAAAGTTCACCGTTCAGAGTTATTTTTCCCTAGTTTGAGCGATTCTTTCTGTCATAGCGAGGCGCAGCCGAAGCAATCTAAAGTTTCAACAAGATTGCCGCGTACCCTGTCCCGATGAAATCTGGACTCGCAATGACCTATCAAAACTGGCAATTTTCACGAGGACTTCGAATCTTCAATTCTGTCCTTGCCCCTAACCTTGAACATTGAACCCTGAACCTGTGAGCGGTTACGATATAAGTACATCTGATTTGGGTATACAATCATTTTAGACATGCGCTTTCGTCTGGTTAATGAAATTGACGACAACCTTCGCCAATTCTTCCCCACAATCTTCCTGAAGGAAATGCCCGGCGCCTTTGATCATCGTATGACACTGGCGCCTGGCACTTGTTTCTGGAATATGCTTTCACCCCCTTTAGTAATGGCATCTTCGTCGCTAAACGCGGTCAGAAACGGCTTATCAAATTTAGACAGTACCTTCCAGGCTTTTCGATTCGCCTCTGATGCCGGGTCATCCGGTGTGATGGGTACCAGCGAAGGAAAAATACGGGCACCCTCTTTGTATGTATCGTCCGGAAAAGGTGCATCGTATGCAGCGATGGCATCATCCGCTAAGGTGGTCCGACATCCAGTGGTGACGATAGCGCCGACGTCGAAATCCGGAACTTCGATCGAATATTTGCGCCAGTTTAAAAATGCCTCGGTTACCGCATGTTCCCCGGTGGGCAACCCTGTGTTGGCGACCACCACACGTACGAAACGATCTATATTTTGTACGACCAAACGCAATCCGATCAACCCGCCCCAGTCCTGGCATACCAGCGTGATTCGTCGTAAATCTATATTATCCAACCATCCCTGCATCCAATCCACATGCCGCTGGTAAGTGTAATCATTACGGTCTGCCGGTTTGTCCGAGCGGCCGAATCCCACCAGATCTGGTGCTACGACTCGAAATCCGCTATCCGAAATAATGGGAATCATTTTCCGGTACAGGTATGACCAACTCGGTTCACCGTGCATCAGCAGCACCGTTTCAGCATCTTTCGGACCTTCATCGATATAATGTATTCTCAATTGGGCGCTTGCGGTTACAGGCACTTCAACATAGTGGGATTCAAAGGGATATTCTTTGAGATTTGTAAATCGTTCATCAGGTGTTCTTAAGATTCGCATTTTTTACCCCCCCTTTTGAGCTGACATCTTTTAACTCAAACGGATTTTACGCTAAATGGCTTTGCGTGCTTCATAGTTCTTCCGCCTGAAATTTCTTGAGGCTATCAAAAATAGTTCTTTGATGTCAAATACGGGTCATCACCAAAACGACATTCGTTCTGCGGAATTGGTCTGATATTCTTTAGCAAATATCACCTTTAATCGAACCGCAATAGCGAGCACATTCCCCGTAGCTTGTTGGAACGAGGTGGAAATCCCGTTTCAGCGGGGCTGCGGGGAGATTCAATTAAATACAAAAGCCCTAAATTTATAGAGAATCATATGTTGCCATTGTTTTCCGTTTCCTGATAATGTGCACGACTCGTAGACTCCTGTTGTACGTGTTCGTCCAGGAGGGCAGTTTTCACAACCCGCTCAGGTGTGCACATTGGCATTGGAGGATCACGGCGGTTTTTGTGTTTGGAATCAGCCGGATAAAGCGGTCGGGAAGAAAGACTATTGTGCCAACCGATGAAGCGGTTTTGCGGAAGGAGGAGTTTAGGGATGTCCGAGGCCGAGAAAAGATTCCAGCCACTGTTTCACCCCGGGTCGGTGGCCTTTATAGGAGCCTCAAATAAGCCGGGCAAGTGGGGATCCATAGTGCTGGCAAATCTGATAAACAACGGCTTCCAGGGGACCATATACCCCATAAACCCCGGGGAAGCGAATGTTCAGGGGTTGAAAGCATATCCGCGGATCGGCGATGTCCCTGAGATCCCCGACCTGGTTGTCATTGTCGTACCGACCTCGGTTATCCTCCCTGTGATCGGTGAATGCGTGGCCAAAGGGGTTCGGGCGGGCGTTGTGATCACCGCCGGATTTGCTGAGCTCAATGTGGACGGGGAGAGGCTGCAGCAGGAAATGGTGGATTGTGCACGCGAGGGTGGCATGATTCTGGTAGGGCCCAACTGCAACGGTATCATTAGCCCGCCGGGAAAGCTGCATGTGGCGATGCCGCCTGTCTTCCCTAAACCCGGGCCCATAGCGGTAATCGCTCAGAGCGGAAACGTGGCCACCTCCATAGCCCGGAGAGTGATGAAAAAGGGCTTTGGCGTGAGCCGTTTCGTGAGCAGCGGGAATGAGGCCGACCTGCGCTGTGAGGATTACTTCCGTTACCTGGCCGGGGATCCGGAGACCAAAGTCATCCTGAGTTACATCGAAGGCTTCCGGGACGGAAGGCGGTTCTTTGAGACCGCCAATGAGGTGACCAGGAAAAAGCCCGTCATTATGCTCAAGGCCGGAGGCACCAATGCCGGCGCCAGGGCTGCAAAGTCACACACCGCCGCTCTGGCCGGCTCTGACTCGACCTTTGAGGGTGTCTGCAGGCAGGTGGGAATAATACGCGCCAAGAACATGGACGACTTGACCGACATCGGTATTGGATTCGTTCGACACCCCCTGCCCAAGGGTAGGCGCGTGGGCATAGTCACGGCAGGCGGGGGCTGGGGTGTCCTGGCCGCAGACGCCTGCGCCGAGGCAGACCTGGAGGTGCCCCCTCTTCCCGAGGAAACCCTCGCGGAACTCGATACTTTTCTGCCTGCGTGGTGGAGCCGCAGCAATCCGGTGGATCTTGTGGCCGGCCTGCGGCGCGACCACCTTGGAAAATCCCTTGAATGTCTGCTTCGTTGCGCCGGAATCGACGGGGTTCTCCTCTTGGGAATCATGCCGGCCTTACCCTTGGAACCCCTGCCACCGTCCCCCGGCCCAGAGGTCGTCGAGCAACGGCTTCAGGCCCTGCTCGGAGGTATACAATATATCTTTGACGAGTTCATGGGGCTGGCTGATCAATATCAGAAGCCGGTGATCATCGGCTCCGAGCTACCGATCTTTATCGGGGACCTGGAGGACCGGATGGCACTCATGTTGGGGAAAATGGGGTATGTCTGTTACCCGAGCCCGGAGGATGCAGCCAAGGTTATGGCCAGCCTGGTCCGGTACGCAGAATACCTTCGATCCGCACAGGAATAGGGATCACATCTTCATACCCCTAATTTATGGCATAAGGCTTCAAAATCTTTGGCCTCAACATCAAAATTGGTTGCTCCTGGTTGCCCAAAGCCTTCGCCAAGGTTGTCTTCTTCCGGGACGTTTACATAGGCTGTATGTAAACCGGCAGCTTGGGCTGCTGCCAAATCAACGTCATGAGCAGCGACCATCATGGCCTCAGCCGGTTGCAGCCCCAAAAGACTGATACCCTTTAAATAGGCCTGCAAAGAAGGCTTATAATACCCCAAAAACTCGCAGGACAGAATACCGTCCCATTGCACCCGGGCCGCCTTCGAGCTATTAACAATACTTTCCCAGCTCAAGATGGTGAGCACGACGACCGTATATTTTGTTCGTAAACGATCGATTGCCGCAGGTGCGCCAGCAAAGGCTTTGAGGTGATGCCAGGTCGACTTTACGAGCGCCACACGATCAATACCGGCTAAAAGCGGATATTTGCTAGCCAAGTTTTCCAGGGCGCGCAGATGCATGTCATCCGCATTCATCCAGGGTAAGTTTCCATTAATAACCTGAGGGTGAACCCTAAACATTTCTCCGCGCCAGTCATTCGCGAAGGCTTCGCTGTCGATGGTGTGATCCTTTGCATCGGCCAATTCCTGAATTTTCTCCCGGGCCGTATTTTTCCAATCAAACACGGTTCCCCCCACATCAAAAAATAACCCCTTAACGTTTTCCATATAACCTCCTTTTATTTCCAAGTTTAAATCGACAACTCCTTTGCTTCAGCGTGTTCGGCAGTGCGAAGGCGCCTCCGCTGGAAGAGGTAATCGTCAAGTTCAAATGCCTTAATGTCCATTGAGTGCCGCTCCTTGGTTTGTATAAAAACCTATTTATTCTCTGAAATGATGACGTACCGGCTGGTTACGCCGAGTATTTTGTTAAGCCCGGGTCAAATGGTTGATAATAATTTCATCTTTCCAATTTTTCAACACCTTTCTTAAAAGATAAAGATCAAATATCACAAACATTTCAGAGCGTTATTCGTCAACATGAAAGGCAGGTAGCATGACTTTTACCATTTTCAAGATACCGGATTACGGTATCTTCACTTTCAGGCACCCCTAAAAAAGCACGATATTCGATTTATACCTTGATGAAACGGACTTGTCGGAGAGGAGAAAATCGGGCGAATTTTCCGGTCGGCTTGTTACTTATATCGTAACGGGACCTGAAAAACTGGGAGGTGGTAAAACCGAATGATTAGCAGGTCTAATCGAGAGTTTTGCGGAGACGAAAATATCCAAGATCTTGTGTTGGTGGTCAGCTGGGCGAGTGTTTACATCCCGCCTACTGGCGGGGCCAATCCAAGGCGTCAAATGTTTTGGTTGTTTCACCATTCTTTGATTCATAAACGACCTTTACACCATCCGAAGAATCATTTGGGCCTACCACACGAACGCCTGTGAACGACTGGGAGCTGTTTGGTAAAAATATAAACTGCTTTATAACCCATATTCCGGAAAACTTTTAAGAAAACATTTTAATTCAATAAG
>CAZHAH010000093.1:0-22147 GCA_964530095.1 uncultured Desulfobacteraceae bacterium | reverse complement strand
TTAAATGTTCGGTCTTGGATGTTTGTTTTTCATTCGACGTTGGACGTTCGATGTTACATGTTCGACGTTCATCTTTGAAAACAACCCTCTTTATTATCAACAAATTGTACAAATTCGGAGACGTTTAATTACCCGGTTTTCACCGCACAGTCCCTGGTAAAATAAATGATCTTATTGTAAATCGTCCTGGGGAGTAAAAAATAGAGGCCGTAGGACACCCATTCATAATTGGCCTGCAACACATCGCCTTTCCAGATCGGTTTCGGCCGTGCCGGCCGGCGTGGATAAGGGGCCATATAAAGCGTTACATCCCGTGAAACGGTTTCTTTGGAAAGCAAGTAACTTAATCGTCGAAGATGCAGGGCCGAACTCACTACAAAGGCGGAATGGTACCCACGCCGGCTCAGCAGTTTCTGAGAATTACGGATATTGGCCAAAGTGTCGCAGGAATTCGCTTCGATGATGATGTTGTGAGTGGAAACGCCCCGGTCTGAAAGCCACTGGCCCATCAAAACGGCGCCTAACCCCTTTCTACCCTGCCTTAACCCGCCCGAACAGACAATCGCCGACACCCTGTTTTCCAACAAAAGATTTCGGGCATACTGACACCTTCGAATCGTTTCATCACTGAGCCCCGCGTCTCCCTGAAACGCATGGAAAAGAACAATCACAGCATCAGCCTGCCGGTCCTCGTTTGCCTTAACGCCGTGATTTGCCAGGCCAACATACACCAGACTGAGAAGGATATCCGCTGCCGTGATAACAACAAGAATTAAGAAAATTCTCTTTAGATGTCGAAACCGGTCTTGGGGCTTGGGGATTCCCATCTTAGATCATAAACACAACACCGATCCCGTCGGGAGTGGCTCTGGCTATTATGGCGGGGACTTCAATTATTTTTGTATTATCTGGGTTCGGAAGGAATATCTTAATTTCCTGGTTTATCGAAAAAGATTCATAAGTCTCGATAAACATACCGCTTTTGCTGATATCACGGGTCAGACCCCAGTGTGACTCATTATTTAAAAAAAAGTTTACATATGTACTGTACTCTTTTCTGTTACTGCTCCGCTGTATGTCTTCCGGTTCGTCAGCGAGGAGATCTTCGGCCTGTTTTAGGAGTATTTTGCGGTGATCATGGGGCAATTCCAGGATCACCTTCTGGAGCCTGGCAAGGACATCTGCCTCAATTTGGTCATTGTCATTATTGGGCATGGTTAAACCATAGGCTTGACTTTTCGCTCAGGCCCTAATTAGTATATTCACCGATTCAAATCAATAAGAAAAGCAGTGCCCTCCATTAAACGGCGGGATCGATTCGATCCAACCTAGGGGGCTTTAAAAATAATTGCCCCTGGCAGGGAGCCACCAGGGGCAATATCAGGAGGTATTGGGGTAGAATGGAGGTTATGGCATTACCCCAAATCGGGAGTAATTCAGAAAAACCTGAGTTATTCCCTATACTGGGAAGTTGCCGGAAACGATGCTGCAATTTTCCAAAGCAACTCATTGACAATTACTATAAAATGCCACATTGTGGCATGTCAAGGGGTTTTTTCTATCTTTTTTATTCTTCTATACATGCCGGGCAGGGTCAGGTAAAGTAGTCACCCGGATCTGTACGTGATTGAAATCTATGCTTAAAGAAAGGGGTTTCTGATGGGAAGTTTAATAAATATTAAAGTTTTGCCCAAATGTGCCGTCTGTGATAGTGAACTGACCGCCTATATGCTCGAACCCGCCTTCAAAACGGATAAAAAGAAAAGCCTTACAGGCGCTATACCGACTCTGGAAGAAGGTGTTACCACAATCTACGAAGAGGTGTATCAGGAAGGGGTGCTTTTCATAGAGCCTTGTAAAAACGGCTGCAAAAGCGACGACGTCCAGCCTTATTAAGCAAAAGAGGATTCTATCGATTGGTTACTCTCAATAGGGGCGTGTCCTTCACAATGCGCCCATTTTTGGGGTACCATTCTAAGCCAAGGCTTCCGGCCGGCTTAAAAAGCCTGGATGACTCGGCTTTAAAAAAAGGAACTCAGGAGGAGTGTCGATGAAACCCAATTTCGAATTTGGAGGGGAAACCACTCGCCGGTCGATCCTTAATTCCGGTTTTTTAACCGTTGGCGACGCTTTGAAAAATAATGCCCGAATTATTCCCGACAAAATTGCCATCCAATTCGATGGGGGAAAGCTGACCTTCGCCCAGCTTAACAGCCGGGTCAATCGTCTGGCCAATGCGCTGTCAGCCGGCGGCAAGGTCAGAGGGGACAGGGTAGCCGTTCTGGCCGAAAACCGACTGGAATACTGCGAGATTGTTTATGCCGCTGCCAAACTCGGTTTGATTGTGCCCTGCCTCAACTGGCGTCTATCTCCAGATGAGTTGAAATATTGCATTGAGTTGACAACGCCGGAAACCATTCTCGTTTCCACCCTTCACAGAAACCTTTTTGAGGAAATCAGAGACGATCTTCCTTTTTTGAAAAGCGTTGTGTGGTTGGATGAATCTCCGCAAGCCGAACATGAGTTTTCGTATGCATCACTCATTGATGATGGAGCGGACCGCGAGCCCGAGGCCCGGGTGACGCCGGAAGATGCACTCGTTATTATCTATACCAGTGGAACGACCGGGTATCCCAAGGGTTCGATCATCTCTCACCGGGCTATCTTCGGCAGGGCCTGGACATGGGTGGTTGATTTGGATTTTAAACCGGAAGACACGTTTCTCGGCTGGCCGCCGATGTTTCATATGGCCTCCATGGACCAGATGCTCGTTAACGGCATATTAGGGGGAAAATTTATCCCTTTCCCCGGTTTCGATCCCGAAAAGCTGGCGCACTTCCTGTGGAGCGAGCGATTGGGGTGGTTTTGCATGATGCCAGGCACCTACGAGCCTATGATCGAAATCCTTCGCACCTCCGGCAAAAAGCCCCTCGGGACACGGCTTGTCGGGGCTATGGCTGACCTTGTTCCTCCGCAAACGATTGCAGAGATCACCCGCTTACTTGACTGCCCCTTTGTAAATTCGTTCGGTTCCACTGAAACCGGTTTGCCGCCTGCCACCAACTCCACTTTCGCCATCGGAGAAGTGCCGATCGATTTCTCAAAAAAGGTGAATACCACCTGTGAGATCAGATTGGTGGACCCCCAGGACAGAAATGTCCCCCTTGGCGAACCGGGGGAGTTGATTATTCGCGGCCCCTCGCTTTGCAGCGGTTACTGGAACAATGAAGAGACGAACAAGGATGATTTCCGCGATGGATGGTTCCACATGGGAGATGTGTTTGTGATGAATGCCGACGCCACAATTAACTTTGTGGATCGTCGAAAATATCTGATAAAAAGCGGTGGTGAGAACATATACCCGGCCGAAATCGAGCGGGTTCTGATGGGGCACGAGGCCGTGGAGGAGGCGGTTGTCGTGCGTGCTTCAGATCCAAAGTGGGGCGAGGTGCCCAAGGCGTATATCGCCGCCAGTCAACCCGTGGATACCGAGACTTTGATTCAACTGTGCCGGAAAAACCTGGCCAGTTATAAAAAACCCCGTCTTTTCGAGTTTGTTGCGGTTGAAAAATTTCCACGCAGCACAACCGGAAAGATATTACGCCATGAAGTAGAGAAGTGGCATAAAAATATTGATTGAGTCGCCGCCCGCAATTTATATGGTCTCTTTTTGACTTAAATCAAAGATTTTGCGGTATGCACCCCTTATAGTCTGCCTTAGAATCTGATCTGAAGGGATCAAATGAACCAGATGCCCAAAATGATAAAAAACCTCACCCGGATAAACATCCAACTGTATCGTAAAATGGTTCAGTATTTTTTTCTGGCAACGGTGATTCTGATCGGCATCAAATTCACTCTGTTTGTAAACCAGCTGGCAAGTGGCATTACACCCACCATGTCCCGGCCTCCCGGCATTGAAGCCTTTTTGCCGATCAGCTCCCTGATCAGTCTTAAATACTGGTTGGTTACCGGGATTTTCAACCACGTGCATCCTTCCGGGCTGATCATTCTGATAATCGTGCTGGCGACCGGTGTCCTTTTAAAAAGAGGATTTTGCAGCTGGGTCTGTCCGTTTGGACTCCTGACCGAGTACCTCAACCGAATCCATAAACTCATTTATGGTAAAGATGTTAAGCTTCCTCCCTGGCTTGATTATCCCCTGCGCAGCTTAAAATACCTGCTGCTGGCCTTCTTTCTGTGGGCCATAATGCTGCAAATGAATACCCTGGCTCTCGACTATTTTATCTATAGCCCGTATAACATGGTGGCAGATATCAAAATGCTGCGATTCTTTGCAAACATTACGCCCTTCTCATTCTGGGTACTGGTAGCCTTATTTGTACTGTCCATTCTGATTCGCAATTTCTGGTGCCGCTATCTCTGCCCGTACGGCGCCCTGCTGGGTGTTTTAAGCTTCCTAAGCGTTTTTAAGATTCATCGCCGGGCGGAAACATGTACAAACTGCCGCAGCTGCACCCGGTCCTGTCCGGTAGACATCAAGGTCCACAAAACTTCCTGCGTTGCCTCCGACGAGTGCCATGCCTGCCTGAAGTGTGTGGCCGTGTGCCCGGAAAAAGACACGCTCTACATTTCGGTTTTACAGCGAAATACAATCCTGAAACCATGGGTTTATGCGACAGTTATGTGTTTGCTTTTCATCGGGGGATCGCTGGTGGGAAGAATGACCGGCTACTGGCAAAACAGCATTTCAGCCGGTGAATATCAATTCCATGTCAGACATCTGGGGCTGCCCATCTACCATCACAGCCGCGGTCAGGTGCCTGCCTATGATAAAGACGCATGGCTGAGGATGATGCATGAAATTAGACAGGCAGCCGAAAAAAGAATCCGTTTGTAATACAAAGGTTAGTCAAATTTCAAATGTTCAAGCCGTTCCCTATCCGTTTTATTCAGACCGGCGGCCACTAGGTCATAAGAATCGTCAATCATTGAAAAGATTTCTTCACTCGGGATAGCATCATCCAATACAATCGTGTTCCAGTGCTTCTTATTCATGTGATATCCAGGCCGTACCCCTTTGTAAATGTTTCGAAAATGTATGGCAAGATCTGGGTCACATTTGAGATTTATCCAAAGGGGGTTTTCCAGCCAGGCGACCAGGGCAAACATCTTCCCCGTGACCTTATCACCGCATCAATGCATTGCCGGCAACCATCCGGTTTATCTGGTTGGTTCCCTCATAGATCTGCATCAATTTGGCGTCGCGCATATACTTTTCCACGGCATAATCCTTAGTGTATCCGTAACCGCCATGGATTTGAACGGCGTCGTTGGTGACACGCATGGCCACATCCGAAGCGACAAATTTTGCCTGCGCCGCTTCCCTGCTGTAGCGCCCTTCCTGATCGCCGAGGAATGCCGCATACCAGGTGAGCAAACGCGCGGAATCCAACGCCGCGGCCATATCGGCCAGCATGAAGTTAAGCGCCTGGAAGGATCCGATGGATTTGCCGAATTGAACTCTCTCCCTGGCATATTTCAGGGCCGCTTCAAAAGCTGCCCGGGAAAGCCCGACGGCGCAGGTGGCGATGTTCACCCGGCCCTCGTCGAGGGTCTTCATGGCGATCTTAAAACCTTCGCCTTCATCCCCCAGACGGTTCTCAACCGGTACGATTGCGTTGTCAAGGTTGACCTCTGCTACATTCAGCGCCCGCTGGCCCATCTTGTCCTCAACTTTTCCAATCGATAGGCCCTGGGTTTCGCGCGGGACGATAAAACCGGTGATGCCGGCTGTCCGCTTGGCGGGGTCTACAGTGGCGAATATGGTGTAAAGATCAGCGTATCCGGCATTGGTTATAAAACATTTCTGCCCGGTCAGGACATAGTGATCGCCTTCCAGTTTGGCCTGGGTTTTTACTCCTCCGGCGTCAGACCCGGCCTCCCTTTCGGTCAGGCAAAAGGCGGCCGTCTTTCCAGTTTGGTTTAGCGGGATCAGAAATCGGCGTTTTTGTTCTTCGGTTCCGCCGATGAGAATAGGGCCGCAAGCCAGAGAGTTGATTCCGATCATCCCGGCAAGGGCTGCGCAGGCGGCGTTAAGCTCCTCTGTGATCAAGGCCGCATCCACCAGGCCCATGCCTTGTCCCCCATACGCTTGAGGGCAGGTGAGGTTCATCAATCCGGCAGCGTGGGCTTTTTGGATAATTTGTTCTGGAAAAGCAGGCTCCTTGTCATACTGCAGGGCAACGGGAGCGATCTCTTTCTGGGCAAATTCCCGCGCCGATTCCTGTAATGCCTTCTGCTCAGCGCTTAAGCTAAAGTTAACCATATGATTCCTCCTTGCTCATGAAATTAGTGTTAGAAGTAACAGATTGTTATATAGTGCCCATTCATGGATATTTTATGGGCCATGGTAAGTGTCCAATCAATAAATGTGGATTTTTTTCGTTGGACAAGGCCGCACAAGGGTTTGCGGGGAGACGTACTCAGTGTACGTCGCAGCCGGAAACCCGCGGAGAACGCCGTCCAGCGGGAAAAAGACCATTTATGAATGGACACTTTCAATTGCGATTCACACCCGGCCCGGCGTGAAAAACCGAATAGACAGCCGGGATAAGCACCAGCGTGATCAGGGTCGATCCGGCCAGACCTCCGATAACCGCACGCGCCAGCGGAGCCTGAACGTCGGCCCCCTCTCCGATCCCGAGTGCCAACGGCAGCAGACCGAGGATGGTTGTCAACGTCGTCATCAAAATCGGCCGCAATCTGCGCCGGCCGGCTTCGCAGAGGGCATCGCGCGTATACATCCCACCGCGTATCAATTGGCCGGTTTGGTCCACCAGAAGAATGGCGTTGTTGACCACGATCCCGCCGAGCATAATGCAGCCGATATATGACTGAACGTTCAGCGTCGTCTCCGTGACAAACAATGTTATCAGCACGCCTACCGCAGCCACCGGAACGGACAACATGACCACCAGCGGATCCCGTAACGACTCATATTGACACGCCAGCACCATATACACCAGAACCAAAGCCAGAACGAGAGAGATGATCAGTTCTCGGAACGCCTTTTGCTGCTCTTCGAATTTGCCGGCGACCGTCAGGTCGTAACCGACGGGCCGTGGAATTTGATCCAACAGGGCTTGCACTTCCAAGGCCACGGAGCCCAGGTCGCGCCCGGCGACGTTAGCTTGGACTGTGACCCTTCGCTGCTGCTCTTTGCGGTCGATCAAGACCGGGCCGCGGCTCTGTTCGGTCGTAACGACGTTGCGCAGCGCCACCTCTTCGCCGGATGGAGTTGTCAGCGTGAGGTTGAGGATTTCGTTCAAGGAACGCTTCTCCGCATCTTTGAGCTGCACCAGAATGCGATAGGAGTTGCCCCCTGTTCGGTACTCCCCGGCTTTGGAACCGGCCACCGCGGTTTGCAGTAGCTCCGTGACGTCGCGAACACTAAGCCCGAGATCGGCGACTTTATCGCGGTCCACGCGGATTTCCTGCTGGGGTACGCCGGCTTCGAGACTGGTCTGGACATCCGTAATGCCCGCCACTTTCACAATCGATTTGGCCACGCTTCGGCCCAGGGCATCGAGGATGGCAAGCTCGAATCCGCGGATCTCGACTGTGAGCCCTTCGTCACCGCCCAAGAGCCGTTCCAGCAAGAACTGGCCCTGTGGGGCACGGATACGGATTTCCATACCGGGAACGCGGCCGGTCAATCGCCGACGCAGGTCTTTAGCGATTTCTACATTGGAACGTTCCCGCTGGGCGGCCGGCAGCAGAGACATACGAATTTGACCCCTTGCGCCTGCGCCGGGCCGCCAGCCGGAGGCTCCGACACTGACTACCGATGCCACAGCCTCGGGCACGGCGGCGTATACGATTTGCTCCATTTTGCGTGTCTGCCGATCGACCAGCTCGAGCCGGGTGCCGATTTCCATCTTGCCGGTGACACGGACCTCGCCCTCATCACTTGGGGGAAGAAACTCGCTGCCGATCATGGGTAAAAGAAGCAGACTCCCGCCAAGAATGGCAGCGGCCACGAGGACAGTAACCAGACGATGAGCCAATACCCATCGTACCAAGTTGAGGTAGCTGTTGTCGAGACCTGCAAAAAAGGTGTTCGAGGCAGCGACCGATCGCTCGATCCAAGCCCCTCCTTCTTTGTGGGATTTCATAAATGATTTCAGTAGTTTGGATGCCAGCATGGGCACCAGGCTAAGCGACACCATCAGTGAACAAATCAACGCAAACATGATCACGTAAGCCAGCTCCTGGAAGAGGATGCCCGAGACGCCACGCACGAAAACGAGTGGCAGAAAAATCACCAGCGTGGTAATGGTGCTGGCGACAATTGCCCGTCCGACCTCCCGTGCACCTTCCACCGATGCAACCGCGGGCGTTTCATTATTTTCGCAGCAACGCCGGAAAATATTTTCCAGAACGACAATCGAACTGTCGACCATCATGCCCACCCCTAGAGCCAGCCCGCCCAGCGTCATCAGGTTGAGCGTGAATCCCCCGAAGTAAAGCAGCGCAAAAGTTGCAATGACAGATATCGGAATCGACAGGGAAATCGCCATCGTGCTTCGGATGTTGCGCATGAAAAATAACAAAACCAAGATCGCCAGCCCACCCCCGTAGAGCACCGAGCGAGCGACGTTGGCGATGGATCGCTCGATGAAGTTGCCCTGGTTGATGACCGGGACGATGTTGATCTGGGGCATAGCCTTGTTGACGGCTCCGATTTCGGCCAGGATACGCTTGGACACCTCTACCGTATTGGCATCGGCTTGCTTGCGGATGGCCACCCGCACTCCGCGCTCACGATTGACGCGTATAATGCGTGTCAATTTTTCATAGGTATCTTTGACTTCGGCGATTTGATCTAGCATCACCGTGGTGCCGTCGCGTTTGGCAATAACCGTTTTTCGAATCTGATCGAGGTTTGTAAACTCCGCCGGAGCGCGCAGCATGACCTCATAACGACCCTGTTCGATCTTGCCCGCCGGCAGGTCGAGATTGGCGTCGCGAATCGACTTGAGCACCCGGTCCAGCGGCAGCCCCAACGCCTTGATGCGGTCAGGGTTCAGTTCAATCCGGACCTCGCGGTGGAACCCCCCCCAGAGATCGACCTGAGCCACCCCCGGAATACGGGCAAACCGGTAGCGAACCTGGACTTCGATCAACTCCGTGAGTTCTACGGGATCGAGGTTGCTGGAAATCCCCAGCAGTACTACCGGAAAACTGGCGATGTCGAACTTGCGGATGCGGGGCCTGACGATATCGTCTGGCAGCTCGTTGATCTCGTCTTCGAGTTTACCCTGGACGTCGATGGCGGCGGTGTCGATTTTCGTGCCCCACGCGAAGCTGACGCGAACCGTGCTGCGGCCCTCGGAGGATGCCGACGTTATGTCCTCGACGCCGGGCACCGTGGCAACGATTTCTTCAATAATCTGGGTCACCAGGCGCTCTATGACTTCGGGGCTGGCACCTTCGTAATTTGTGCGGATGGTCAACGTCGGCAGTTCGATGTTGGGCAGCATATCGATCCGCAGCCGGCTCAGAGAGACCACGCCGAGGATGACCACAATCAGCGTCACCATGGTCGTAAAAATCGGGCGTTTTACGCTCAAACCCGGCAAATTCATTGGGTATCCGCCTTTTGGCGTTCGGAGGCGGTTTCCGCATGCGTAGCCGCAATCGTGATCGCCGAACCATCGTTCACCAGCTGCTGTCCCAGGGTTACGACGCGACCGGACAGTCCCTTGCCTATCAGCTGCATGCGGCCGCCTTCACGGATGCCCAGCTTGACCTCGCGCCAGGCGACCGTTCGCCCATCCTCATTGACCACAAAAACCCCGATCTTATCATCTCGGGTGGTAAGCGCCTGCTCCGGAATGATCGTTGTCTCGGGCACTCGCTCTATCACTACCGTGGCCCGAATGAACATACCCGGTTTGAGCCGATGCTGTGGATTCTCGATTGTCATTTCGACCCGCGCCTGCCGCGTGGATTTACGGAAAACAGGGGCAATCCTCGCGATTCGGCCTGTAAACCGTTCACCTGGATATGCATCTGTTGTTAATGAAACCAGCTGCCCGGGCTTTAGACGCGCGTAGTCTTTCTCGGTCACAAAAATCACACCGATGATGGGATTGAGTTCGACAATCAATAGCAACGGTGCGTTGGCCGCAACGGTCTGGCCTTCGTCGAGATAGCGTTCCGCTACGACGCGATGCTTGTCACCGCCGGTCCAGCCGGCCGTAACTTTGGTATACCCGAGCCGGATATTTGAGATTTTCAATGATGATTGTGCTTTGGTTATGTGGGCTATGGCGACATCGAGTTGGGCCTGCTTCGCCAGTTGGGCCTGCCTGGCAGCATCGAACTCTGAATCGGATGCGATTCCGCGCTTTAGTAGCGATTCGGTGCGTTTAAACTCACGATTCGCAATTTCCAGGGCGCTTTTTGTTTTGGCCAGGTTGGCCTTGGCCACCAACAGGTCGGCCCGCGCCTGGGCCACGGCCTGGACATACTCGGCGTTGTCCAACTCCGCAACTACCCGGCCGCGCGTTACCGTGTCTGCGATATTTACGAATACCCGTTCCACCCGGCCGCTTATTTTCGGCGCGACGACAAACTCGGCCAGGGCCTCCAACTCGCCGTTAAATATCCGCCGCAAAACGATCGGTCCTCGCTGAATCCGGGCCACTTCCACCGGCGCCGGGCGTGAAACTTTACTCCGTTTACCCGGTCTGGTCTGCTGCTGAAGTTGATTGAAGATCGCCCAACCCAATCCCGCCGCCGCTCCCAAGAGAATGACCGTCGGAATAAAAATTTTCAGACCGCCTGATTTCATGGTAAACCATCCTCACCTTTTTTAGTGCACACACGACAACTTGGATGCCCTTGGCGATGCGTATCGAGTCGCCCAGAGGTATTGACCAACCGGTTCACCCAACCCTCTAATATAAGTGCAATCTTACTCTCTCGCTTTTATTGTTGCTGAGGGAAATGGTGCCCCATTGGGGATGATATTTCAACTAAAAAAGCCTTGGAAGAAGAACCCCTCCAAATAGTTAAAGATTTTTCTGTTGTTTTGGTAATGAAATAACCGATATAATCCACGCGGTTCAACTCTCCATTAAGACAAGAACGGTATTCGGGCGTGACTGAAATGATATTCGCAGGTTTTTGGCATCGTCTGTCGGGACTCCTTTTCATCAACGCATTGTTGCTGGTGGTGGTATCCTGTACCTTGGTCGATGAAAGGATTGACCGCGCGGCGGAGGGGCCGACCGTGCCGGCAAATACGGATGTGTACCTGCAGCCTGAGTCCATTGTTCAACCGGAAGAAACGCCGCCGCGTGTCATATCAAAAGACCCGTTACAAATCACCATCACGGAGGCCATTTTGCTTGCCCTCGAAAACAACAGGGCACTCGTAGTGGAACGATTGAACCCTTCCATTCAAAAAACTTTTGAAGGCCAGGAAAGGTCCGAATTTGATCCGGAAATAAACGCCGAAATTTCTGCCGGACGGATTGAAGGAGAACGTCTCGCCCGATCCGGATCCGGATCGGAGGACTTCACCACCGATACCGTGGAGGGTATCATCTCTCTGGAGCAATTCTTCCCGACCGGCACGACGGTTGCCGTCGAAGGCAGCTCCCAAGTGACGAACTCTTCGCTTTATGCCAACAGCTTTTATTCGGCCCGGTTGGGCATGACGATTACGCAAGCGCTTCTGAGAGGATACGGATCGGAGATCAATCTGGCCAATTTACAGCAGGCGCGGCTGGATACCCGCATGTCGGAATACGAGTTGCGGGGATTTACCGAGTCGCTGGTGGCACAGGTGGAACGGACATACTGGGATTATGCGCTTGCCGGACGTCAGATCGAAATTTTTAAAGAATCACTGAAGCTAGCCCGTCAACAGCTCACGGAAACCGAAGAACTGATCGCCGTTGGGCGATTGGCAAAGGCCGAACTCATCGCCGTCCAGGCTGAAGTGGCGACCCAGGAACAAGGACTCATCAACGCACGCAGCGAAATGGAATCTATTCGCCTGCGGCTGCTGCGACTGCTCACCCCCCCGGGATCAAGACTCTGGGACCGTAAAGTCGAATTGATTCATCAGCCGACCTTGCCCCAAATCAAACTGGATGACGTCGAGCTTCATGTATCTGTGTCGATGCGCATGCACCCAATTCTAAACGAGGCCCGTTTGGGTGTGATGCGCGGCGATCTGCAGCTGGTTAAGACCAAAAACGGCCTGCTGCCGGTTTTGGATCTTTTCATCACCCTCGGCAAAAGCGGATATTCAGGCTCGTTTGTGGACTCTGTCAGTGACATTTACAAAGATAACTATGATACTCTTGCAGGGGTTCGGTTTCAATATCCCATCTTTAAACGGGATGCCAAAGCCCGTCACCAGCGAGCGCGCTTGAATCGCAACCGGACGGAAAAAGCCCTGGATAACCTTTCCCAACTCCTGGAAGTCGACGTCCGCACAGCTTACATTGAAGTCAATCGCGCCAAACAACAGATTACCGCTTCATCAGCCACCCGGAAGTTTAATGAGGAAAAGCGCCGTATCGAAAATGAAAAATTCCGGGTGGGAAAATCGACCAGCTTTCTGGTGGCGCAAGCCCAGCGGGACCTTTTAGTTAGCCGAATCGCGGAGGTGGAAGCTGTTGCAAATTACCTTGTTGCCCTG
The DNA here is from genome assembly GCA_964530095.1 of uncultured Desulfobacteraceae bacterium. Taxonomy (GTDB): domain Bacteria; phylum Desulfobacterota; class Desulfobacteria; order Desulfobacterales; family CAZHA01; genus CAZHAH01. The sequence goes on along the minus strand of CAZHAH010000093.1, from coordinate 9,462 downwards.
GTCGACCTTTATCAAAACGACGGTTCTCTGCTCGAGCGTCGGGGAGTTTCCGCTCCCGGTCGCAAACCCGTTACGCTTTTGAAAAAATAAATTATCAGAAAGTGCAATGCTTCTTAGGCAGACTATTCCTCTGTCGCCGGCGCGTTTTATTCCTTTTTCAGCTGTTTTTTTAATCGGCGAAGATGCCGGTATCTTTCTTTTAATTGCTGGAACCGCTCAAAACCCATCAATTTGCGGACTTCAACCACGAACTTGAAACGTTCGAGAACCAGAGTTGTGCGAGCGTTTTGCACCTTTCGGTAACGATCCATACAGGCAGAGGCGTCAAAGTTCGGATCATCAAAAACCAGCTCCAGCTCAAAAAGTTCTTTTTCTAAAATATTTTTAAGATCGATCATTTTACGTCGGTTTTGGATATAAAGATTGTCAAGCTGGGACTGTTCTTCAGGCGTTATATTGTTGGCTTGTACAATTCGCGGTATCCGCCACCATTTCCCAGCCGGGAGTTTCATACCTGCTTTGTCCCTTTGCATTCCGGAAAAACCAATTCCTGTTAGAGTGAAAAAACACACCAGCATAAATAATATAATCTTTTTCATTTGTTCCTCCCTACCCTTGCGGGGTGTCTAAAGATTGATGGCGTCGTAAAAAATCCCATCTACTGCGTTGTAATATTTTTTCAGACACTCGGCATACTACATGTATAGCCTCGTTCCTGAAAAAATACTACGCCTTGGACATGAACCTTTTTACTTAGCCATAGTTGAATTCGCGATTTTTTACGAGATCATCAAGTTTGATGGCTGTGCCGTCTTCAGACGGTACAATGAAATTGATAAAATCATCGCTCATATATCCGTTTGTTTCTGAAGGCATTTCCCAATAACTAACTGAAAGTGCGAGAGTTTCCAGGTCCTCGATTTCAGACATCAGATTCCGGTCGGCTACTGTTTCCGCCAAAATCGGCGAGGTTATATTCTTGGGCATAAACACGTGGGTTGTTGACCATAAGATAATAGCGGTTAGCAGTGTGAGGACAAATCCGGTAACAAATACAGGCCCAAAGGGACGCAATACGTTTTTTTCGTTTAAAATCGTCGCCGGTTTTTGTTTGGATAAAGGCACAACATCTTTTGCCATACGTCCAAGATGCTCCAACTCCTGTTCAAAACGTTTTTTCCACGAGCTGCATGCAGCACAGGACATTAGATGTTCTTTTTCCCTCAGGCTCAAATCGTTTTCGTCGATCACAGCTAAAATAAATCGATTTTCGTTCAGATGGTCATTTTTATCTTTCAAGATTCCTCTCCCGCCAACAGGCTCCGGAGCTTGAAGTTTTGTCTCAATTTTTTCAAGGACCGGTAAAGATGGGTTTTGATTGTGTTCTCATTTTTTTTCAAAACATAGGCGATTTCCCGGATTTCCAAATCGTTTAGAAACCGCAGCATAAAGACTTCGCGTTCCCCTCTGGAGAGCTCTTTGGTGAATCCATTGAGACAATTAAAGAATTCCTTTCTCATCAGGGTAGAAGCCGGATTGTTGGGGTTTTGACCATCCGGAATAGATTCTTCTAATTTTAAAATGGTGCCGAAAAAGGTCAGTATATTTTTTTTTCGGTGAAAATCTCTGACACAGTTTACGGCAATACGATAAAGCCAGGCTCTGAATTTACGGGGATCGTTTAAACGGCGTAGGTTTTTAAACATCTTAATAAAAATCTCTTGGGTTAGGTCCTCAGCATCCATTTTGGATCGGGTTCGATAATAGACCATACGAAAGATGTCATGGTGAAAAAGATTGACAAGTTGTTCCATCGAAATTCTGTTCCCCGCATTCGCTTTTTCAACCAGCGTCACAACACCATGATCTCGTTCCGGCCTGCGTATGCGGATGGTGTTCCTTCCAGTTTTTTGGCGCAATGCCTGAAAAGACATCTTTCGGCTTCTTTCCTTTCTTTACTCTATATGACGTATGATCTAAAAAATTTGTTTACAAAAATTGCTTTTTTATTAGCATATCAAGTTTACTATAAATTCGTCCGATGGTAAAAGTGGAAAAAAACTGGCATGGAGGAACAGCTTGTGAAGATTTACGATATCAGCATGACCATGGAACCGGGGATGATGAGTTATCCCGGAGATCCCCCCTGTGAGGTAAAACCTTTCAAGCAGATATCGAAGGGGGATAGCGCCAATGTTTCAATTTTCAGTTTTGGATCCCATACCGGAACGCATCTTGACAGCCGGCACCATATTTTGGGGGATCATCAAACACTCGATAAGGTACCGGCTGATAAGCTCATCGCCAAAGCGCGGGTTTTCGAATCCAAAGGTGAGCCGCTATTGACCGAAAAAGTACTGTGTGGGTTTGACTTCACGGGTATATCGTATGCGCTTTTCAAAACTGACAATAGCGAACACCTGCACAGCTCTAAGGTGTTTAATAAAAGAGCTGTTCATTTCGATCAAAGCGGAGCTGAATTTCTGGTTTCCGCCGGTGTGTACGGCGTCGGCCTTGACTCCCTTTCCGTAGACCGATTTCACTCGGGCACCCATCCGGCTCACCAGGCCTTGTTGAAAGGGAGCGTTGTGATCATCGAAGGGGTGGACTTGTTTCATGTGCCGGTCGGCGATTACACCATTTTTATCGGATTACTAAAAATTTGGGCCGCCGATGGAGCCCCTGCGCGAATTTTTCTGGTTAAAGATGTGTCTTCGGTAACCTAACCCGCGGAGAACCGCAACAACGAGCACATTCCACGTGGCTTGTCGCAGCGAAGCAGAGATCCAACTCAGCGGGGCTGCGGGGAGCTTCAAAAGAAAGCTATTTATATGCGCTAAAATCCACCCCCCGTTCGCGTCCGCGCTTTTGATACCAATCCTTTTCATCTTTGGGTGGTGGAAAAATTTCCTGCGGTTGTTTGCGTACCAGCGTTATGGCCTCCGAGGGACAGGTTGTCACACAAAGGCCGCAGCCAATACACTTCTCACGGATGACGGTGTTAGCGTCATCTCCTTCTTCGATGGCGTTTATTTGGCAGCGTTCATCCTTGCAGGTTCCGCAGAGGATGCACTCATCAGAATTAATTTCTGCGTAATAGTATGAATTGATGACATCCGAGGCATTTATCCCCAATTCATTAATAGACCTTAACACCCCACAGCAACACCCGCAGCAATTACAAATAAAGAAATGCCCGCTTTCAATATTCCAGGTCAGATGGACCAAACCAGCCTCCTCAGCTTTATTAAGTACGGCGTAGGCATCGCTTTTTGAAATTGAGCGGTAATGGGGTCTATTATCGAAAATGCCCGGAATTGGGGCATAGGCCATGCAGATTTCCAGAGGCTTGTCGCAACCATCGTCCAAGAGATGTTTCTCTTTTTTGCATATGCAATCAAAAACCGCAAAAGATTGACTATTTTCAATGATGTTTGAGACTTGCTCATAAGCCAGAGCTTCCTGTCTGCTGGGGATTTCTTTTTCGATCGGAATCACCTGCATCAGTTGGGGTTTCTGGGTGAAGAACTGTTCACCGAAGGCCTTCATGTATTCTTCACACATTTCGGCCAATTCCCGATCCATATGGGGCCGCTGAAATTCATAAATCCCAAAGGCCCAGGGATACATTTTAAACATATTGATACCACCGAGATTCACTCCGAAAATTTGCCCCCGCTCCCGCATCTCAGTAAGATGTTCTTCAAGACCTTCCAACGCGCGCCCTGTTCGTTCTGAAATCTGTGGTGCCGTCTCAAAATCTAACCGCAAATCACCAAAAAGCTCAGCGTCTTCCGGCCGGAATATTTTTTTTAAGAGCTTGATTTCAATGCCCGATTCCGTGGCCGGGAAACCGTTGGGAAGTGTGTCAAGAACTTTAGCCAATCGGTGATACAATTCGTCATTCATGATAAATGTCCTTCCTATTTTTATTTTAAGAATCTCAATAATAATGAAGAGCTGCCAATCATAGGGATCAAATATCGTGATTCGATTATGTTGTCAAATAATTGAAGCTCCTAGTGTTGTGGTTGGATTGGGGTGCATAAGAACTGGGATCATACCTTGATCAGTGAATTGTACTCCAGACTTCTTTACCAGGAAGCAACCCTTGAAGGCTTAAAATAGCTCTAGCGGAAAAAGGTATGAGCGGTCGGTGGGTATCCGAACCGCTCATATGAAAGAAGATAGATATGAATGGAGGTATTTTGCCATGCTAAATACCTTTTAAACCATTATCATGCCACAATGTGGCATGTCAAGCAGTTTGATTCAGGGTCCCTGAAAAAACCCCGCAGGAACTGAAGTCTTCGGGGTTTTGAGGAAATTAACAAATGGAGGCTGATTTCAGCCTGTATAATTTTAAATTTATCCGCTATGGTGGCATGTCAAAAGGATAAAACCTGCCTTATAAAGGAGATCAAGAATATGGAAGTTCCTCTATGGCACTGGAGTGCCACCAATTTGGCGAAAGCCATTCGGAAAAAGAGAATATCGGGCCAGGAGGTGATCCAGGCACATCTTGACCGTATTGAGGCTGTGAACCACAAAGTGAATGCCGTGACCGTTGTCCTGGAAGAAGATGCTTTGCGCACAGCAAGCGAAGCAGACAAGAAGATTGCGGCAGGAGAAAAAGTGGGGCCACTGCATGGTGTTCCTATAACTGTCAAGGAAAACATTGATCTTGTCGGCTCTGCGACAACTCACGGAATCGTTGATTATAAAAACTCTATGCCGCAAACGGATGCCCCTGTTGTCTCGCGCCTCAAGCAGGCGGGTGCCATTCCCATAGGTCGAACCAACCTGCCCGACTTTGGTTTACGCTGGCATACCAATAATGATTTAAGAGGGGCCACCCTCAATCCCTGGGATCCCTCCCGAACGCCAGGTGGATCGAGTGGCGGGGAAGCAGCCGCCATTGCGACCGGGATGTCCCCTCTCGGAGTAGGAAATGATATGGGCGGCTCAGTCCGCTATCCTTCACAGTGTTGCGGAATCACTGCGCTGAAACCCTCCTTTGGCAGAATATCCCGTATTGCCACCTCGATCTTTTCTGATCCCCCGCAGTTTTACGATCAATTCGCGTGCGTCAATGGGCCGATGGCAAGACATGTGAAGGATCTCCGTCTCGCTCTAGACGTTATGAGCCAGCCCGATCCAAACGACCCATGGTGGACCCCTGCTTTGCGACTGGGTTCCACGATGCCCGGTCCTATCAAAGTGGCCTTGACCACCGATCCTTCAGGTCATGGCGGCTCTCCCGTTGTTGCAGAGGGGGTCAGAAAAGCGGCTGACATTTTGGCCAACGCCGGATACGTTGTCGAGGAGATTGATCCTCCTTTCATCAAGGAGTCGACCCAAATAATTCAACAGATTTCTGCTATGGAAATCAAAAGCTATCTATCCGAGATTCTACCGATAATATCCGAAGAGGCCAAAACCGTTCTTGAAAGAATTATAGGGGATACGACACCGGACCTGCCGACTTACATGAAGGCCATAGCGGAACGGCACAGAATTGCCCGCGAATGGAACCTGTTTATGGAACTGTATCCTTTGGTTCTGGGACCGGTATCGACTCTGCAACCATTCGAAGCCGGTTATGATCTTGCGGGGCCTGAAGAGTTAAATCACTTTATAAAGTCAATAGGGCTTACCGAAATCTGCAATCTGCTCGGTTTGCCAAGTGTGGCTACTCCCGTTCAAGTGGTCGATGGTTTGCCTCAAGGGGTACAGCTTATCGGGCCACGTTATCATGAGGATCTCTGTTTTGATGCCGCTGAAAACATCGAACAACAACAAGGGGTCTTCACACCGATTGAGCCTCGAGATACGCCATTGCCCACCCAGTCGGATACCATATCAAAATAAATGTATGATCCGTCACATCACATTTGTTAAGCTTGTACTATTCACAAACATATGGCCAAATACGCTTAGTGTCAGATGGTACCATTCTTCCATCAGCTTTCAGGTAAGGTATTGGCACTCGTTTTTGATTATTGGGTAACTTTGCCAAGGATAGTGATTCGTACGGTGGCTCAAGCCGATAAAACGCATTAGGATCCATAAAATATCCGTCTTTTGCTATTACCACTACTCCATCATTTGACCATTCCGGGTGCTCACTGTAGAGAACGGCAAAATGTAACGCATCACGACGTACTCTTTTCCCCATCTTTCCCGTATTTGCTGTTTTCCCAATCTCATCTCCCATTTTGACATTCGTACCAATGGACAACGTTGACATCTCCTGGAGATGAGTGTATTGGGAATACGTCCAAAAGGGCAGACCTGTCTGCTCAGGGGTATGTCTCAACATTATTTCGATACCTTTTTTATTTAACTCATTTAAAAATTTACCCACAACAACACCGTCAGCGATAGCTCTTATCGGCGTTCCTCTTGGTTGAGGGATATCAATTCCTTTGTGTAATGCGGGACGCTTGCGTTTGTATGAATAGTCAATTGCCCATTTTTCACTATCAATTTCCGGGCAATCTCCTCCACCAATAAAATCGGGACTCAGATAGGTCTCAATAACTCCTCTAGATTTCTGAATGGCAACATTCTCAGCTCCCCCTCCGCCTTTGTATTTGCCCACCAGCTTGCGGATTTCATCATTAATCTGACCGGGTGAGACAAAGCCGTCCAACTTCTCACAGGGTTTACATGATTCAGATAATTGCATTTTTTCATAACCCTTCCGTGACTCTTTCACGCACCCCGTAGCAAATATCACCAGGACTATCGCCATGCCTATATAAAATAGTTTCTTTTTATTTTTCATTTCCTTTTCTCTCAAGGCCCCATCAATAACATGCTAGACGCCAAATATATTATGCGCCTAACATATTTTAGTCTGAAACAAAGAACATCTGTCATCATTGAGAGTTTTTCTTCGCTTCATATTCCGCCTGGACCTGTTTAAACTTGGTGACAAATTCTTCTTTTGTGATGATACCTTTTTCAATAAGCAGCTGGGCAAGGGCATCTATTTGAGTTGAGTTTGCCAAGACAAGTTCTTTGAAGGTGACCAGTTCTTCTGGTGAGAGTTTTTGTGGCATATGGAACCCCTTCCTCTATGTTACATTATGGTACATCTTTATTATTCAGGGCTGAATATTAAGTTTTTTTGATAAACTCCACCCCAATCCCCTCTGGGATTATGCGGACGATTCTGGCCGGAACTTTTACAGTTCCTTCTTTCTTGGAGCGGGGAAAATCAATTTTAATTACATCTCCAATCCTGACCACACTGAAATCAAGGACAGCCTCAATGAACATCCCACCGGCACTGACATCCCGGCTTTTACCGTTGTGGGTAATATTATCCAAATTGAAAGTTAAAGAAGTTGCGAATGGTTTTCGCCCGGTGTCCCTTTCATTTTCATCTGAAGAGGGAGAAGCCATTGCTTCAGCTTGTTTCAACAGTTGAAGGCGTTGATCTGAGGGCAAATCGAGGATCAATTTGATTAGGCGAATGGTGGCGGCATCGATATTTTGGTCATGTTCGGGGCTCATGGTTATCCTCCTGATTAAGGTCTATTCTAAGGCTCCGATTGAATAAGAGGTTACACAAGGAGTCAAATTGGTGGTCTTTGATTCCCTTAAACTGTTTGGAAATGGTCATGGATTATCTCAATTCGGGAAATGGCATTATCGTCCAACCTTTTTATGAACTCTACCCCCATCCCGTTTGGATCTTTCCTGGCCACCCTGACTGGTATTTCAATAGCTTGGTCGGTATCTGTGAGAGGCAGAACCGCTGTTAATAACCATCCAATCTCAAAGGATTCTTCTGTCTGGATATAAATTCCGGTTTTGCTGACGTTGTGAATAAGTCCCCAAAACGAATCGTTTCCATAGAAAAAATTTAGGGAATTATTGTATTCTTTTCGTTCTGACTTTCGTTGTTCCGAGTCGGCTGGCGGATCGGATTCGCCCTCCAACTGGGACAAGAGTGCAAGCTGTTCTTTTTCAGGCAAGTCAAGAATCTTACGGATTAAGCGGGTTTGAATGTCTTTGGGTTCAGTTGGCATTTTTCCCCCAATTGGTTAGGCAGGTTGCATAAGGAGCCACATTGGATGGTTAATGTTCATGGCAGCCCTCCGCCTGGTTGGAGCCCTTTGCGCAGCTAATTCTATATCACACAGATGAAATTATTACAAGTAATGGGAATCTATCGGAAAAGTCAGCCGCCCCCAAATTGGGCTCGTTAAATTCGCCATCTACTGTCAGAGGGACCGGCGGAATATGACGGACACGGAAATTGCAGGTTGCATGTAATCGATGGTGGCGCCTACGTGTGTTTGGATTTTTGATTGATCAACAAATCTTTAACATTTTAGTCCTGCTTGCGATTTGGTGTCCAGTCCGAACTCATTATCCTTGATTTTTCGTAAAATTTTGAGTTTTGGATCGTTTTGTGATAATCGTTTTGTGATAATGGATCGTTCACACGGGCATTCTGAAAGCTCGTTTTATTGCAATATTCTCAATATGTCCGCAATTTGGGTATATTTTTACAGTTTATATTGGAAGAAACAGGGCGATAGGAGACCGAAAAATGGTGTTAATAAGGATTTTTCCAGAGAATGTTACAGATGCTTAACAAAATAGAATGGAGGGGCGGATTATGATTAGCATTAAACGATCGAATATAAAATTGGTATGCATAGCGATAATATTCTTCGGGTTGGGCATTGTTTTCGGAAAGTATTCGCAATATCTTAACCCCTCCAGTACAGTAGAAGCAGCCTATGTGGGGAGCGGCGGGGGCGGGGGTGATGTAGCCAATGTGTCTTGGACAAAGTGGGACCACGTGAATCCAGGCCCGACAAAAGAGGCGAACCACAACGCCATGATCGGCGTAATGGGCCGAGATGGGTACGTCGTAACAGGTTGCTCGCCGAGCCAGTGGAATTATGCCTCTGTGTATCTACTCAAGCAATAAATGCGAGAGACACGGGTCTCGCTCATAAACGGCACGTGAGGCGCCGCAAACTCATATACAACTTTTTCTTATACAATCTCCAAACCGTCGTATTATGCTATGGGACGGCCCTTGCTCGTTAAGCCGTAGAGCTTCTTCGATGAAGTTGGTTATGTTCTTTGATGCCAGAGTAACCTCTTTCTGAAAATTCCACCGCAATTACAGATTAGATTCTCCAGCCACAAATTTCTGGCACCAGTCAGTATTAAAGGTTACGGTACGCATGGTGAAAAATATACATCCGATATTTTTCAACGCCAAAATCCGACCCCAGATTTCAGGTTCATGCATGCAAAGTGAAAAATTGGGACTTAATTGAAACACTTTCTGATTATGGAAATTCGGGAAATTCGCGGGAAATTCGGGACGTCCATAAATAAGTAAATAACTCATTCATGTAATTGATATTTATGCTCTTTAGCGATCTTTTCACCTCTACATACTGCGTATCCTACGCCCGGCTGACT
>CAZHAH010000092.1:0-22543 GCA_964530095.1 uncultured Desulfobacteraceae bacterium | reverse complement strand
GGTTGTCATGTTGACAACATAGAAAAAAAGGTGTCCTTATCCGATCACATATGATGTCTGATATAATCATCAAAGCTGAAAATCTCGGCAAAAAATATGTCATCGGCCACCAGGCGGAAAGGGGCGGATATACGGCCCTCCGCGACGTGCTGGTGCAGAATGCCCGAACCCTCTGGAGCAGGACCAAAGACCTGGCAATGGGGAAGCCCATCATCCAGGGTGACACACTGGAAGAGGTCTGGGCGCTCAAAGATGTAAACTTTGAGATAAAACGTGGCGAGGCCGTGGGCATCATCGGCCGCAACGGGGCCGGGAAAAGTACGCTATTGAAGGTCTTAAGCCGCATTACCGAGCCTACAACCGGACGGGTGACCATCAAGGGCCGCGTTGCCAGCCTGCTGGAAGTAGGTACGGGCTTTCACCCGGAGCTGACCGGGCGGGAGAACATCTACTTGAACGGCACGATTCTGGGTATGACCCGAGTGGAAATCAAGCAAAAGTTTGACGAGATCGTTGCCTTTGCCGAGGTGGAGAAATACTTGGACACACCTGTCAAGCGTTATTCGAGCGGTATGTATGTACGCCTGGCTTTTGCCGTAGCCGCCCACCTCGAACCAGAAATTTTGGTGGTGGACGAGGTGCTGGCAGTGGGGGATGCTGCGTTTCAGAAAAAATGCTTGGGTAAGATGGGGGATGTGGCGCAACAGGGGCGGACAGTGCTGTTTGTGAGCCATAATATGGCAGCAATAAATAAATTATGCCACAAGACAATACTATTAAATGAAGGACGCCTGGAAATTTTGGACCAATCAGAAACAGTAATTTCGAGATATCTGCAAAATGGTATCACAGCACAAGGCGAGCGAAGTTGGGCATATAACGGAACAGCATTTGATGAGAGAAAATTCCAGCTGCGGGTGATTCGAATAAAGGATTATCAAGAACAAGAATATCCGACTGCGTCGGTGGATGTTCGGCGATCATTTTATATAGAGATAGAATACGATGTCCTTCAAGCAATCTCAATTTTTCGTGTTGCTATTAAGATCATAGCGGCTGATGGAACTGTTGTTTTTACATCCAGTGATAGTAGCTCTGATGATTGGGAAGAAATGCATCGTCTTCCTGGAAGATATTTAAGCCGTTGTGAAATCCCGGGCAGCTTTCTAAATGAGGGGGCATATTCAATTACTATCTCAGCTGACATCCCTTTTATTGAAATATTGACCGTTGAGGAAAATGCGCTGAATTTCTATGTTGAACAGACCGGTGGCGTTAGCGGAAGATATCCAGAGCGATGGCCGGGCGTAGTTTGTCCCCAGCTAAAATGGAATATTGAGTCAGTACCTCCGGCTTAGCCGGTGGCTTGATTAGCCCTATAAGGCAGCCCTTTCAAGGTAGTACTCATTTCTTTTTTCTCTTAGCAAGTATTTTAGCGGTCGAAACATGGGGTTTATTTATACAGATTTTGCGCTTAGGTTGCGGTTTTTTCGGCACCCGAGGGGGCTTTCGAAATGCCGATAACTTCACATTGGCCGAAAGCTGTTTTAGTGAGAGCTTTGAAAAGTTGGTTCCCCCTTTCGTTATTACATTTTTGTAATTTTTTTCAGAATTCGGTCAGAAGATTCAACTTTCGTTACGAAAAATGATACTAAAAGTGGCTCAAAATCTGTCGAAAACTATGCACACCCCCCACTTAGAGGGGTGATGTGGTCAATAGCACCCGGATTTCGTCCTCTGGGCGCACCACACCACCCTATACCGTAATTAGGGTCATGATTTTCAGCCCTCGGTTAATATTGAATGCCGCTTGTCGGTGCCAACAATCGATACCGTTTTTAGCAATAGGTGTAAACCTTGGCTGCGGGAAGGCTGTTAGCTCGGCCATCGACTGGTTTTTTAAACATGTGGAAGAAGGCATCATCCTGGAAGACGATTGCTTGCCGCACCCGGATTTTTTCACCTTTTGCGAGTCGCTGCTTGACCGCTACGAAAACGATACGCGCGTATCGGTGATTACCGGTAATAACTTTCAGGGAGGGCGAAAGCGCGGTAATGCTGCGTATTACTTTTCTAAATACAACCACTGCTGGGGTTGGGCGACGTGGAGACGGGCATGGCAGAAGAATGATCTGGCGCTGGCCTTCTGGCCGGAGTGGAAAGAGTCTGCCTCATGGGCACGGCATATGCCCGATAAGATAGAGCGCCGCTACTGGACGGATATCTTTGACCGCATGTCCCGCAACGAAATCGATACTTGGGATTATCCATGGACCTGCAGCGTCTGGTATCACGGTGGCTTGACAGCGACACCGAATGTCAATCTTGTTACGAATATCGGCTTCGGTCCAGATGGGACCCATGCGGTGGCAACCGAAGATCAGGAAGGACTTCCTGTGTATCCGCTTGGTCCGCTGACTCATCCGAAAAAAGTCAAACAAGACCGGAAGGCAGATCGGTATGTTTTTGATCACCATTTCGGCGGCTTACGTCAAAGACTGCGCAGGCGTTTGTTGGCGTTGCCGAGACGGATTGGTGGGAAGTTGGTGCGGTCAATATTTCGTTCCTGATATCTAAGGATAGATTTGATTTTGCGAGACTCAGTAAACAACTCGCCCCAATTGCCATCGATATATGAGAATAAACCAGGAAAATTTCACGCAAACTGAACGCGATTATCTCGATTCCATTTTGGTTGATGGGTCATTTCCCGATCTCGAAGGGATTTGGTCACTGATGGATTCCGCCTGGGACGAGTGCCAGTGTGACCCGGCAGTGATGGACGAGAGAATCTCAATCTTCTACTCTCATCCGGTGTGGTTGTTGAATGGTTTGTTCATTGAGCAGCATGCCGACTCGCTCAGCCACCGGCGCGATTTCACAGAGTATGTTGCAGGTCTCGACCACAAGAAAGTAGCGGATTTTGGTGGAGGCTACGGCTCACTGGCGCGGATGATCGGTGCACGTTGTCTGGACACGGAAGTGTATATCGTCGAGCCGCATCCGCATGCGGCGGCAGTTTCTCTGGCGGAGAAAACAGCCAACGTTCGTTATATTCCCGAGTTCTCGGGCGAGTACGATGTATTGATTGCCACCGATGTTTTCGAGCATGTGCTTGATCCTCTTGCACTGGTGGAAAGCACTGCTGAGCATTTGCGTTTGGGAGGCGAGTATCTTATTGCGAATTGCTTCTGGCCGGTGATCCACTGCCACCTGCCGTCAACCTTTCATTTCCGCTGGTCTTGGGATGTTGCAATGGCGGCGATGAACCTGAAGCCGGGTAATGTGGTGTCGTACGGTCGGGTTTACAGCCGGGTCGGGCCGGTTTCGAGCGATAAGGCTCGTAGATTCGAACAGCGATCGAAACGATGGTTCGGGTTGATCGAACGTATGCCGGGAAGAATTCGAGGCCGGGTGGCGCGATTACTGATAAAGGGCCTGCAATGAAGATACTTCATGTGTCATATGGTGATTCCGATGGGGGCGCTGCCCGTGCTGCCTACCGCATCCATCGCGCCCTGGTAGCGTCCGGTATTGATAGCCGCATGCGTGTCCTTTACCGCAGCACCGCTGACGATCGTGTGATCGCAGGTACGCCGCAGCCCATCACCGCACGATTGATGCAAAAACTCCACCGACGCTGGCTCTTGCACGCCCGTCGGGGTTGGTACACCGACAATCCGGTCCTCCACACCTTCGGTCAGATTGGCGCCGGGCTAGTGGATGAGCTTAACACCAGCGATGCCGACGTACTCAATTTGCACTGGATATCCGGCATGTTATCAGTTCGCGACATCGGTCGGCTAAAGAAGCCCCTCTTTTGGACCCTGCATGATATGTGGGCGTTTTGCGGAGGGGAACACTATGCCTCAGACGATAACGGCGCGCGTTTTAGAAAGGGATATAGTGCCGACAACAGACCTTCTATCGAGCGCGGCCCCGATCTTAACCGCCAGACATGGGAAGCCAAGCGCCGAGCGTGGGCACACCAGCGCTTTACAGTTATCAGTCCCAGCCGGTGGTTGGCCGATTGCGCGCGTCAGAGTGCGCTGTTTTCTGACGTAGCAGTGCATGTGATTCCCTATCCGCTGGAGGTGGAGCACCTCTGGCGACCGATTCCGCGCGAGGCCGCCCGCGTGGCACTGGGCCTGCCTCCCGACAAGAAGCTGATCCTAATGGGCGCCGACGGGGGCGTAGCCGATCCACGCAAAGGCGGCGACCTGCTGCGCGATGCAATGGCCCGGGTGGCGGCGCGGCAGCCCGGTGAGGTGGAGCTGATGATCTATGGGCAAAGTAATTCCTCCAGCGCCGACACTTGGCCTTGCCCGGTCCATTGGCTGGGCGTCGTGCGTGACGATCGCGTACTGGCCCTGGCGTATTCGGCAGCTGATGTGATGGTGGTGCCGTCGCGGCAAGAGGCTTTCGGTCAAACAGCCTCCGAAGCACAGGCCTGCGGCGCTCCCGTGGTGGCGTTCGATATCGGCGGCTTGCCGGATATCGTTACCCATCGTGCAACTGGGTGGTTGGCGAAAGCTTTTGACTCCGCCGACCTGGCCGAAGGTGTTTTGTGGCTGCTGGCAGATGAGGCGCGCCATATAACCATTGCCGCAGCCGCCCGCAGGCAGGCAGTCAAGCGTTTTGCCGAACCTGTTATAGCGGCCAAATACGCAGAGCTTTACCACCAGGTGTTGAACCAGCTCAACACCTGAAACCACACAACATCTCGATGGTAGCCATTATGTCCATGCTCGCTCAACTCCCCTCTCCCCCGCCCGGAAAAACCGGTTGGCCCTGGACTAAAGAATCAGTTCCTGTGCCCGCTGTAATGCCAGATAGCAAACAATGGCCGAAAATCAGCATAGTCACGCCATCATATAACCAAGGGCAATATCTGGAGGAAACTATCCGTTCTGTTCTTTTACAGGGATATCCGAATTTGGAGTATATTGTTATCGATGGGGGATCAACCGACAAGTCGGTTGAGATTATAAAGAAATATGAACCTTGGCTGACCTATTGGGTTAGCGAAAAAGATAACGGGCAGGCAGATGCGATCAATAAGGGTTTCCGCATAGCAACAGGAGACGTTATTGCATGGCAGAATTCAGATGACTATTATTATCCCAATGTTTTCAAAGCAATTGGAATATCAGTTGCAAAAAACCCTTCAATAGATATTTGCCACGGGATAACGCTCGTTATTGACAATAATGGGCGGGTCTTGCGTCGCGTATTTAATGAAGAGTTTAGCCTGGAAAGCCAGAGAGATATTTTTCCTGATTTCAGGTTTGCAAATCAGTCTTTGTTCATAAAAAAGCAGTTGATAGATAAGGGTATTTACATTGATACGAACTACAAGAACAGTTTCGACATTGATTATTTCATAAGGCTTGTTCTATCAAATGCCAAATTTTTGTTTGTTCCTGAAGCCCGTGGTGTATGGCGGATTTATGACGAGATCAAAACTGTGAAAGAATACGAAATTACAAAAAAAGAAACATACCAAATATATGTCAACTTGCTAAAATTGGGAACACTGCCTCCTTTCATAAGAAACGCAACATTAAAAAACCTTAGAAACACTGTTATCGGCTATTTTCGCGAAGGCGATATGACACTGTTCAGAGCAGGTGTTTATAGCTTATGCCGTTACAGGGGGGTTAACGTGTTAGATTCAAAAAATATTGTAAGGTACTTGGTTTCTTTCTTGGGGGCACGTTCAGTTAACAGATTAATATCACTTGTAAAGAATTGCTAACTGACTTTTAGTTGTTTCATAATTATGCCTATAATAAGTATTATAATTCCAACTTATAATAGATGTAGTCTCGTTAAAAGAACAATAGATTGTGTGTTGTTACAGACATATAATGATTATGAATTGTTGATTCTTGATGACGGCAGTGAAGACGATACACAGCAACTAATAAAATCGTATCATGACAAGCGTATTAACTATATTAAGCATGAATGTAATATAGGGTTTGTTGCAAATTGGACATACGGCGTCAGGCATGCAAAGGGTGATTATCTTGCCATTTTGGGTGATGACGATATGTATAAACCAGATTTTCTCCTGAATCGTATCGTGGCATTTCAAAGCAATCCGGATATCATTGCAGCTACCGGGGCATTTGAATGCTGTGATTTCACCGGCATGCCAGTGCGGCCTTCCCGCCTGCCCTGCAATTCTGATAAGATTTTTTCAGGTGCAGACCTTATATGTCTCACGCTGGGATTTACCGGTGAATGGTTCAATGGCGCAACTCTCTACAAGGCACCTGTTCTTCAATCGTTATGGAGTAAAATTATTTTCGCTGGCACTGCACTTGATTTAACAATGCATATTTATCTCTCACTTTTGCCAAATGCCAAGATATTTTTTCTTACCCAAGGCGATATGTATTTGCGGGCACACCCTAATCAGGAAAGCATCCATAACAATCTTTACCTCTCTGAATCTGCGGCATTAATGGCGATAAAGTTATGGCACTTTAAAATAAAACCAGAAAAAATCTTCTTGCCACTCTTTCGAAAAAGATTTGCATCCACTGTAAACCATTATGCCAGAATTTTATGGGATAGGAATGAGGTGCAAATATCCCGCTCGATGTTTAGAGAAGCATTGGTAATAAATCCGTATTCGCTCATCACTTGGCTCAAGTATCTGCGTTCTTTTATTGTAAATCCGTAATAATAGGCACATTAAGCATGCGAATATTATATCTCACCCATGAACACCTCGATTATTTGAGTGATGAAGTGCTGTACGGTTTCCGCATTCTACTCGGAGAAGATGTTGTCGACTATCCGAAAAAAGAAATTCTGTACCGAAACTCAAAAGGAAAAATCCCACAATCTATGGTGTGGGGGAATGGGGCGACGGCTTTTGGTTTACCGGATATTTCCGTCGATCGCACTGATATCAAAAAAAAAATTGACACCGGATATTTTGATCTCATCATTAATTCAAATTGCTGGCGCATTCATTCTCCTGTGTACAAAAATTTAGTTGTGCTCGATGGCCAGGATCATCATTTGTTGAATCCAACTTATCTCGGGAAAGTCATTGCTTATTTCAAACGAGAATTACGTTGGAATGATTCTGGTGTTCAACCGATTCAGTTTTCGTATCCCGACCACCTTGCTGATAACACCATTTTCCCCAAAATAAAACTGACTCATACAAGCTTTTCGCTCTATCCCGGTTTACGACAGGATATTTCCGATTACTATGGAAGCTGTTTTTTCAACAATTGGGACGAGTATATGCTCGATATAAAAAAATCATGGTTTGGTATTTCTCCGAAGGGTGCCGGCTATGATTGCCAACGTCATTATGAAATTCTCGGTAACGCTGTGCTCTGCATCTATCTCGATGCAAAAGCGCCGCGTATCCTTCGCGAAGAGTTCCTTGACGGCATCAATTGCTTAACATTCGATTCTCTCGATTCGTTGAAGCGGAAAATAGATTCCTGTAAAAATCCGGGAAGCCTTATCCGAAGCGGCAGGAAATCTCTTCTTGAGAAACATTTATCGAGTTGCAGGGCAAAACAGTTGTTGAATACGATCCATTTGCTTTCTGAAAAGAAACGCCGCTATCATATTTTTTCATCAGTCAAGTATGGGTACGTTCCATATTATTCAAAAGAAATTGTTGAACGGATCAAAAATAAGTTTTCATGATAAGTATTTGCGTATTGCGTTGAAAATTTGAAAATCCTTTTAGTTGGACAAGATAAGCTCGGCAGAGAATACGGCGGTGGGCAGGTATACGTGCAGAACCTGGTTGCCAGTTTGACAGAGTACCAGCATGATGTTTCTTACCTGTCCATTGCTATTGCGGCTGTCTCTCTGTCGCAGAGGATCTGGTCCAGTTGCGCCACCATCAAAGAACTTCAGTTGATCGTGCCTGCAACTTGGCGTGCAGGATGCAACCCGGCAGGTAAGTCCCACATCACGTGCGCAATTGCGTCGGTTTGTAGAGAACTCGGACCGGACGTGGTCCACGCACACGGGTGGAAGGAATATGCCTGCATCGGGGCCAGGCAGAGCGGAGTGGCCTGCGTGGTAACGGCGCATCATGGGGGGATCGTTTGCCCTGCCGGGGCGCTACTCAATGCAAAGGATGAAATATGCCGTATCCCCGCGAACGCCAGAGACTGCTACAAATGCTGTATCAGGGAGATCCCTGGTTCTCGGTACTGGTTCTTTTTTTTGAATAGAGTTTCGAACAAGGTTGCACTGCGGATTGGGAGGCATATTTCCGGCATTCCGTTCATACCATTTGTATCGCCGCTGGGAATCATACCCTGTTCCATAAAAGACAAAATCGAATCTGCCAGGGAGATCGGCCTCAATGCAGACCGGGTCATTTCCCCATCACCGGCCATCCGGGATGCACTGGTCCGTAATGGCGTGCCCGAACAGAAAGTTGTCGTGGTCCCTCATGGCATACCTCTCCTTGAGCGGCACCCATTGCCTGATGGTTTGGGAAAACGGCCACTACGATTGCTGTATGTCGGGCGTATCAACCATGTAAAAGGTCTGCATGTGATGCTGAAGGCCTGCTCTAATCTGCCCAGCGTGGCGTATGAACTGCACATCGTTGGCGAAGCGGTGACCAGGTCGGAAAAGCGTTATTGGCATACACTGAAAAAGAAGTTTCCCGATGTCAGCGCCGTTTGGCATGGAGAAATGCCGCATGATGAGATTCCTGGATTTATTACGACCTGCGATCTTATGATTCATCCGGCGATATGCCTTGAGGTTTTCGGGCTGGCCATAGCAGAATCACTGGCTATAGGTCGCCCAGTACTCGCTTCGAGATGCGGGGGTGCCGAATTTCAAATCCGTGATGGTGAAAACGGCCTTCTCGTTCCGCCGAATGATCCGGGGGCGCTGTCCGATGCATTGGCACGTCTCATAGAGAATCCTGGCTTGGTTCAGACGATGGCCGATCAGATCTGTGCGGTTCGCACAATAGAAGAACATGTGAATGATTTAGATAAACTGTATTCCCATCTGATCAGATCCTCTTGATATTGTGCGACGGTCCTTTTCCATCGGAAAAATGTCCATAGTGTGTAAAAATTGTGCAGTGTATAGTACTATTTGACTATGTCCTTTATTCCAATCACTGCGGAATCTCGAATCATGTTGAGTGGCAGGAGATACGGGTTTTTTTGTGGTCTAAAACAGAAGCAGCCAAAAAGATGTAGAAGTAATGGTGGATGAACGGTCGGATTACAAAGGTTATTATAAAATTTATTCCCCGAAGAATTAAAGGGGTTTTACTCAGCCTGATAATTCCGCGCCTGGAACACTTGCCGAATTCGCCTGAGCTTTTTCGCGGCTATTATTATCTTTTTAGACATCCTGATTTGGAAAGAAAAACAGGTGGGTGGGACTATCAAGGGAAATTTTATCCTGATTACTTAACCGTTGGCGGTGCCGGCTATGCCATTTTTTCAACAGCCCGACTGTTCTGCAAGGGATATGGTATCGACATCGGGGCCGGCTTCTGGCCACTGCCGGAATCCGATCCGGTAGACAGCTATCGCGGCCCCGGCCTATTGAAAACTGTCTCTGATTTCGAAGATGGTTCATTGGATTATGTTTTCAGTTCACACTGTCTTGAACATATTGAAAACTGGCAAGAAGTATTAAGTGAATGGGTAAAAAAGTTAAAGCCGAGTGGTATTGTTTTTCTTTATCTGCCACATCCTGATTGTGGAATTTGGCTACCTGGCTCGCCCTTTGTCGGCGACGGCCATAAGTGGGTACCAACACCGGAAATCATAAAAAAGGCCCTTAAAGCGTGCCTATGTAAGATCGAGCAATTTGATGACGGTCCGGATGCGATGCAGAGTTTCTATGTCTGTGGACGTAAAGAATCATAGAGAAAGTCGTATGAAGATTAAATTTCCTATCTCAACTATTTCTGACTGCAAATTGCCCTTTGAAGAAAGATGTGGCGTTTTTTTTGCCCGATCCTTGGAGGACGTTAAACGAATTACCTCCAATTATCAAGGAGCAAGTATTAAGAATTTCATGCTTTATGCATATGTCGTGATACATGTTTTTACTGCAAATACAATTCTGAGAGTGATAAAATTCCTGCTTTTCAAAACAAGAGTGGTTCATCAGGGGGTTCATCATTTAGTAGTTTACACTGTTGGAATTCTGGGTGATACAGTCGCGGTATTGCCAGCCCTTGCTGCATTAAGGAATCGCTATCCTAAGGCGAATATTACTGTTATCAATAATTGCCAGACATGGAGTTCACAAGCTGCTTTTGAGCTGCTCATTAATTCTCCCGCCGTTGATCGTTTGATAATCGTAAAAGACTTAGATTGCCCTGTTCAGCGCCGTGGTTGGCGATTCAGTATCGATGTTCCAGAATTATTGAAGATATCGTGCGACTTGTTTGTGAATCTTTCCCCTTTTGGGAACCGTGGCTGGCTGGGAGCTGTATTGCGAGAAATGATTCTGGGCTATCTGTTAGGTGCAAAATATGTTGTCGGATTTCGCGTGGCAACTTACAATAGGCGCGGGATATTCAATACGGTACAACACCGTTTCGTTAAAAACGAACCACGGCGTGCGCGTAAGGTTTTGATACAGCTTAAACTATCGCCTGTTGAAAAAAAAGATCTGCTGCCAAATAGTTCTGATAGCAAGAAAGTAGTGCTAAATAAGATAATAGAACGGGGAGGGGATATTCGATCTTTTTTTATTATAAATCCGGGCGCAAAATTCAAGGCACAATGCTGGCCGCCAGAACGTTTTGGCGTGGTAGCAAATTATATCGCAAAACGATATCATGCAAGTATCGTTGTAACAGGAACCTCTTCTGAAAGAAAAATTGCAGATAAAGTTGTTAAGGCATCGGGCGGCACATCGATAAATTTAGCCGGTGAAACAACCATTCAGGAACTGATCGAGCTCTTGCGCAGCGCGAAAGGCTGCGTTACCAATGATACCGGAACAATGCATCTCGCAGCGATGGTTGGCGTGCCAACGGTAGCCGTTTTTTCTACAAGGCACAGCCCTACCCATTGGACACCTCTCGGAAGCAACGTTGTTTCCCTCTTCACATTTCCTGACTGTATTTACTGCTATAATGATTTCTGTGAAATTCCAGTGTGCCTGACCAACATAGGCGTGGACGAGGTCATTCAGGCGATAGAACAAGTTTTGGAAGCGGCGTAAACACATTTTTCTTCAATATTTTTAATTGCTCACAATATCTTTTTTCTGAGACTTGTTGAACCAACACTACCCTATGTTATGAGCCTAAAAAAAGGAAAAAACGACTACTGGTTGCCACTCCTATTCAACCCTTAGGCGGTCTTTTGACGCAATTCCCTTTTGTTTGTCTGAATGGAGACGAGTTCTTCGCCCTGGTGGCGTTGTCAGAGTAATTGTTCCTGACGCTGAACTGTACTTACAGACTTACTGCCGTACACGAATTGGCGAAGATGTTCGCTTTCCCTATCATGAACCGGATTAGAATCACTCCGTGTGGAGGCAATGTATCCTGGCATGCAGCGACAATCGCAACCCTTTGCGTCTAGTTAACGGAAAGATGCTGATCAGCATTCCCTGCCTGTTGCACGGGGGGACGGAGATGCAGTCGCTGCTGCTGGTGCGGGCGCTCATCGAATTGGGGTATGCTGTCGAGGTTTGCTGTTATTTTGAGTGGGATGAGCGGGTGGTTGCGGAATTTCAGGAGGCAGGCGCCGCGGTTCAGCTCCTCGGGTGGTCACGGTCTCTCAGCGCTATCAAGTTTATCCGCTCCCTGGCCGCCACCTTTCAGGAAAAATCGCTTACTGCGGTCCACGTCCAGTACATGGCCCCGGGGCTGTTGCCCATTGTGGCCGCCCGACTGGCGCGGGCGCCGGTCGTCCTGGCGACGGTCCACCAGCCCGGAACCCCTTACGGGTTCAAGGCACGTTTCCTGCTGCGATTCGGCGCCATGCTGGCGCATCGCTTCACCTGCGTCTCCGAGGCGGCGGAACGTTCATGGTTCGGCAATTCCTGTCTGCTCGATCCGGCCCGCCCGGAAAGGATAGCGGGGCGGCGGCATTTCACGATACCCAATGCCGTTGACATCGGGGTTATAGACAAAGCGCTGGCGGCAAGATCGCCGAGAGTGGTGGAGACGGCAGCCCGGTTGGAAGGGAAAATGGTGGTGGGCACGGTGGCTCGCCTGAGCCGGGAAAAAGGGCTCGACATCTTGCTGAAGGCGTTTGCGGATGTGCGCAAGGCCACTCCCCAAGCCCACCTGCTGATTGTCGGTGACGGAAGCCAACGGGCGGATCTCCTGGGTCTGGCCCGGCGCCTAGGCATCGGCGATGCGATCACCTGGACGGGACAACTGTCCTGGGAGGAGGCGATGGGATGCCTGGGGATCATGGACGTCGTGGCGGCGCCATCCCGCTATGAGGGCTTTGGATTGACCGCCGTGGAGGCCATGGCCTGCAGAAAACCCGTCGTGGCCAGTCGGGTGGATGGGTTGGCGGAGGTGATCCGAGACGGGGTGACCGGTTGCCTGGCGCCGGCCGAAGATGCATCGGCCTTTGCTGCCATGTTGAACAGCCTATTGATGGATGAAGAACGGAGAAGAACAATGGGAATCTCCGCACGACGGCATGTGGAAGAATGTTATACCTATCCAAAATTTCGCGAACGATGCCGGGTGCTTTATAATTCATTGGGTGTCTCCCCATGACCCTTTGCGCGAGCCCTTGGTTCGTTGAAATCGAGAAAATATGCTGAACAAGCCCGATAGATCTGTCGCCGATATATCCGCCGAAGCGCTGCCGGCCGGCGCAGTGCCGAATGAGGTGAACGAGTCGAACCCGTTCCGGGGAATGAATGGGTTCATGATCCTGATCATCGCCACGGCCATGATACCCTGGATCTTCGGCGCCTATGTTATTTTTGGCTTCAAAGTGACCGGATGGGCGTGGGTGATTCCGGCGGTGGCGGCGGGCCTGATTTGCCTGAGAAGCATCGGCAGGATTGCCTTCCCTGTCGGTCTCTGGTTGCCCTGGATCGGCATCCTCTGTCTCTATTGGCTGCTGGGGCGACACAATCCCAATGCTCTTCAGAGCCTGCTTCAGACACTCTCCCCCCTGGCCGTGGGCTGTGCCGCCTCGATCTTCCGTCTCGAAAGCCTGCAGTTGGAGACTATCGTGCGCTGGATCACCCGTCTCGCCTGGATCGCGTGGATTTTGCTGCTTGTCCGTGTTCCCATCATCCTGACCGGCGTGCTCCCCGGGCATAGTTTCATGGCCGCCGAAATGATCGGAATTTTGCTCTTGGGGGCTTGTTACGCCGCTTTCTATGCCTGCGGGAGTGGCCGCCATCTGTATTATTATCTGGCCATGCTGGCGATTACAGCTATCTCCCTGACCCGCGGTCCCATCGTCGCCATGCTCTCCTGCCTGCCCCTGACGCCAGCGCCGTTCAAGATACGCAAACGGGTGATCCTGTGCGTGGGCCTCGTCGTTTGGACATTGATCCTGTTCAATACCGACCGCATGCAGCAACGGATGTTCTCTTCCGGCAGTGGTACCGTCAAGGATCTGTACTGGCGAAATCCCAATTTTGCAAAAACCGGCCGTTCTGTTATGTGGGACATTCTCTGGGATGGGGTGGAAAGGGAGCCCTGGCTGGGAAACGGATGGAATTTTCACCGCATCACCCTTCTCCTCTGGGGAATACCTACTTATCACCCGCATAACGACTGGCTCAAGCTGTTGTACGACATGGGTTTCTTGGGGGCGGGCCTTTACCTGATTACCATGGTTTTGCAGATGTCCTACCTGGCCAGGATCGCCCGTCAGGCTACAGGCGCTCATCAGATGCTGGCCTATGGGGCGGCGACGGCTTTCGTGCCCTATGCGCTGATCATGCTCACGGATAACGTCATTCTGTATGTGCAGTTTTTCGGGAACCTTCATTTCGCTCTGATCGGTATCATTTATGGAGCGTTAAAAAGAAAAGAGGAAACCTGAGATGCCCGGTGTGGCCCTCCCGTTTTCAGTTATCATTCCCCTATACAACAAAGAAGACACCATCGAGCGTGCCCTTCGATCTGTCTTCAACCAGACTGTTCAGGATTTTGAGATACTTGTCGTCAACGACGGTTCGACGGATAACGGTGTCAGGATCGTGGAAGCCATCGGCGATCCC
Organism: uncultured Desulfobacteraceae bacterium; assembly: GCA_964530095.1. Taxonomy (GTDB): domain Bacteria; phylum Desulfobacterota; class Desulfobacteria; order Desulfobacterales; family CAZHA01; genus CAZHAH01. The sequence goes on along the minus strand of CAZHAH010000092.1, from coordinate 8,338 downwards.
CGCATCCGCCTCATCCACCAGGAAAACCAGGGCGTATCGGCTGCACGCAACCGGGGGATTGCGGAAGCGAAGCACGAACTCATCGCCTTTCTTGATGCAGACGACGAGTGGCTGCCGGAGTTTCTCGAAACGATACGGCGAATGGTTATCCGCTATCCCGATTGCGGGCTTTACGCCACGCGCTATTTTTTGCGTCCACCCATGGACGAGCAACAACCGGCGATCGTGCGTGGGCTTCCCGATGCTTTCGAAGGCGTCTTAGCGAATTATTTCCAAATCGCTGCCCGCTCGAATCCCCCAGTGTGGTCGAGCGCTACATGCGCCAGAAAATCAGCATTGACGCAGATTGGAGGGTTTCCTGTCGGCGTTATCTCCGGAGAAGATCTTTTGACATGGGCAAGAATTGCCGCACGCTTCCTTGTAGCCTATTCCATGTCCTGTCTTTCCATATTTTACCAAACACCGGCGGAGACCTGCGAAACAATCCCGAGCCGGGTCCCCGCAGAGGATGATGTTGTCGGAAGGGGCTTGGCCGCGCTCCTGGATGGTGCCAGGTCGGATAGAAAACCCTTTTTACGTGGCTACTGCGCCCTCTGGCACAAGATGCGGGCTTCCTGCTATTTACGCCTTGGCATGAGAGCGAAGGCCCGTCGCGATATATATAGAGCTTTTATATGTGACGCTAGCGTAAAGATGGCTGCTTACTGGGTGCTGAGTTTTACCCCGGGCGCATTGATTCGGTCGATTTTTCGCGTGGGGACATCCAATTGATGAAGGTCGTGATCTGTCATACAGATTTTCGCGTTTATTGGCCAGCACGTATCGCAGTATTGGCAGATTTTCTAAAAGACCGTGGCGCCAAACTGCATGTGATCGAAATCGCCGGCAAGGGTTCACCCTATGCTTTTGCCGGGAAGTCCAGCCATGCGATGTCCCCCTGTCCCTGGACCTGCCTTTTTCCCGAAAAGCGTATGGAGGATCTTCCACCCAAAGTCGCGTCCGCCCGTCTTTTCGAGACACTGGATACGCTTCATCCTGACGTCGTGATATCCGGTGCCATTGCTTATCCCTCGGGTGCGACGGCCGTGCGCTGGGCCCCCCGGAGAAAGCGCCCGGTTGTCATCATGGATGATGCCCGTCTCAAGGATGTTCCACGATCAGGGCTGGTCAACTGGGGGAAACGGCGAATCTACGCCAATGTTGATGCCATGCTGATCCCGGCCCCCTCGCATGTGCCGGACTACTGGTTCTGGGGCATTCCAAAAGCGCGCATGTTTTTTGGGATCAACGTGGTGGACAATGCTTTCTTTGCTGAACGATCAGCCATCGCCCGGCAGAACGTTGCGTTGATTCAAGAGAAATACGGACTGCCGAATCACTTTTTCCTGGGCGTCGGCCGCCAGATCCCCAAAAAGAACTGGGAGACCCTGATCCAAGCCTTTTGCGCCTCTATGGGAGAGGCCGCGGGTGAATGGGGATTGGTCCTGGTGGGAGACGGGCCGGAGGCGCCACGATTGAAGGAAATCGCCGCCGAGTCGGATGAAAAGGTGGTATTTTTGCCGTTTCAGGACCAAGAGTCCCTCTGTCAATTTTACGGTGTCGCGGAATGCCTTGTCCTGCCAAGCATTTATGGAGAGACGTGGGGGCTCGTGGTCAATGAAGCCATGGCCAGCCGCCTGCCCGTGATCGTCAGCCGGGAATGCGGGTGTGCGGAGACGATGGTTCGTGATGGATGCAACGGCTGGCAGTGCGACCCGCGCGATCCGGAGCAACTTGCGCAGATGTTGGGCAGATTTATGCGCCTGTCGGATGAGGAAAGAAAGCAAATGGGGGAACGCTCTTTCGAGATCATTGCGGATTGGGGGCTGGACCGTTTCTGTGACGGGGTCTGGCAGGCCGTGCAGCTTTGCAGTCAATTGCCCGTTCACAGCTATGCATCTCCTATTATTGATAGACTTATTCTCAACCTGTGGAAGGGACGGTATAGGCCGGCATAGCGGGCTCATTAGTCACTTAGCTGTAAATTTGTTGTTTTTAGTGGCAAGAAATTTTTGGGCAACGCTGTAGATCTTCTTCTATCAAGGCTTTACAGCAATCTGAGCGAACGTTCAACTTTTTTTCAACCTGTTTGTTATTTTGAATTTCGGTCATTGTGATTTGTTTGTTATTTGGAATTTGTGATTTGTATTTTCCGGTTTATCCGGGTTAGGGTAGCGCAATTAAATCCGTGTTCAACTTTTCCCTTCGCCTTTTAGTCCTTGGCTACATTCATCTCTACGTCATGAGGAGGAGGAGGAGGTTTGGCCTACGGATGCGAGGCCTCGGGTTTGCCTTGCGCATCCTGCGGCAGGAATTTGTATTCCATGCATATGGCCTGAAATTTTGGTTCAACCCCGAATGCGCCGGAGCATACTGCGTCATGCCCGCGGGCTATTGGAACGAGCCGGAAACGCACCTGTTTCTTGACAATATCCTTGCAAGAATGCCGGGGGATATGGCCTTCATTGATGTGGGCGCTTCCGTGGGCGAGATGGTCATCCCTATGGCAACACATAAGAACGTACGTCACGTGACCGCTTTCGAGCCACAGGTCCAATGTGCGCTGGCTATTGAAAAGAGTGCCCGACTCAACGGCCTGAAAAACATTTCGGTGGTGCCATGTGCCGCTTCAGAAAAAAGCGGGGTACTCGGCTTGGCCTCCTCATTGCGCGGCCCAACAGCCGCCGCAGTTACTCTCTCTCTTGAATCTATCGAGTCGCTGGAGGTTCCCTGTGTAACAGTGGACGAAACTATTTCTAACGTAGCTGATCTCCATACAATTATGCTGATCGATGTCGAAGGTTACGAACCTTTCGTCATGCGCGGTGCGGTGAAACTGGTGAAGACCGCGCTACCTTTGATAATTTTTGAATACAACAACACCTCGAAGCAGCATTTCTCTTTAGACGATGTTCGCAATATCCTCCCCGGCTCTTACCGGTTTTACCGTTTGCGCGGCGATGGGCGATTGGATCAGGATTTCAGCAATTCTTGGAATTGCGTAGGGGTGCCATCCGGTACCGATTTTGCCAAAATCTGTGCAGATTCAATTGTTTGTTGATGAATGCCAAATTTTTTAGAAGGGTTGCCATCGTCCACAACTCTTACGGTAAAATCAGCGGTGAAGAGATCGTCATCGACGGCCTGGTTCAATTGCTGAAGACGCGGGGGGTGGTTGTGCAGCGGTTCAGCCGGTCAAGCGCGGATGTTGAAACGACGCGGCTGGGAAGAATGCCGGGCTTTTTTTCCGGCATTTATAATCCGTTTTCGAGAAGGGCGTTTGGCGGCTTCCTGCGGGAGACGCTCCCGGATATCGTTCACATCCATAATCTGTATCCCCTGATTTCGCCGTCGATTCTGCCGGAGTGCACGGCACAGGGCATTCCCGTCGTAATGACGGTGCACAACTTCCGGCTGGCCTGCCCGAACGGTTTGCTACTGAGTCAGAGCGGACTGTGCGACCGGTGTCTGGGTGGAAAGGAATATTGGTGTGTCTTGCGAAACTGCGAAGGCAATTTGTTCAAGAGTGTCGGCTACGCGCTCAGGACGGCAGCGGCGCGGATCTCGCGGCGCTATTATGATCATGTGGATCACTTTTTATGCCTGAGTGCCTTTCAAAGGGATGTGCTCATCGGGGAAGGGCTTCCGGCCGATCGGGCGACGGTTTTGGTCAATCCCATGATATTCGCCGGCGGGGTGTCGAGCCGGAACGGAAGCGGCGCGTATGTCGCTTATGTCGGACGGATCAGCCCGGAAAAAGATATCCTGACCCTTGTCGAGGCTGCACGTCGTCTTGGCGACGTGTCATTTAAGTTCGCCGGTTCTTTTCATCGCATGCCGGAAGTAACAACGCAAAAACCGAATAACTGCGACTTTCCGGGGCAACTGGAGGCTGAAGACCTGACTCGGTTTTACCGTGCTGCCCGGATGGTTGTTTTTGCCACGCGTTGCTATGAGGGATTCCCCACCGTGCTGCCGGAGGCGATGTCTTATGGTTTGCCTATAATTTGCTCCCGGATCGGCGGTTTGCCGGAGATTGTTGACGACGGCAGGACGGGCCTGTTGTACGAGCCGGGCAATGTTGATGAATTGGCTGATTGTATCCGCACGCTTTGGCAGAATCCGGCGCTTTGCCGGAAGCTGGGCGACGCCGGGTGGCGGAAGGTGCGGGAAGAATACGCGGCGGAGCGCTTGCTGGATCGCCTACTGGGGATTTACGAAAAAGTCATTGCGGAAAACACAAAAAGGTGAGGGCTGGAGGAATAATAATCGAATAAACGAAGGACGATCAACGATTGACGAATGACGAATAAAAAAGTTGGTGATAAGCTCGAAAATCGTCTCATTGATTTTGCCGTGAGAATTATTTATGTGGCAGAATCACTACCAAAAACAAAAGCAGGAAATCACATCGCCGGACAATCATAAGATGTGGTACTGCTCCGGCTCCCAATTATGGCGAAGCCCAGGATGCGGAATCTCATGCCGATTTTATTCATAAGATGAAAATATCATTAAAAGAACTGCGTGAAACAAAGATATGGCTGCTGATTGCAGGGAAAGCTAATCTGATAAAACCGGCATCAAAACTTGAGCCATTGATTGATGAAAGCAATCAATTAATTTCCATTTTTGTGGCAAGTGTGAAAACCGCCAAACAAAACAAACATTCGTAATTCGGCAATCGATTGTTCGATATTCGATTGTTAAAGAAAGATGTTAGCAGACCGCGGGTAGCTCTTTGCTTAATTTATTGCTCCCTTCCCCTGAATGTTTACGGAGGCTTTTTTATGGAAAATAAAGTGAACTTGCTTGGTGTTAATATTGAGAGCGTGGATCTTGAAGAAGCTTTTCAAAGAGTACTAAAACTCTTGCCAAACAGAAAAGGTGATTTTTTTTGCCTTACGAATATTCATGTTGTTATGGTATGCCAAAAGGACCCCGTGCTCAAAAAGGTGTTAAATCAATCTGCTGTAAACTTCCCTGATGGTAAGGGTTTAGCTATGGGCTTGAATATGCTTGGCCATCCCATCCGTTTTAAAGTTCGGGGAACCGATTTGATGTTAAGATTATGTAAACATGCCTCTCAAAACAGGCTCAAGATATTTCTTTATGGCAGTTCCGAAGAAACGCTTAAAAAACTTAAACGGTCCTTAAGAGAAAAGTTTCCTGGGCTTTACATTGCTGGTGCGATTTCCCCTCCATTTCGTCCATTGTCAGAAGAAGAAGATTCATTAATTGTAAAAGCAATCAACGATACCGAGTCCGATTTTCTTTTCGTTGCCCTGGGCGCCCCAAAACAGGAAAAATGGATGTCGAATCATAAAGGAAGCATAAAACCCATCCAGATTGGTGTAGGCGCCGCATTTGATTTCATTGCCGGAAATATTAAGCAAGCCCCTTTGTGGATGCAAAAAGCACCTCTTGAGTGGTTACATAGAATGCCGCAACAAAAAAAGAAAACAATTAGACGCATGCTTCTCGTTCCTCCATTTTTTTTAAAGGTGTTCATGCAATCAAGGAAAAAAGATTACAAAAAATAGTTTTGATTTCTTCTTATATCCCTCTGGAGTCACCGGGACGTCCGTAAAAAAGAAAATAACTATCCTATTGGCGGAGGGCTGAAGTCAGAAGGCAGGGAGTCCCAGTGAAATCCGCCCAAAGTTAAACATTGTATAGGAATTTCCTCTTTAGGCACGGATTTGATGGATGGCCACGGATTGGGCAGTGTAATCTGTGTCTCTTTTCAAGCCGTTAAGGCGCAAATCCGTGCCAAAGGTTAAATGAACTACCCCGCCGCAAGCAGCGGGGTATCCAAATGAAAGTTTTATCTTTTCTATCGCAGCAAGCTGCGGGGAATTAAACCCTACAGATTTCGTATTGGCCTTCAATTGATAGTAATCCGTGTAATCTGCGAAATCTGTGGATTAAACGCGTATCATGGTGATTCGTCGGCCTGTTTGGTTGTGGATGGCGAACTGGTTGCCGCGGCTGGAGATGCCGGCGGTGACCCACGTGGACGGCACGGGGCGGCTGTTCCCGAGGATTCTGAAAATGCCAGGTTGGTTCACGTGTGCGAGTGTGGTGGATGATAAGCCTTGAACCTATTTTGAAGCGTGCCGTGGATATTTTCCTCTCGGCCATCATGCTCATTCTATCCGTCCCTGTATTTATTCCGATTGCCCTTGCCATCAAGCTAGAAGATGGCGGCCCCATCTTTTACGGACAAGAGCGCTGGGGCCGCAACGGGACTCGATTCAAAGTACTTAAATTCCGTACCATGGTGGCGGATGCCGACCAAAAGTTCGGGATAAAGCAATCCGAGGAGAATGATCCCCGGATTACAAAAGCCGGCCGGGTTTTACGTGCCATGGGCCTGGATGAACTTCCCCAAGTCCTCAATATATTCCGGGGTGAAATGAGCTTTGTCGGACCCAGGTCCCTGGCCATCGGAGAGATTGTGAAAGATGCCAAAGATCGCATTGTGAAGTATGAGGATATCCCCGGTTTCAGGGAACGACTGTGTGTCCGACCCGGCCTGACCGGTTTGGCTACCATTTACATTCCGAAAGATGCTGCGCCACGCCATAAGTTCCGGGTCGATCTCCTCTATGCCCGCAAACGGTCCATTTGGCTGGATTTACGACTTATTCTAGTCTCGTTCTGGATCAGCTTTAGGGGTAATTGGGAAACACGGGACAAGAAGGTTTGAAGAAAGCTGGGTTCCTTACACGAATTTATAGGTAGAATTTGTTCGGAATGGATTCAATTATTAATGATTATTGATAATTAGACAGGATCAACGAGATTTCCATGATATTTTGCATGTCATGATCACAGGTTTGGTTTTGGAAAATGTTTTCAAAGCTTAATACTGGAAGTGATGAAAATTAAAAAGTAATCCTCAATATCCTGTAAATCCTGTCCAATTTCAAAAGGTCGAAAGAATTCATTTTAAGGAGGTAGGCTGACACATGAAAAAGGATATTGGCATTATCGGCGGTTCTGCGGCAGGTTTTTTCACCGCCTATCTGTTGGCCCGGGAAGGTCATCGCGTTAAATTGTTTGAATCTGAAGAAGAAATTCGGCCTTCTGCAAGAACCCTCATCGTTACAAGCCGCACTACCGATTTGCTTGATCGGCTGTGTGAAGTCCCGGTGCTTAACCAGATCCATCGCTACGAGTTATATACCGACGGACGGGTTGAAACGATTCATCTGAAGCGTCCCGACCTGGTTATCGAACGCAAAAATCTTATTCAACAGATTTCAGAGAAAGCAGAATCTGAGGGTGTGCAAATCTGGATCAATCACCGCTTTGTAAATATGAAGCCCAACGCCAATCGAATTCACTTCAACCTCTCCTGCAATGGTAATGGAGCGATAATTGAAAAATCAGCCGAAGTCCTTGTGGGAGCGGACGGCGCCTTTAGCCAGGTTGCGAAGTGTGGCGGCTGGCCCGAACAGCCGAGCATTCCCTTAACTCAAGCCATTGTGAAATTGCCCGCTTCTATGGACCCACATTCAACAAAGGTCTGGTTTATACCTGAGGAGACACCGTATTTCTATTGGCTTATCCCCTATTCTAAGATCCATGGGGTGCTGGGGCTCATTTCTGAGGAAGAAAGTTATGGCCAATCTTTATTGGAAGCTTTCCTGACAAGGAAAAACTTGGATCCCATAGAGTTTCAGAGCGCATCGGCTCCCAAATATACCGGCTGGATTCCTTTTCATAAAAAATTTGGAAAAAGCGATGTGTATTTAGTTGGAGATGCCGCCGGTCACGTGAAGGTTACCACGGTGGGAGGGGTTGTAACCGGATTTAGGGGTGCCGCAGGCATCGTGGAAGCGATTCAAAACGGAAAGCACAGCCCCGTATTAAAAGATTTGCGACGAGAGCTCGACTACCACCGGCTGATCCGAAAAGTTTTGTATGGTTTTAAGCAAAAAGACTACTCGATGCTTTTAGATCTGTTGAATCCATCCTCCAAACATTTGCTCAGCATTTTGACCCGCGATGAGGCCGGTAAGCTCTTGTTTTTTCTTTGCCTCAAACAGCCTCGCCTTTTATTCCTGGCACTTCGCACAATTTTTAATGCCAGGCTTCGCGCGTTGAACGAACCATTACCGCTACCAATCCGCCTGAAGAATCGGTGATTTATTTTACAAGAGGTGGGCCTCACCCAACAGGCGGTATTCGAAATCGAAAGACAACAGGGTCAGGTCTTCATTCTGAAAGACAACAGGGTCAGGTCTTCATTCTTGACAGAATTTAATGGAGAGTGAAGAATGAAGACCTG
>CAZHAH010000091.1:0-22668 GCA_964530095.1 uncultured Desulfobacteraceae bacterium | reverse complement strand
GCTTTGGTCAGAATACTACCTTAGAACGTAGAGGAAATAGCCTGGTAATCAACATCCGCGAAATATCATGGTTTTTCCATTGATGCACGAAGGTGAGGTCAAGGGGGTCGTTGAATTAGGTACTTTGCATGAATTTTCAAATATGCAACTGAAGTTCCTTAAACAAACATCTGAAAATGTGGCCATTGCCGTGCGGTCGACCCAATCCCGCCAGCAGGTCCAGGAATTGCTCCAGAAGACTCAGCAGCAGGCCGAAGAACTCCAGACCCAACAGGAAGAATTGCGTCAGACCAATGAAGAACTGGAAGAGCAGACAAAAGCCTTAAAAGAATCGGAAGCCAGGCTTCAAGCCCAACAGGAAGAATTGCGTCGGACAAATGAGGAACTGGAAGAACAATCTCAACACCTGGAGGAGCAAAAAAAGGAGACCGAAGGAAGGAACCGCGATCTAAAAAATGCCCAAAGATTGATTCAACAAAAGGCCAAAGACCTGGAAATGACCAGCAAATACAAGTCGGAGTTTTTTGCCAATATGTCACATGAATTGCGTACACCTTTAAACAGCATTCTGCTTTTATCAAGGCTTCTGGCCGACAACAAAAATGGTGGTCTCAGCCGAGATCACATGGAGTCGGCCCAGGCCATTTATTCTTCCGGTACAGACCTCATGACACTGATCAATGATATCCTGGACCTGTCCAAGGTTGAGGCCGGAAAGATGGAGCTTCACATGGCGGATATGGATTTGTACGATTTTGCGGATGCAATGATAAGAAATTTTCAACCATTAGCTCAAGAGAAAGGGCTTGATCTAGACCTGGAAATCGCAGAGGGGCTGCCGGAATCGATCCGAACCGATCGCCAAAGGATGGAACAGATTGTGAAGAACTTTCTTTCCAATGCGGTTAAGTTCACAGACCAGGGGAGCATTCTGTTACGCATCGGCCGCCCGGACAATCAGCTGAGAAATGATGCTGATCTGCTTTCAAAGGGATTTGATCCTGCTAAAACCCTTTCCTTTTCAGTAACTGATACGGGGATTGGGGTTTCAGAAGAGAAACAAAAGGTAATTTTTGAGGCCTTTCAGCAGGCGGACGGATCCACCAGTAGAAAATATGGCGGAACCGGTTTGGGCCTATCGATAGCAAAAGAGCTAGGCAAATTACTTAGCGGTGAAATCTGCTTGGAAAGTGAGGAGGGAAAAGGAAGTACATTTGTGCTCTATTTGCCGGAAAGAGCGGGAGATCCCCAAGCAGATACCGAATCTCCGGGACCCTTTCAATTTAAGAAGAATGGTCGTTGTTTGAGCCATGAAAAAAAACACGTAACTCGGAAGGATCGCACGGCTATCCGTACCATTCAACAAACCAAAGGAATTGAGACGATTGAAGATGATCGCAAAATTATCTCCCAGGGAGACAAGTCTATTTTAATCATTGAAGATGATCCGGCTTTCTTAAAGATTCTCAGGGATTTAACACGCGAGCAGGGGTTTAAGTGTCTGGTGACGGGTGACGGGGTGACGGGATTGCAATTTGCAGATTATTATAAGCCGAGTGCCATCATTCTTGATATAGGGCTTCCCGGTATCAACGGTTGGACGGTTATGGCAAGACTCAAGGAAAGTCCTGCAACGCGTCATATTCCGGTCCATTTCATTTCGGCCTCCGATGAGAAGGTTGCGGCAATGAAAATGGGGGCCGTCGATTTTCTGAAAAAACCGGTGCGCCCGGAAGCGTTGGAAGGCGCATTTGCGAAACTGAATCAAATGATCTCCAAACCTGTCAAAGATCTTTTGGTGGTGGAAGATAACGCAGAACAAGCCAAAGCCATTGCCAAGGTTATCGGCAACGGGGATGTCCGCATCACAGTTGCGGCAACCGGGGCGGAGGCATATGACCAGTCTTTGTCCGGGAAATTCGACTGTATGGTTCTGGATCTTGGACTCCCGGATACGTCCGGGTTGGATCTGCTGGCTAAGATCAGAGATATGGAAAACGGCTCGCATCTTCCTGTCATCGTCTACACCGGGCGGGAGCTCACCCAAAAAGAAAAGGTCATTATCGATGAATCCGCTGAATCCACCATTATCAAGGGGGTCGATTCACTGGAGAAACTCCTTGATGAGACCACGCTGTTTCTGCATCGGGTTGAAGCAAATCTCCCTAAAGAGCAGCAAAAGATGCTTAGAATGATGCATGACAAGGAAGCCGTTTTCGAGGATAAAAAGGTCTTGGTGGTGGATGATGATATGCGCAATGTTTTTTCAATCAAAAGGGTTTTGGAAGAAAAGGGCCTGCGGGTTTTAGCGGGCAAAAACGGCAGAGAGGGACTGGAACGTTTGCAGCAGCATCCGGAGATCGATTTGGTATTGATGGATATCATGATGCCGGAAATGGACGGATTCGAGGCGATGCGGGAAATCAGACGACAGGAACGCTTTAAAGATCTTCCGATTGTGGCCCTAACCGCCAAAGCCATGAAAGGCGACCGGGCCAAATGTATCGAGGCGGGCGCAAGCGACTACCTTGCAAAACCGGTCGATGTCGATCGAATGTTCTCGGTGTTACGGGTGTGGATGTATTGAGATGATGAAACAACCGCTTGAAAATGAAAAGATCGAAATCGATCTTCTGCTACAGGCGATTTACCAGAAGTATGGATATGATTTCAGAAATTACGCCAAGGCATCGGTCAGACGACGTGTCCGGCATCGTCTCTCCTTATCCGGTCTGAAAACGATTTCTGAAATGACGCACGCACTGTTGTATGATCAGCAGTTTTTTGAAACATTGCTTTTGGATCTCAGCATCAACGTTACCGAGATGTTCCGGGATCCGACTTTCTTCAAATCCTTACGGAAAGCCGTTCTCCCGGCGTTTAAAAGGCAACCTTGTCTGAAAGTCTGGCACGCAGGATGTGCCAGCGGAGAGGAAGCATATTCCATGGCGATTTTGCTGATGGAAGAAGGGTTGCATAAAAATGTGCGGATTTATGCCACAGACGCCAATGAAGCCATGCTTGCCAAGGCTAAAAAAGGCATTCTCCCAATCGATTGCATGAAGCTTTATACCCGCAATTACATAAACGCCGGGGGGAATGCAATTTTTTCGAACTACTATACTTCCCGTTATGATTATGCCGTAATGGACAATGCCCTAAAGGCAAATATTGTTTTTTCAGACCATAATTTGGTGACAGACGGGGTATTCGGTGAAATGGATTTGATTCTCTGTCGCAATGTGCTGATCTATTTCAACCGGGAGTTACAGGATCATGTGTTCGAGTTATTCTGGCAGAGCTTACGGCCGGGAGGCTTTCTCTGCCTTGGTTCCAAGGAGAGCATTTATTTTTCAAAATATGCGGATGATTTTGAAAATGCTGCAAAAGGTGAAAAAATATATCAAAAAAAGGGAGCTGATGACCAGCGCACAAGCCAAAGAGGGCATGCGTAGGTTTGCTATGCACCGGTTTCAAGAGTCTTTTTTTCGGATCGATATTTACCCCGTTAAATTCATTTCAATGACAGCGAAGCGTATTTCACTGGGGTCTCCCGATTCGTAAAGAGAAAGTTTTCAGCGTACTCAGCGACTGCTGAACTATTACAATTCTAAGAGTTGAAAAGGATTACCATGCAACAGACCATAGATCAAAACATCCTAATTGTAGATGATAAACCTGAAAACCTTTTGGCCCTCGAAAAACTTCTCCAGCGATCCGGTTTGAACATTATAACGGCAAAGTCCGGTAATGATGCGCTCTCCCTGATCTTGGAGCATGATTTTGCGCTGGTGCTCCTTGACGTTCAAATGCCTGATATGGACGGGTTTGAGACGGCTGAATTGATGCGGGGGAACGAGGAGACCAGACACATTCCCATCATCTTTGTAACCGCCATCAGCAAAGACCATAAGCATGTATTTAAAGGTTATGAAAGCGGGGCGGTGGATTATCTGTTTAAGCCGTTGGATCCCTATATTTTACAGGGTAAAGTGAATGTATTCCTCGAGTTACATAGACAATCGGCGGCCCTTAAAGCGGCGAACGAGAATCTTAAGTTAGCCAACCAAAAAATCTTGGAACAGCAAAAATCGGTAATCGAGAAAGAGCGACTCAAGGTACTGTTGCAGATGGCGGGGGCAACGGCCCATGAACTAAACCAGCCGCTAATGGCCTTGTTGGGTTATCTTGAGTTGATGGCGCTGACCGAGGGGGATCGAGACAACGAGAATCGATTCCTGTCGAAAATAAAGCAGGCCGGCGAGCGCATCGCTGAAATCGTCAGAAAAATACAGACGATCCGGCATGATGAAATCATTCCCTATGTCGGCCAAGCATCCATCGTCAACATCAGCCAGAAACTCAACATACTTTCCGTGGAAGACTCAGATGAGGATTTTAAATCGATCGAGGAAGCCCTAAAAAATGATAGCCAGGTGGATTTACTCCGGGCCAGGGATATGGAAGAGGCCGTGGACATCTTAAAAAAGGATTCGGTTGATTTGGTCTTTTTAGATTGTTTTCCGCCGCGGGGAAACGGGCTCGCATTTATGGAAATGATGCACAAAGAAGCCTTAGAGATACCGGTTGTAATGGTTTCCGGCAATGGGGATAAAGCGATTGCGGCACAGATGATCCAGGCAGGGGCCTATGGTTATCTGCCAAAAGAGAGCGTTAACCAGAAATCAATCTCCCATGTCATCATGAGCACCTTTGAACGCGTCCGCCTCATGCACGAAGCAAAAGATGATCATAAAAAGATGGCCGAATGTCTGCCCATGACGAACTAACAAAGAACTAAAATCGTCCGCCCTTTACTGCAGCCTTCAAATGGAAGGGAAACACACATAGAATTTTGCAATGCACTGCAATCTTTAACAGAGCTAAAACCCGGAGATCAGCCTGCTATGACCCCCTCATAGCTGATCAACAAAAGCTTGTTAAAAGGACTCCGCATGCCCCTATGAATTATCATTCCAAAAAAATACTAGTTGTCGGGGACGATTTTTTTAAGCCAAAACGAGTTGCCTGATTTCCATCAGAGCTGGGAGGCGATCTTTTGAATATCTTGCGCAAAAGGGGCCTGCGGGGTCTCAATCATGATCGGGGAAAGCCTGGCGATGGCTTTCCCAACGGCCTCGTCATCGCGTATCGTCATCACCACGGCACTGTCGATGCTCAGGTACTCTTTCAAAAGCTTTTGGAGGACCGTGCCGACCCGTGCATCTTTGCCCGTGCGCACCCGATTGATGACCACCTGCGGCCTCAAGCCCGCCAAAACCCTTTGCGCCGAATCCACCACGGCAGAATCGATCTGCCGGACCTCTTCAAAAAAACCTGACATGGTCTTAAGATGGGGATTCTTTTCTGATTCCCTGGCCTTGTCCAGAAGCTCCAGGAGTTCGACACATTTGTGATGTTTAAAATAAAATGTCAGACGTCTGAAGACCGTCGATTTGATAAAGCTGTAAACATTTAACAAGGACGGCACTTCCGCGGTTGTCACCAGAAGTGCCTTTTGGGCGATGATCGAAAAATCGACCACATTATAAGAAGCCCCGGGGGCCAGGTCCAGAAGCACCATGTCGCAATCGATGGTTGCCAGATGCCGGATGAGTTTCATTTTTTTTTGGTAATGCAGATTCGTTATGCCCGGAACATCGCCGCCGCAAATGACCCCCACATCCGCGATGCCGGTGTTTAAAATGACATCGGTCAGATTTTTTACTTTATTTTGGACAAAATCATTGAGGCTGCGAGGTGTGCCCCGCATGCCGAACATCGCATGCAGGTTTGAAGCGCCCAAATCGAGGTCGACGGCCACAACCTTCTTGCCCATTCGGGATAGAGCAATCGCTAAATTCACCGAGATCGTGGTTTTGCCGACCCCACCCTTGGGCCCGATAATGGCGGTAATATTTTTACGCTTATCCATGGACCTGTATTAGGCTCTCACCCGTTCATCCCAAATTCAAAAACTGCTTCAAGTCATTTTCCAGAGTATCGACAGTGGCGTGCTCTTTTTGGGTCTGCCGTGTGATAATCTGCTTGACCTTGATTAGAATGCGATCCGGGTCAAGAGGATCTGAAAGACACCGATCTTTGCCGACGCAGGGTCCTTTAAAGCTACCGATGACGGCGCTCTTGCCCAGCACGACCACCAGCGTATGCTCAAGCGTTCGGCAAAGATTTTTCAAGTGATCTATCTCTTCCAAAAAACAGCTGTCCGTATCAAAAATCACGAGGCGCGGAGTGTGCTGCGCGATTACAACACGGTCGGCTTCCAAAATCCGGTTGAACAACAGCGCTTTGAAACCGTTACGGCGCAAAATTTTAAGCGCAATGTTACCCCGGAGCGCATCTGCTGAAAAGATAAGAATAGGTGCGGGCACCCGTTTAGCCTGCTTCAGTCAGGGCCATGATCAAAGCCCCCTTGGCGGTGGTGTTCAGGGGATCTTTAGCCAGCTGCACGTTGGAAATTTCAAACGGCAAATTGATCGTTTTCAGCATTTTGTCAAATCTTTCCTTGCATCCATGGGGCATGGCGGTGCCGCCGCTCAGGACGATCGGGATCGGATTTGAGATCTTGGGAATTTTTTGGGTCGAAGTAATGACCCGCTGGAGACTTTCAAGCAGCTTGAATATGACCTCCTCGTAGAAAATATGCAGGGCAGTGGTAATACGGTCGTTGGGGTTTCGGGACAGGATCAGTGACTCCTCTTTTATCGTTTTAATCTTGGAGGCTGGCTCTCCCACCGCTTTGCCCACCATGAAGTCAATGTAATCACCGGCCGTTTGGATGCTGAAGGTGATGACCGGAAAGGAAAGATATGAAAGGCATACATTGCACATGCCGCCGCCCATACTGATTCCGATGCCGCTAAAATCTTCCTCCGCCAACTCCGAGAGGACGGTAGCCATACCCTCGTTGATGGCTATGGGGGTATAGCCCAGGCGGCCCAGAAACCTGTTTATGATCGATTCGTGATACACGAGGGACCCGTTTCCGTTTCCGTCGAAAGGTTCACCGGGGATGGAGAAACACAGTACTTCGCCACGATTTTTCGGTTTCTGGATCAGGGAGTTCACGTTCGCCTCAATGACACTCAGGCCCTCATCCTCGGTTGGGCTCAGAAACCCTTCCTGCATGGGCCTTTTGGTATTCATACTGAACATGTTCGCAAAACTCTGGGCCGCAAAACCGAAAATGTAATACTGCCCCCCAGTTCATAATACCGGACATTTTTTTGCTTGAGAATGTCTCCGGCAAACTTGGCATTGGGCACCGTGAAGAACGCGTTGAGTTCTTGAACGGTATTGACGTAGTTGCGTTTGTTTTGGGCGACGACGATGTGACTGGTGCCCACATCGAGGCCGACCGGGCCATTCGGGCTCAACGCATTCGCTCCGCTTTTCTTCTCCGAGGAAACAAACGGTTTTTTTGACGCCCTGGCAGCGTTTTCAGTTAGTTGGTCGGTCTGATAGCTACCCGACTCGTCCTCCGCGCTCTCTTCCGAAAGGACTGAGCTCTCCAGTTTATTCATTCGTTCTTGTAATTCTTCATAAGCCTTTTTATTCGTCATTTTGTATACCTCCTACTTTTATTATGGACCAATCATTCATCTGTCTGCGAAAACGAGAGCCAGCAAAGTTTGTACCATTTTTTCAAATTGACCCAATTTTGCGTAATTTCATAACGCTAAGTCTTAAGTTGGAATACAATAGAACAAGAAAAAAACCGCAGCCCGATACGAAAGGGCAAGCCTTTATTCCCAATGAACATGTAGACCTTATCACGGCCAATCCCGAGGTACGCACAAATTTCTTCTGCCGATAACCAACGGTTCCCCATATAGTATTCGCTCCTTGCGCTAAGGTATGGTTTTTGGCCTATTGACCTATTTGCAGGAGCAAAATCCGTGTCGGTTGTCGATTTTTCTCGGTAGAGGAAATGTATCCGGTATTCCAGAAGGAAAAACCACCGTGTCAGAAATCAGGACTCGATACGGAAATCGGCATGCCTGTCATTATTTTAGCCCAAATGTCAATTTCTTGACGAGCAAGCAAAATTAAAGCTGATTTATCCTGTTTCTGCCGATTTTTATAAAGTCAGCCAGTCAAGGGGCTCAGCCCGCTGGAGTGCTTGTAACTATCCGGATATATACGATGGCTATTTTTTCAGTTCGCCGGCGTGTTGGCCTGTAAATTGCATTATCCTACAGAAAGTCACAGGATATATTTATTTATGCGCCAAGCAATGAGTCTTGAGGGCACCTGCAAGTGCAAACGTTCTAAGGGATGATGAGATGTTTTATAGCAATTTTACCGAAAAAATGGAGCGCCGGAGAACCGTAGCGGTTAAACATGGTACTATCGGTCTTGATATTGGAACATCCAACATTGTTGTATACAAAAAGGGCAGCTCAGAAGTATCAACCCAAATGGAATCAAACGTCTTTTTTACCGTGCCCTCGCGGCCGCAAACAAAAGAAATGCTCAACGCTAATGATATCCAGTTTCTGGCTT
The DNA here is from genome assembly GCA_964530095.1 of uncultured Desulfobacteraceae bacterium. Classification (GTDB taxonomy): domain Bacteria; phylum Desulfobacterota; class Desulfobacteria; order Desulfobacterales; family CAZHA01; genus CAZHAH01. Next base: position 14,142 of record CAZHAH010000091.1, on the reverse strand, counting down.
TAAATGGGTCTTTTTTGATTCTCGGCCGTCACGCAGAAGAATTTGCAAGGATGCTAGGGGGGCGAACCCAACATCCCATGGATAGCGGTCTGGTGAATCTAGGGGAAGATCAAGGAATTAATGTTATTCATGCCATATTAAACCGGCTGATTCCGCCATCTAAAAAAGAAAACGAACCTTTGTGGTTCAGCGTACCGGGTAAATCCATTGATTCCCCGGAAACTGCAATTTTCAATGAATCGATCTTTAAAACCTACCTCATGAATCTGGGATATTCCCCCCAGCCGATCAATGAAGGGCTGGCAGTTCTCGTCTCGGAACTATCCAACGATTATGCCACCGGCATTGGTATCAGCATCGGTGGTGGGATGTGCAATATGTGTTGCGCATATTTATCCATTCCAGTGGTGACTTACAGCATCCAAAAAGGCGGCGATTTTATCGACAAAATGGTCGCCGGTTCCGTAGATCAATCCCCCGCTAAAATCAAATCGATAAAAGAAAAGGAGCTGGACCTTTCGGCTACGCCGAAGAACAACATCGAGCACGGTCTCCATGCCTGTTATGATGACCTCTTTTCCACATTGGCAAAAAGTCTGGAACAAGTCTTGAGCACTTCCGACAGTGTCCCAAAATTACGACAGGCAGTACCGATTATCTTAAGCGGTGGAACGGTTCTTGCGACCGGGAGCCGTGATAAATTTGCATCCATACTTGAAAAAGTAAAGCTACCCTTAAAGATTTCAGACATTGTCCTTGCTGAAAATCCGTTACATGCGACGGCAAAAGGTGCCTATTTGATGGCGGCGGCAAAAGCGTAGGCATAAAGTGAAAGCAAGTGTCGTCATATACGCCACAAATAAGATCCGGGGGCAGATTATCGCCAAAACCCTTTCTGCCTGCGGAATACGAACGGATCTGCGGGGTGATCCGGATGCTGCCATCACCATGATGGAGCGCGGAGAGTCCACGCTGATAATCGTCGACGTCAACAACTGCTTTTCCGACAATATATCGGTTGTTCAGACTATTGCAGGGAGTTTCCCTGAATTTGCCCTGATCCTCCACAGCTATCCGATCGACTTTTCTCATCTGGCGAAGACGGGCCTGAAAGAAGACCAGTGTCTGGGCGGCCCTCTGAACCCGGAAGCCGTTTTTCTTAAGGTTCAGGATCTTTTGAAAAGGATAAAGTCCAAATCCGGAGGTTACAACTTTCCGAAAACTCCAAAAATCCTTACACTGTATAGAAAGCGAGGATTTATTGCCGCTAAAACCTATAGTGGCAAGTTTAATCAAACAATTTTTGGAAAAGATATAGATCATGTATTCCTAAAAACGGTTATTCCCCGAATTTATCCGGGATTGCGGCGGGCGTTTAATTTTTGCTTGATTTTACTGACCCTGTTTATCGGTATCGCCGGGGGATATTCATACTGGATTGTATCAACACTGCCGGACGTTGATCTGCTGAATTCTTTCTCTCCCTATAAATCTTCCAAGATATATTCCTATGACAACATCCTTTTAACAGAGCTATACGTTCAGCGACGTACCCCGGTCTCTCTTAGCAGAGTGCCCGAACATGTAAAAAAAGCCTTTGTCGCAATTGAGGACGCCCGCTATTTCGAACACAACGGCATCGATCCGATCCGGATTATCGGTGCCCTCTATGCGGATATCAAGGCCGGCGCATATCGGCAAGGGGGCAGTACCATCACCCAGCAGCTTGCTAAGATGATTTTTCTAAAACCTGAAAAAACAATTGCACGTAAAATCAAAGAAATAGCCATTGCACTGCAGCTGGAAAGTAAGTTTACTAAAAATCAGATCCTAGAGCTTTATTTAAATCAGGCGTATTTCGGTTCAAGGGCATATGGCATTCAGGCGGCCGCCAAAGCTTACTTTGGAAAGGATGTTGATCGTTTGACTCTTGAAGAAGGAGCGATGTTGGCAGCCCTTCCCAAAGCGCCGTCGACGTATTCTCCCTTCCAGAATCCTGAAAAATCCAGAAGAAGAAGAAAATATGTTTTAAAGCGCATGCTGGAAACTGGTGTTATTGATAAATTCCAATACAGTTTGGCAGTCAAAAAGCCTTTGCCAAATACATTCCACGGAAGAGTTTCCAAGGCACCTTATTTTGCTGACTATTGTATAAAAAGGTTAAGGGAAAACTTTGGAGAGCAGCTCTTTACCGGTGGCCTAAAAATCTATTCCTCACTTAATTACAGAATGCAGCAAGTGGCGAAGGAAGCTGTCAAAAAAGGGGTGGCCGATCTTAAATCAAGAGGGGTGACAAATGTTCAGGCGGCACTTGTCGCAATTGAGATCAAAACGGGAAAGATTAGAGCCCTTGTCGGCGGGACCGATTATGGGAAAAGCCAGTTCAACCGGGCCACACAGGCATTGCGTCAGTCCGGATCGGCCTTTAAACCGATTGTCTATCTAACGGCACTTCTTAGAGGCTATCATTACAACTCGATTATTCAGGACAGACCGGTAACCTTAACTTCGGATGAAGATCCCAGACCGTGGACACCTAAAAATTACAGCGGGAGGTATCGGGGCGCAGTAACGATGAAACAGGGGCTTGCCCTGTCACTAAACGCTGCCACTGTCAATCTGGCAATACAGGTGGGTATTCGGAATGTAGTGAAAACAGCAAAACGGTTAGGAATTCAAAGCAAGATCTACCCGGTCTATCCGTCCGCCCTGGGAGCATCAGAGATGACGTTACTTGAGCTTGTTTCAGCCTATTCGACGATGGCTACCGGCCAACGGGTGGAGCCCGAATGCATAGAAAGGATTATCGATAAACAAACCACGTCTTTACAAGAACCTGCCGGCAAGACGGAGACTGTGATCCATCAAGCCGCCTTGTCCGACATCCGTACAATGCTTGAGACCGTTGTCAAGGAGGGCACCGGCAGAAAAGCGTTAAGCCTGAAACGGACGGTTTATGGCAAAACTGGAACCACTAACAATAACGTGGATGCACTTTTTGTGGGTTTCGATGATAAAATTGCTGTTGCCGTATGGGTGGGAAAAGACAACCATGAATCCATTGGGAAAAAAGAAACCGGTGCCCGGGCTGCGCTACCGATCTGGATTGATTTCATGGACCGTATCCCCAACGCTAGAATCGAAATTGCTGAAAAAGGAAAGGAGGAAAACAAGCCGATAGGGATTGTCCCGATTAACGCCGGATCTCTCAAAATGCTAAGATCATCCATCCCGACAACAATCGATATTCAACAAAATCTGGAAGCTGAAGCGGATGTCTCTCCGGTTGAAAAACATTCAGCACAGTTGTAATGAAACCGATTGTTTTGAATCAAATAGCTAATACGATTCGGGAGGTATTAGACAAAAAGTAACATCAGTCAACTGAACCTACCGTTTGAACGATGCTCGCCTAACAACCATAAAATGGTCTTTCCCCCTCAGAGCGAATCGGTCACTTCTAAGGGGAGCCATCGCTCTGAGACCGGTCTACGTACATTTACCTGCATTTGGGGATGTCTAAGGGAAAGTGCCATTTCGGACTCATCATGTCCGTTATCATTGAGGTTTTTCTATACGTCTCCTATTTTCCATTAACCCTATCCCGCAACTTCCCCGAGAATCTGAACGTCACTGTTCTCCGGACGTCTATGATCAACTTATCGCCGGTGGACGGGTTACCTACTGATCGCCTTTTACCATGACATACCACCCCCTATGACAGATCCGGTCAAAGCATCGGCAATTATTTTAGGCCAAGGGTCTTAAACAGGAAAACAAGTAAAATTGCGTGCTTCGGGGAGAAAACCCCATAAGTATGCAGCGTGACACTAAATGAAGGGTAATGACTTAGTGAATAAGATCGACACATTCATATGGGAGGTAGAACAACATGGTCCATTGGATATGTCCGAGGTCGAGAATCTTATTGAAAAGGCAAGGAAAAAAGCATGGCAACCTGAATAAGTTCCATCCTCATTGCAAATATCGCACATGATTTACCCTCCTTGGTAAAAAAAATTGGGTGCAAATTGGGTGCAAAATTGATTGATTTGCGGGGATTTGTGCAGAAAACAAAAAAAGCCCTCGGGTGTAAAATCCCGAAAGGCTTGATATTAATGGTGGGCCGTGAAGGAATCGAACCTTCAACCTACTGATTAAGAGTCAGGTGCTCTGCCTAGTTGAGCTAACGGCCCATTCACTTGTTGGCTTAGATAAGCGGGTATGTCTCGTACCAGCTTTGTATTACCTTGTCAAATTGAATTTGCTTCTGTGAAAAGACTCGATTCACCTTATTTGCGCCAGGGAGGGCGTTCTCTCAAAGTTTTTTCTTTTTTTCGCTTTTGACGGTCTTTTGGATGTCCAGGAGGCTCTTTTGCATGCTTTTTGGGCAACGATGCGAAAGTTCGATAAGCCATTTGTTCATTAACTAAAAAACTACCGGGCAACATCGGTGCCGTAGCTGTAATCGGCTTGTCCTCCTTTTTCAATTCTATTTTCTGTTTGGGCAACGGCGGACCGGAAAAAACGCCCGCCGGGATATGCTCTGCCAAAAAAATCAGGCTGCCGGCTTGGTGGAAGATGACCCCCCGGCTTTCGGCTTGATCGACGTTTACCGTCAATAGAATCGGTTCCTGATCGATACGGCACCCGATCCGTTGGGCCATCTCGCGGGTCGATGATAAAATCACATGGCTCTGCCCCATGGGTGATATGCCTTTATCGAGCACATGGGGATAGGCTCTTTTGCGGATGCCGGTATACAGAAGTTTGGGAAGATTTGATGCAATGCCAAACTGAGGAAGTTTTTCACGCGATACGGCCCGGATGCGTTTTTCTCTTATTTCAATCGGCGGGTGTGGAAGGGTGATCAGGAGTTCATTGATATGGGATCGGCGGATGTGCCGCCAACCCACTTCTTCGGACAATACCTTCAATAAATCCTTGATCTTGATAAAACCGTCCGGGTCCGGCACCAGCCCAAATTCATCGGGTCTGTGTCCCAAAATATAGGCCAAAAATTTGGCCAACGGCTTTAGGGGATGGGGTTTTCCCATTGCAATCGTTTCTAGAAGTCATCTCAAAAAGAGGATTTTGGATCAAGTTCAAGGCGAAACCAAGTTTCAAACCGCAGGCATACTCAAGTCTGTTGAGGACTTGAAACGAGGTTTTAACGCAGAAATTGGGCCAAAAGACTTTTTTGAGATCGCTTCTAATAAGAGTTTCGTCTCTAGGCCTGGCGCAGGTCCCTGTTCTTGACCCATACGCGTGTTGGTGATAGTCTTCCATATTCGAATCTCATCGTCAAATCAAAAAATCAAATGAATCACAGGAGGCATAACGACCATGACTTTGATGGAATTTACCATGATCCCTTTGGACAAAGGGGTCAGCTTTAGTGCCTATGTTGCCCGGATATTGGATATTGTAGATGAAAGCGGGCTCGACTATCATCTGACCGCCATGGGCACCCTGGTAGAAGGTGAATGGGAGGAACTGCTCAGCCTGATGACCCGATGTCTGAGCGAACTTCAAAAAGATTCCGATCGCATCAGCGTCAGTGCCAAGTTCGATTACCGCAAAGACAAAAGCGGCAGACTCGTCGGCAAAGTTATGAGCGTGGAACAAAAATCAAAGCGATCGCTGAAAACATCTTGACGTAAATCGGGCAAAAGCGAGAAGTGGTTGCGTGATTTCGACATGCAAGAAATCGATCTGAAACTGAATAGAATCCCCCCGGAAATCCAAAAGATCCATCTGATTGCCGTGTGCGGCACCGGCATGGCGGCATTAGCCGCTGTTTTGAAGGATATGGGATATGAGGTGACCGGGTCGGATCAAAAAACCTATCCCCCCATGAGCGATTTTTTAGCCCGTAAAAACATTCCGATCTATGAGGGCTACCAAGAAAACAATTTATCGGCCACGCCGGATCTCGTCGTTGTGGGCAATGCCGTTTCACGGGATAATCCCGAGGTAAAACAGATGCAACTGATGGAGTTGCCCTTCTGCTCAATGCCCCAGGCCGTCAATCACTTTGTAGCCCGAGATAAGAAAACGCTTTTGATTGCCGGGACCCATGGCAAAACCACCACTTCTGCGCTTTTGGCATGGATTCTCAATGTGGCGGGGCTTGATCCTGGCTTTATCGTCGGCGGCATTTTGAAGAATTTCAACAGCAACTATCGCTTAGGCAAAGGACCGTATTTTGTTATCGAAGGGGATGAATACGATACGGCTTTTTTCGATAAGGGTTCCAAGATCCGGCATTACGACCCCTATGCAACCGTATTGACCGGTGTCGAATTTGATCACGCCGATATCTTTACGGATTTAGAGCATGTGATCTGGACCTTTAAGCGGTTCATAGCAGGTCTGAAGCCGGAATCATACCTGGCGGCATTTGACAAGGATCTAAATGTTGAGCGGATCATCAAAGACCAATCCTGCGTCGTGCAACGTTATGGGCGCAAGCAAACCTCAGACTGGCGGTTGGGGTCTATGACCATCGATCCGCCCTGGACACTTTTTGAAATATTCAAAAAAGACCGTCGTTTTGGAAGCTTTCGGACCCAACTGCCCGGTGAGCATAATTTATTCAACGGGTTGGCGGCCATCGCCATCGCCGATCATCTGCAGATCTCCAAAGAGACCATCGTCACGGCACTGGAATCATTTCAGGGGATCAAGCGCCGGCAGGAGGTGCGGGGAGAACAAAGAGGGATAACGGTAATCGACGATTTTGCCCATCATCCGACGGCGGTAAAAGAAACCATTCGAGGCATTAAACCCTTTTGTAACAAAGGTCGACTGCTGGTGGTATTTGAACCACGCACCAACTCCAGCCGGCGTGCTATCTTTCAAGATGTTTATCCCCACTCCTTTAAAGGGGCTGATCTGATCTGTATCCGTAAACCACCTCTATTGGACAAGATCCCCATCAAAGAACGATTTTCCTCAGAAAAACTGGTCCAGGATCTAAACCGCAAAGGACATAAAGCCTATTATTTTTCAGATACGGACGGCATCATCGATTTTATTGTCACCCGGGCCCAACCCGGCGATACGATTTTAATCATGTCCAACGGCGGGTTTGACAATATCCATGAGAGAGTACTGAAAAGATTAGAGAATTTATAGGGCACCATTTTCAGGGTGCGCCTGGGGTGCGGATGGGTGCATCTGATCAAGCTCATCTACCTCCGATTTAAATTGGCCAGGAATCCAATGCGCGTAAACATCATAGGTGATTTTTATGCTGCTATGGCCCAATTGATAAGACACATCGCCCACGTTATGGCCCCTCATCAACCGAATAGTGGCATATGAATGTCGAAGGTCATGTGTCCTGATTTTCCGCAACTTTGCATTCTCTGTGCATCGATTTAAGGCGTTTTGGAAAACAACTCGGTTTAGCATTTCATTCCTGGTGCCAGTAAATACAAATTCCGAAAACCGCTTACCGGCTTTCAAGGCCCTTCGCTTTTGAGCCGTCTTGTGGCTTTTTAGCGTTTCGCTTAAATGCGGCGTCATGTCGACGCGCCGGCGCTTTTTATTCTTGGTGTCCGTCATTCTGCCTTTTCGATAACTGCGCCGGACTTCTATCGATCGCTTATCAAAATCCAAATCGCGCCATTGTAAGGCTATTATTTCGCCAATTCGCATACCGGTGCGCAATGCACATAACATAGGAGGATAATATTTACCGGCCTGGAATATCTTGGCTTCATCAAGTACCTTTTGCGATTCAATTTCGTTAAGAGGTTCAATTTCAAACTTCTTCTTTTTGTATTTTAGCTCCACGTCGCGCATGGGGTTTGAATTGATCTGCTCAAGTTCAACCGCATAAGAAAGCACACCGCTGAAAGGTGCTCTTACCAACCTGATTGTGTTTACATTCAATCCGGAAGCATACAATTTATTGAAAAAATTTTTCAAGCTCTTCCGGGTTATCTTGTCAACAGGAACGGATTTGAAAGCGGGGAAAACATGCTTATTAAAATTTAGCTGATAGCCTTCCCGAGTCGATTCTTTCCAATCATGCGGTTGTTTAAGCCACATTTGGGCAACTTGCTTGAATTTGGGAGCGGATGGTTTTATTTTTTCGACGTCAAGCTCCCCTAAAACCAGCTTTGCCTTGATCTTTTCGGCAACATCAAGAGCTATGCCTTCATCAGTGCCGATCCTTTTTGATTTCCTTCGCCCCTGATGATTGATGAACACCCAGTAAACACCAGAGCCTTTTGGTTTCTCTCTGACTTTTACGCCCATAAAATCACCCTCCTTTCTTCCTATCGTTATTCATGGCCTGTAGTAGGATCTCCATCGCCAAGGTGTTCATTGAAACCCTTTTCTTCTGTTTGATTGTTTCCCTGGCCGCCTTTTCCCTTATCCAATCATATAACTCTTCTGGTATCCGAATTGTCCATGGGTACATTTTTTGATATCACCTCCTTGTCTATATTCAATATATCTAATATCTTTATTGGGCATATTATATTTAATGTAATCATTTGTCAAGAGGTTTGTTCCCTGGGTGACTTTACATTTTATTGGAGGTTGGAGGTGGGGATTTAAATAAGCGCGATGGTGCTGTGTCCTGTTTCAAGGTTGGCATTCAAGAACAAAAAAACCGGCCCCGAATTGGAAGCCGGATTCTATTGACACAGAGATTTTGCTCAGATATGAAATTCAATACTGATGGGGAAAATATTCTAGATCGAAAGTGCCAATTCTACAATCTTCATCATCGTGCATCCCCTGTCCCAATCCCCATATGGTGGCGACACCTAAATTGTTTTTGGATCATAAATCGTTAATGGAGGCTTAAAAGTTCACTTTTGGGCTGAACACCCAATGAAGATTAAGCCGAATAAAATTCATTATTAAACGATTAGTATGGAGGAAATAACATGGCACGAAAGACAACATCCAAAACAGAAAGGGAAAGCGACTTTACAGAGGGACACCCTTTTCCACGCCGTCTGCGGAGCCCGTGGGGTTTTTGGAGCTCGTATTTTCAACGATTTCCCCTCGATCAGTGGATTCAATGCAGATCGGTTTTGACCCACTTCAGATTTTTTTTAATACACTCTAATAGTTTTTCTTTAACTATGGGCTTAGAGAGACAAGGACGACCATATAGGACACCGCCTTGGATATCTATCTCATCTTCAGATAGAATACCGGTTATGAATACGACAGGTATTTCTTTAAGGTCTTTTTCCAATATTAACATGTTATTTATCTCTATCCCATCCGTATCTGGTATGACGACATCAAGTAAAATTAAATCAGGACGGTAATCTTTGGCCGTAGCCAACGCTTGATTTCCATCACTCTCGACCTTAACATCATATTCCCCAGTATCAGTAAGAATAAGGCTGGCAATCTGCCAACACGTTTTCTCATCTTCAACAATTAAAATCTTTTTCTTATTCATGCAGAAATCCTTCCCTATCTATATTTCGACCGTTTTCGGCGATAGTTCGTGGTTTTTGCAGAGGTGGGTCAAAGAAAATGGTTCGAACGCAATCTGATTAAACAGAATTTGCACCTAAATTCAAGAAGATTCCCAGTCGCCTACTTTGTAGGAGTTTTGATTAAACCGACTTGCGCAGAGCCTGTATTTCAAACGATCTCCCCTCGATCAATGGCTTACCCTTTACCAGACATCAATAACTTAGCCCCCGCTTGATTAAACCGATCAGATTATGATATTGGTCGATCCTCCATGGTATTTGCATAAAAACCTCCTTTAGGTCTTTATTTGCATCCCACGTATCATGGCCGGGCTGTTTGAGGTTTCCCCTCGGGCAGCCCTTTTTGCTAAAGTTTTCGCCCCAACGGCCGATAGGTATTTTGAATTTGATATGACATTGCTTTTAGGAAGACCCTGTTGCCAAGGACGGCTTCAGGGTTTTTTCTTTTTCATTTTCGGATGTTCCCGCAGACAAGCCTTATCCGTTCGCACGATCGCGCATACCTTTGGGCTGTTTGCCTCCTTGCAGGAACGATGATCATATAGCGGGCATTCGGGATGCTGCTTTGACACTGTGACCCCCCTCAATATTTGTACCTATGAAATAGCACAGTTCCATTCCAATAAAAACCATGGCGTCGGTACCGATCAGGATTACCCTCAGAAATTCTTAGGGTATTTGAGCCCAGGACCGCGCCCAGGTTGAACGATCTTCCTTTCAGCCTCGGTTTGTGCCCCTTACCCTTCAATAATATCAACCCATCCCTCCTGAGCTGTCCACATTTCAAAAACCGAGCAACTTTCAAGGGGGATGGGTTCGTAAGATACATACCATTCTTTAGGATTGGCCCCCCAGCTCCTAATATTAACGAACTCTTGATCAACTTCGATTCGCACGGGGGTACTCCCTTGTTTTGATAGCTCATCTCTTGATAGTGGTTCAGTCTCCTTTCCAGTTTGTGTATTCAGAATTGATTTCCTGACTGTTTCTTCCCAATCAGGATTCTTCGATAACCATACCACTGGAATTTCATTTTCATCATTAACTATCATAGATCTTCTTATCATGCGATCATCGACTATCTTCACAAAGAGCTGATGTACGGTGTAATGCCAAATTTTCATTTCATAACCCCTTTATGTGTCAATGTCTATTTGGCCCAGGACCGCCGCGTTGACGATCCCGGGCGGTTGATGGTTCAATGCATCTCTTTCATGAGCGTGTCAGTTACCGCCTCGAGCTGATCAACAACTTCCTTACATATAATCGTCAGCCCATAGAACATCCCCACGGTATCTTCGACCTCATGATTCTCGGTTTCCAAGACGCTAAACAGGGTGTGCATGACACCGACCTTTCGCTTCGATTCAGTGACCTCCCATTCAATATCTCTGATTTTTTGTTTATCCATCGGTGGCATCCTCCGGTTCGTCTTTCCAGTAAAGCGACTTGTCTATGGCATTGATGTCATTAGCCGTTTCCGAAAGATAGCAGCCAAAGCCCCGTAAGACTTCCAAATCAACATCATCGACACAATCAGGATTAAAGCCATACCGTAATGCTTCAGATATGGCTACCAGCTTGCATTTAATATCGGGTAAGACTTCAGAAAAATCTTTCCTTGCTAAATTGTCCTGGTCAATCATGGGTGGCCTCCTTTCCGGATCCGCTTTCCGATTCGGCCTCAACCTCCTCACGCAGGTAGCCGGTGACATCAGACAATTCGTCACTGATTTTTTCTGCTATTGAGGCGAGTCCCCAAGAAACGCTTCCAACATTATCCACATTACCGCTTGAGCTTTTAGCCATGGCCTTAGCAGACTGACGGACAAAGTCCGCCATGCGCATACAACGGAATACCTTCTCGTTAGCTTCTTTGATGGTCATGAGCTCGCCTCCTTTCCGCTGTCACGAATCATGCCTTCAAGTTCACAAAGGGATTCATATTGCTTTTGGCTGATTTCCTGGATCATTCGCGCGATGTTGGAAACGACATTACAGTGTGATATTGCATGCCAGCTTTCTATAAGTTCCTCGTCCCCCCCGCAACAATCCACCTCCAATACAGCACTAAGAGACTGGATTTTATGAAATCCGTCTATAACATCCCCAACTATTTTCTGTGCGTCCTTTGTGGTCATGATTGCACCTCCCCTCCAGCTTCGGCCACCCCCGGGTATCTGTGCCGGCGCTTCGCTTCTGTAAACGCCTCGGTGAGATTGTCCAGTTGGGTCGGAAGTGCATAAAGCATCGTTATCACACCATCAAGCGCAGCTTTCAATTCACCCGTTTTTCTGGCCTGATACAGACACTCATACATGACCTCGATTTGTGATTTAATGGTGATATCGAGTTCGTAAGCAATGTCAACCATACGCGGTTCTTCTTTGCTGAGATCCATGCCGGTGCTGGCCAGTTTGAAGGCAGGTATTTGTGTGTTTTCGGTTTTATTCTGTGTCATGGGCCACCTCCTCTCCCGCATGGCTTTTAATTTGGTCGGTTAATTCATGGGCTTCTACGAGCTGATTAATCATGTCATCAATAATCGATTTCATCCCATCGAAAAACACAAGATCCACGTCCGGCTCATCATTACCCATAGCCCCAAATGCCACTGACAGAACACCAAGTTTTAGCTTGCAGTGGTCAATAAGGTCCTCGGTCTTTTTCGTCTTTTGGATGATTTTGGAATTATTCATCGACCACCCCCTTCCCGCCAAAATAGCTTTCAATCTCTTGGCGAGCATCATGGTAACCTTCTGCCAATTCTTGGAGAAGATGGTAAAGGCCCTGAATTGTAAAGCCGTCCGGTTCACAAGAAAGGTCAGACAATTCTGCCATGGGATTGTTGAGGGATAGCTCGCGGACAAAGCTGAGTTTTTGCATGTGTGGAGTCAGGTGATCGTCCAGGATGTTAAAAACGGTCAACCTTGCCGACTGCGGGTCAATCCCAGGTGTTTTATTCGTTGTCATCAGCCACCTCCGTTTCTCCGGATCCGGACTTTGGCGGTTCCAGTGACACACCGACAACCCGGCCATGACGATAAGCGATTTGCTTCCGGTCTACGATATGGACTGAAATAAAACCAATGGTTCGGCCGATCATTTCAAACATCTCCTCCATTTGCCGTCTGGAATTTTCAACTAATCCATCAAGGACGAAACTGACATCGTCCTCCATCATCAAACCAACAACGGCCTCAATCCTGTTTAAGAGCATGTCAAACACCTCGTATGGTGAGCCTTTATAGGTCTTTGTCGAGCGTCCGATGGGGTGATAATAATTGATCGTTCCGTCTTCTTCGGTTTTGCGAATGATTCCCATTTCAGGATCGGGAACAATGGGTTGAACGGTTTCTTGCCTCTGTGTGTCTTTTGTTTTACTTTTCGACATTGGCTACCTCCTTCCTGCCCTCGAGGATCGCTCTCAGGTATCCATACCGCTCATGCAAAGAGTCGGAGTTAAATCTTTCTATCCGGCATTTGCCTAACATTTGATGCAGGCATTCAAAAACCGGATACATTTCGTCTTGAAATCGGTCGAGCAGTGCCCCGTAAACCATTGCGAAAGATCGATTCAACATCGGGTGACAGTCGTCTGAAAATTCAGGCAGGTCCTCCAAGATGTATTTAAAATATTTCAGGGGTTCGAAAGCCAGATCGAAGAGCCAGTCAACATCCTCCTGTGATGTATCGTTCTCCCTGGCAATCTTTTCAATTTCGGGGGACAAGGTGATTTGTTTTGGAAAGACAGATTTGGCGGATTCTTGCGTTGATTGGTCGGATTGTGATACTTTGGTCTTAGCCATGGCATGTACCTCCTTGTTAGGTAATGTGTTGTGGTCAGAGCCTGGGGGATGCTTCCAACATCTCTCAGGCTTGCCTTATGGATGGATACTACCCCAAAAATGGGGTCACTTACATTAACACGGTCTCGATATCACCTCCCCTCCGCTTCTTCTGTTAGCCTTTCCTGAAAATGCAAACGCGCCAGGAAGTTGAAAGGTCTGATAACAAACCTCCCGGGCCTTGCGGCTGCCGGCTTCCTGACGCGATTCGATTTTAAAAGTCCCGAAATACAAATGGACATAACGCCGTCCTCGCGGTTATCAGTTTTTCAATGGTTCATCCATATCAGATCCACCGACTGTGTCAAGAAATTTCTAAGTATGGTATCATCTGAAAAAAGATGCAAAGGGAGGTTGAGGCTATGACGAAAAAGAAAAAACCAGTAGATCCACGTGAAAAAGCCAAACAAAAACTCATTGATGATGTAACACTCGATTATTGGCGTCGATATCCTCCACCTGTCTGGGAAGATTTTTATATTGCTGTAGAGCACGAAGCTAATCCAATTGCACTTGTGATGCTGGCGAAAGATTGCTTGAAAATGGCAAATTGTGCCTTAAAACGTCTTAAAGATTTTCCATCGATCGATGATATCTGGCCGGATTCCAACTACAAGGACCAAGTTGAGGAAATCTGGACTTATCTTGTTAAATGGGCACAAGACCAAACTGAAGGATCGGATTAGATAGCCACCTATAGCCTTCCCAGACAGTTGCAGCTAAGGGGAAGGGGAGTGTTTCTTCTTCGGGGGGCTGCTCACGGTGAATTTGTTCTAATAGCGTAAGCTGCTGGCACAGGAGTTTTTGGTCAT
>CAZHAH010000090.1:0-22832 GCA_964530095.1 uncultured Desulfobacteraceae bacterium | reverse complement strand
TTTGCTCTTTGCATATTGAATGTCAAGCAATCTGCGCTTGGCTCTGCGACAGTGGTCGTGAAACACAATACCCCCAACATGGACTTTTGCTTTGGTCAAAATATTGGTCAACACCCTCACGGAGTCGAAAAGCTGATTCGAATCGCAAGGCGCGTGAATGTTACTTTCTACAACCGTGCAATCGATACGCACCTCACGGCCCTTTTCAATATCTTTATCCTTAGCATAGGAGAGAAGATGCTGGTTGATTGCTTCCCAGGTCTCTGGAGATAATCTTTTTATATTTTTGCATAAAACAGATTTCTTAAATCCCTTATCAGCAATGCCGATGCGAGCGAATCGGCGCAATGAGATCGAATCGATAATATGAAAAGCCAACTCCTTATAACTGCATTGAAACATCTGTTTGACAATCGCGTAGCGAACAACTTGCTCAGCACTCATTCCTTTAGCGCCGATATGTTTTCTTACCCCATGGCAAAGATCTTGCATCGCCAGTTCAAAAATGGTAGGGTTTGCATCAAGTATCCGACTGATCTGCTCAAGCTCTTTGGCTTGGGGGTGGTCGATGCTAGCGGCCATAAGCGGTATTTGTTTTTCGACCTTTTCGCGCATTTTGTGGAGACTCCTTTCTTACTATTGATAGTAAATTCATTTGGTTACACTTTTGACTTTACTACCACAAGAATACTTTGTCCACCATAAAATGCGCTTTTTTTTGCTATTTCAACTCCTTACGTTCGTGGATGGACACTGTCTAATTTTTAATTCGCTCGCTAACCCCGGCCGCCTGAGGTGGACTACCGGGAATGCGCTCGCTATTGCGGTTCAGCGGGTGGTTTTTCCAGAAGAGATTGATAAGGCCTAATACACAACTATTTAAAAATCAAGGAAAACGATGAAAGCGCCATCCATGAAGCTAGTGGATAGGGTTTGACTGATATATAGTTCTAAGAAAATCATCGCTTTTTTGCGATTATCAAGTACCGGCTGGTGACACCGAGTATTCTTTTCTTTTGCATGGCGGATACGATCCCGGCATCGAAACGTTCTGATGAAAGCGGGGTCTGGATAATATGAGTGCGCTTCCAGCCGCTTTTATTCAAAATGCTGAGGTAATCGTTGGTTAGGATAGAACCTTCAGGAGTTTCGTCAAATGCCGGTTTGTTTTGAAAATCGCGCCAATCGTCCCCGAAACGTTGATCACATTCATTAAAATACCATTTATCCCAGGTGCGAAGTCCCCAGCCCAGCGCCTTGAATTTCTCCTGGTCGGTCAGTCCTTCCAGTCTTATGGACCAGGCCAGCGCAAGATCCATGCAATAATGTTTTGCAATGTAATCCATGTCCCGACCCTGGGAGAGCAAATTGTGCATATTACTAATTTTGGTATTTTGCACAATTCTTGAAATGACACTTCGATCTACCCCCACCACATTCGCGATCTTCTCCTGGGTCCAGCCAAGGCGGTTTAGGCGGGTGACAATGATGTTTCTGCCGGCCCTTTGACGCGCTCTGATATCCGAGATCCAGGTATTGACGGTTTGTTGAATTGCGCCTAATTTCTGCGCCAGGGCCTCTTTCGTCCATGTGCTTCCATCAAGTCTCTTTCTTCTTTATCAATCGGATCAAATGCCTTTTTACTAATTTTCTTCATTATTCCCCCTTTAAACCATAGCGCTTTGTAAATTTCCGAATTATCCTGTTTGCATTTGAAGAACATGTACCTCACCATCAAGCCGGTCCTCAAGTAAATCCTCTGTCACTTCAAGATCATGACGCGTCTGGAGATTCAGCCAAAACTGAGGTGACATGCCGAAAAACCGTCCCAGACGAAGTGCAGTATCTGCAGTAATGGATCTTTTCCCATGCACAATTTCGTTTATGCGCCGGGGAGGTACACTTATATCCTTGGCCAGCCGGTATTGGCTGATCCCCATGGGCTCTAAAAATTCCTCCATAAGAATTTCGCCTGGATGGATAGGGGGAAGTTTTTTATTTTTCATATGATTCTCCTAATGATAATCTGTGATTTCGACATCATACGCATTGCCCAAACTCACCGGCAGCGAGGGCCGTAGGCCCTTGCAGTCAGGTGAAATGCCATGTTGGCCGATCAGTAAATGCAGGCATCCAAAATGGAAAGAACTTCTGACAGCAACTCATCACTACCGTGTTCGAGACGGTTAGCGCGTCGAGACCGAAAGTCGACAGATTTAACTTGCTCGACCATGATGAAACCCGCAAGCTTACTTTCTCTTGGAATAGGTATGTGAAAGGGAAAACCGCGCTCTGTATTCGTAATTGGGCACACAATAGCCAAACCTGTGCTTCGGTTGAATAGATCCTTGCTAATAACAAAAGCTGGGCGCCGCCCTTTTTGTTCATGACCCGATTGTGGATCAAATGTGATTCCGATGATGTCCCCTTGTCTGGGGATATAGGCAGCCATTTACCAAACCTCCTTACCCACCGGCTCTCCCCAGTCAACTTCGCTGGTTTTGTAGTTCTCAGGAATGCGTGCCACAAGATCCTTAAGCTTGTGCCGCCCACGTATCCGTTTGGCTGGTGTGACGATCATTATACCGTCTTTTACACTGATATCCACCTCATCGCCGACACCAAGCTGCGCATCTGCGAGTAGGGTTTTGGCAAGACGAATCCCCTGGCTATTTCCCCATTTTTGAATTTTTGCATGCATGTGATTGCCTCCTAATGTATATCCGAAGTATAGCCATTTTGCATTAAATGGTCAAGGAATATTTTCAGGCCATCGTCGGCTCGAACGCCCTTGATAGGTGGAGCGTGAGCGGAACCTTTCAAGGGTGTTCGAGTGAAACTCAACAGCCGACGATAAGTGAGATGGCCGTAGGCCAAGTGAGCGAGAGCGAACGGTCTCACTTATCAGTTAGGATAAGTTGAAAATTTTCCATGTATTGCTCCTATGTTGCTAAGAAATTCTTTGGGATCAAGAACTCTCAAACCGAATTTTGCGACATTTTTAAAGTGGCGTTTATTGTACGTAATAATTGCATCGCAACCACCCGCCGTTGCAACTTCCAAGACAAGGTCATCGGATGGATCAGGTGAATTTCCTGATGCAATAGGTTGAAACCTCAGTCAAATAGATTTCGAATATACGCAAGTTCTTCTTTCACATATTGCAAAGATCTTGTCTCTATATCCTCCTCCATAACTAAAGGGACTTCCAAATTTTTTATAGGTTGAATGGAAAATAGAAAATCTTTAGAAACGCGTCTTAACGATTGATGATCCTTTTTCCGGTAAGTCCCACTAAAATGAATTTGCGATATTCTATCTTTAAAGGCTTTAATCAATTTGCCAGTTTCAAATTTGGACCATGAATAAGCATGCGATACGTCAAGACATAATTTCATTCGGGGATGTTTCGTAAGAATCTTTCTTAAATCTGAAATAGAAACATCGCTTGTTCTGGGAAGGTTTTCCGTAGACAGCTCAAACGCACAGTTTTTCAGCAAATCTGAGCTAAATAAATCATCCTCCGGATGAATGATGACATTCTTCGCATTTATATCATCGTATATTCTTGAAATCTTATCTATTTGATTGAGCACTTCCTTTTTATTTTCAGAGCCTTTGAATAATCTGAACGGTGCATGGATAGTTACATAGTCAAGGCGCCTTAACCAGTGCTTGTTTTTCCTACTCAAATTGAATGAATAAAGTTCCTCTTTTGTCGCTAATGTGAGCTCAACACCTGAAACATC
The DNA here is from genome assembly GCA_964530095.1 of uncultured Desulfobacteraceae bacterium. GTDB lineage: Bacteria > Desulfobacterota > Desulfobacteria > Desulfobacterales > CAZHA01 > CAZHAH01. The sequence goes on along the minus strand of CAZHAH010000090.1, from coordinate 19,083 downwards.
CAGCTTCCTAATAAAATCTATCAGGACATTTCTGTTTGTCGATGTACTCCATCGCCATATATTCCCCAAAGCGAAACTAAAGATTCTTTCCATAAGTAATTACTACGAATATTCTTAGGTCGTCAGTTAGGATAGGTGGAAAATTGCCAATCCAATGGATTAGGCAGTTATCCCCAAACTTTTCTTAATCTTCCGTCGCAGCACCTTTCCGGCCGAGCTTAAAGGGAGTTGGACGGTGAATTCGATTTGTTTGGGTGCTTTATATCGCGCCAAGTGCTGCTTGCAATGATCGATCAGCTGCCCGGCCGTGGCTCGGACGTCCTGTCTCAAAATCACGACTGCGTAAACGGCTTCGCCCCAGAACTCGTCCGGCACCCCCACCACGGCTGAGTTTTCCACGGCCGGGTGACTGTTTAGACAGTTTTCCACTTCGTTGGCATATACGTTATAGCCACCGGTGATGATCATGTCTTTGAGGCGATCGATCAAAAAGAGATAGCCTTTTTCATCCATGCGACCGACATCGCCTGACTTCCAGAAGCCGTTGGGTGAGAAATTCTGCTCGGTCGTTTCAGGCGATTTATAATACCCCTGGATCGTATTGGCGCCGCGAACCCAGATTTCGCCTTTCCGGCCCGGGGTCAACTCACGGCCGTCTTCATCGCATATAAGAACCTCCTCTCCCGGCATGGGGCGCCCGACAGAAGAAAGCCGCTCGATTTGTTCCGCGGTGGCCGTGCCGTGATCTTTGCGGGACAAAATGGTGCAGGAGGGCCAGCATTCGGTGGATCCGTATCCCTGGACAAAGATCTTCCCAAATGTTTCCAGTAACCCTTCAAGTTTGGACGGGGAAATTGAAGCGGCGCCGTAACGAATGGTTTTTAAGCTGCGCAGATCGAATTTTTGGGGAAGATCCATGGCCAGCATGCGATAAAGCACGGTCGGAACCGCGTAGATCAGATTGACCTTCTCCTTGGAAATGACGCGACCCATGTGTTCGATATCGGCCTTGTTAAGCGTAACCACTGTCCCGCCCTTTATGATCACGGGAATCACGACCGAGCCGGAAGCGGCATGGTTGAGCGGTGACGAAAACATGGCCCGCGGATGCTCAAAAGGGAGTGTTTCGTAGTAATGGGCCGGGTTGCAGCCCCACAGCCACAAGTTATTCAACGAATACATGGCGCATTTGGCGCTGCCGGTGGTGCCGCCCGTAAAACGCAGGACACTGATGTGCCGGCTGGTGTCATCGGCAACGAGTTCCGGGGATATGCGGGTATCCGCGGCGGCATCCGCCAGCTTCCAGAAATCGTATACATCGGGCAGGGCCTCCTGCGGTGAATCCATACAGACCATGGAGATGTTTCTCTCCCGAAGCGGTTCGTACAATTGCGACAGGGAAGCGGTTTCGATAAAGACCACACGGGGCTGGACGGTGTCGATCTGTTTGAGCTTTTGTGTGAGCGATTCCCTGACATCGATCCAAACGGCCGCAACGGAGGATTTGAGCATCCAGGGATGGAAAAATCCCATGTTGTCGTTTTCAAGGAGGGTGGCAAAAAAATCGCCTTCGCCAAGTCCGAATTTATGCTCCAGGAAATTGCACATCCGGTCGGACAGGCCGTTCATTTGACGGTAGGTGAATTCACGCCGGCGTTCAATATTGATGAGTGCCGCTCGATCCGGAAAGCAATGCGAGATCTGCTTTAAGATGCGACCCATGTTCAGAAGCATGTGAGATCTCCGAAAATGAATGTTGTCCTTGATTGTGCTATGATTTTATTTTTAGGCACGGATTGCACGGATGGCCACGGATTGGGTCTATATGATTTGAACAATGGCATCATTGTTCAAACCATGCTTCCATTTCATAAATGCTGCCGCATTGATGAAATAAAGGGCAGTGTAATTTGTGTAGTCCGTGTCAACGATTTAGTCAGTCTCGTCCGGAGAAATCACTGTTCCTCCTTGGGACCGGCCCAGGGGAACGATCAGGCGGAAAAGAAAAATAATGCCCAAGCACCACCCGATCAGAATCAGCAGGAAGAGATTGTAATGGGTTACCCCTATATGGAGTTTTTTAAGCAGAACCAACAATCCCGCAGTTGCGACGATGCTAAGCCATTGTATGATGCGTTGCATGATCATTAGATCCTCTCGGAGGCCAGATGGGCATACTTGTTGCGGTGCGTGAAATAGACCAGCGCCAATATCGCCCATCCAAGAAGGTGCGTGATGAAGTAGGGTAGATTCAGATTTAAACCCAATACTGTGGTTTTTAAGCCCGGTACAAAGAAGAACAGCGCACAGATGGCCGCTATGATGCGAATCGTCCACCCGACCCGGGAAATCAACCAGCCTTCAGTGGTAATCGTCAAGGCATAAATACCGGCAAATCCACCGATGATACTGAGGAGAATCTCGTCCCAGGTGCCCACAAAGACCATGCCCGGGGCGAAGACGAATACAAACGGCAGGATGTATTTGGCGATTCCCAGTCGAAATGAATGCACACCGGTCTGCATGGGGTTGGATTTGGCAATGCCGGCGGCGGCAAAGGAGGCCAGGGCCACCGGCGGGGTAATGGCCGAAACCAGCCCGAAATAGAAAGCAAAGAGATGCGCCGCCATGGGCGCCACCCCCATATGGACAACGGCCGGGATGACTAGGGCGGCCAGGGTAATGTAGACCGCCGTGGTGGTGAGACCCATACCCAGGATCAAAGAAGCGATCATGGCCAGGATCAGTACAAATAACAATTTGCCGCCGGCAATACTGACCAGCATATTGGTGAATTTTAGTCCCATTCCGGAGACAAAGACACAGCCGATGATGATACCGGCGGCGGCGCAGGCGATGGAAACCGGTACGGCCAGGCGGGCGCCTTCTTCCAGGGCGCTGAAGATGTCGGTGGGAGACATGCGGGTTTCCTTGCGTATGGAGCTGAGGAAGAAAATGGATATGATGGCCCAAAAAGCGGCAAACATGGGCGTATACCCGATAATGAGAAGTGCGATAATGACCACGATGGAAATAAAGAGGTGCCCCCCCCGTTTGAGTTCTTCTTTTAAGTCCGGCAGTTCATCCCGACTTACCGTGGCCAGATTTCGTTTGCGGGCCTCGAAGTGGACCATGACAAAGATGGAGAAAAAATAGATCAGGGCCGGGAAGAGTCCGGCCAGGGCCACTTTCAGATAGGGGACACTTAAAAACTCGGCGATAACAAATGCAGCGGCCCCCATCACCGGCGGCATGATCTGTCCGCCCGATGAAGCACAGGCCTCAACCGCTCCGGCAAAATAGGGTTTATATCCGATGCGTTTCATCAGAGGGATGGTAAAGCTGCCGGTGGTGACGACGTTGGCCACGGCCGATCCGGAGACCGATGCCATCAGACACGAACTGACCACGGAGGCCTTGGCCGGTCCGCCGACCTTGCCTCCGGTCAAGGCCATGGCAACATTGATAAAGAAGCGTCCGGCGCCGGAACGAACGAGGATGGCGCCGAAAAGGATAAACAGAAAAATATAGGTGGCCATTACCATCAAAGGAATACCGTAAATCCCGTTTTCGCGCATAAAAATGTAATCTATTATGGTGAACCAGGAACTGGGCGGTCCGTAGAAAATTCCGAAGAGATGATCTGAAAAGGCGGTTTGAAATAAAAAAAATCCGGCAATGATCACCATGGCCCACCCCACGGCACGCCGTGTGGCTTCCAGCATCAAGATTAAAAACATAGTGCCGACATAGATATCGACGTTGGTGAGGTCTCCCCGTCGAAAAATGAATTCCTCCAGATCCCACAGGCTGTAAATCTGAACCGCTACCGTCAATCCCACACATACCAGATCCACCGCAAACCAGGCATTTTTGGGATCGGTCCAGGTTTTACGCCCCAGGGGCCGCGTCAAAAAACACAAAACCATGACAAAGGCCAAATGCGTGGATCGAAAGGCGTGTGCTTCAAGAGATCCGGCATAGGCGACAAACATGTGGTAAACACTCAGGGATATGGCCAGCAAGCAGACAAACAGCTCAAGGGGGTAATGCCAGACCTGTTTTTTCTGGCGCAGCAACCATTCCAGGACGCTCTCTTTTTTCTCTTCCTGATAATCAAGTTTTTGATGGGCGGCGCTCAAATTCTTATCCTCGGGCGGTTATAGATGAACGGACACAGATACAGAATACAAAAAAGGGGCTTGACGGATACGATCAGTCAAGCCCCATCTGAATTTATTGGGCAAATCCCATTTCTTTATAATATTTCAAAGCGCCGGGGTGCACGGGAATGCCTGCGCCGGACAGGGCTTTGTCGGGTTTGGAGGCTTCGATGGCCTTTTTCTTGACTTTGGCCAGCTCCGGGAAGTTGGCATACAGGGTTTTGACGATATTGTAAGCCATTTCATCGGGCACATCCTTATTGATCACAATACAGGTCATGGTCCCCACAGTCGGGATGTCATTCGTGACCCCCTTGTAGGCCCCGGCGGGAATAACGGTTTCCATCATGCCCGGCTCCATGGCCAGAACCTTTTTCATGTTTTCCGGATCGACGGGGAGCAGGCGAATGCCGGGTTTGAAATTCAGCTCAATAAGGGTGGCCTGGGGGCATGAGGTCATCGCTACATGGGCATCGCTGTGTCCGTCTTGCATCAGCGCTTTCGAGTCGGAATAGCCCACATAGTTGATATTGCCGCCATTCTTTTTAATACTGTCGAAGGACATGCCATAGGACTTGATAACCAGCTCGAAGACGGCCTTTCCGGTAAACCCCACTTTGCCGGGAACGATGCGTTTGTCTTTAAGGTCGTTATAGCTTTTGATATCGCTCTTTTGGGGAACCGCCACCTGGAACACCCCCGGATAGAGAGACATCAGATGGCGCAGGTTTGTGTGACGTTTATTAAACTTACCGCGTTTATTGAACGCATTGTAGGCCGTGTGCGTGTATGACCACCCCAGATCGGCCCGCCCGGCGTTGACGTCCTTGCAGTTGCCCACACCCCCGCCGGGGCCGTTGGAGCTGGAGATACCCAGGTTTTTTTCGATGATGGCCATCATGGCCGAACCCAGGGGGTACCAGGATCCGCCTGATGGACCGGAGAACATCCGCAGGAACTTCTTTTCGGCCTGGGCACTGGGTGCCATCAGGAACACGGCCAAAGTTAGTACGATACAGGCGATAGTCAGTTTCTTTCCCATTTTATCCTCCTTTACCTTTAAACGTTATCCCGCCTGTCCTCCATTAAAAACCAAATCAGGCGGTTTTAGATAAAAATTATTGTAGCCGTTCACGGGTTCACAGTTCAGAGGTTTACCCGCCTTTGGCGGCGCCGTAGGCGACCAGGGTTCATTGTTCTTCGCAAATCCACATTTAACACAGGGGGGAAAGCATTGCTTTTCAAATAGGGCAATGTTAGCTTTACATAGATGATTAGAAAGGGCTTTGTCAAGAACCCAACCGCCACAGTAACGTCAAAGACAAATATATTTGATTAAGATGGCGGAAATTCCAAATAACAAACAAATACCGTAACCGTTCACGGGTTCAGGAGTTCAGAGGTCCAGGGTTCACTGGAAATCTGAACTGTTAATTCGTGATTTCATCATTTGCATAATGGTCTCCATGCAAAGTCACTCTAAGAAAAATAACCCTGAACGTTGAACCCTGAACCTTAGAACGCATCCTAATTCGGAGGAGAAGCAAAGATGGACAAACTGATTATCACTGCTGCGGTTATCGGCTCGGCGCCCACCCGCGCACAGAATCCCAGCGTTCCTTACAGCCCCGCAGAGATCGCCGAAGAGGCCCTGCGCTGCTGGCGGGCGGGGGCGGCCGTAGTGCACGTGCATGTACGCGATCCTGAAACAGGCGCACCGGCCTTTGAACATGAATATTTTAGTGAGATCGTTGAGCGCATCCGCGATGCGGGCGATATGCTCATCAACCTGACCACCAGCGGCTTCAACATCCAAAGTAAAAATGTCGGTGAAGCGCGTCTTATGCCGATCGAATTAAAGCCCGATCTCTGCTCCCTGGATGTGGGCAGCCTCAATTTTCGGGAGGGGAGGGTATTCATCAATCCGGCCGACTGGGTCGAAACGGCGGCCGCGCGTATGCGCAAAGCGGGTGTTAAACCGGAATTAGAAGTATTTGATCTGGGGCATATCCGCCAGGCGCATGATCTAGTGCGGAGGGATTTTTTAGCTGATCCGCCTTATTTCCAGATCTGTCTGGGAGTCCCCTGGGGTGCTGCGGCCGACCTGGAAACCCTGTTGGCCATGAAGAGCAAGCTTCCTGAGGGTTGCCAATGGTCGGTGCTCGGTGTTGGCAGAAGCCAGCTCCCCCTCACAACCCATGCCATGCTCATGGGGGGGCATGTGAGAGTCGGTTTTGAAGATAATCTGTATCTCGAAAAGGGTGTTTTGGCGGATAGCAATGCGCAGTTTGTGGAACGCGCCGTAGCCACCGCTCGCCTGCTGCAGAGGGAAGTGGCCAGCTGCGAGGAGGCACGCAAAATATTAGGGATTTCCTAGTATACACATTTATAAAGAGGGTGACATATAAAATCTTGCCCCACCGCAGAGGCGCAAAGTACGCAAAGTTTATACTGATGTCTTTTCCTGATCGGGGCGGCCGATCAGGAAAAACGGCAAGCCCTTCGGGCACTACGTAGTCACTCATTCATAAATATTCAGTAAGTGGCAAAACTCGCCGAAGGCGATGCAGTATGCAGCTTTTCGCCACGAAAAGGGGCATGGCCTTGGAATAACCTCTGCGCTCTTGGCGTCTTTGCGGTGGAAGAATTTTTTAACATAAAGTTGTAGGGAGAATATTGGTATGCACTTGGACATATTTGACCTCAATGGCAAAGTGGCAATGGTTACCGGAAGTACGCGCGGGTTAGGCGAAGTCGCGGCCAAGGCCTTGGCTAAAGCCGGGGCGGATGTCGCCGTCTGTGGCCGGAACCAGGCCGATCTGGAGCGGGTATCAAGCGAGATCAAGGAATTGGGACGAAACTCGGCCGGCTTTGTCCTGGATGTCACTTCCAAAAAGAAAGTCAGGGCAGGCGTCGATCAGATTCTGAGCCGTTTTAAGCGGGTGGACATCCTGGTCAACAATGCCGGCGTCAATCATCGCGTACCGGTTTTGGAGTATTCCGAGGAGGCCTGGGATCTGGTACTCAGCACAAATCTTAAGGGCTATTTTCTGGTCGCCCAGGCGGTTGTGCCTCAGATGCTTGAAAATGGGTATGGCAAAGTCGTTAATATGAGTTCGATTCTGGGGACTGTGGCATTGCCCAATCAGATTGCGTATGCTTCTGCCAAAGGAGGGGTGGATCAGATGACCAAGGTCATGGCACTGGAATGGGCTCAAGAGGGGGTGCGGGTCAATGCCATCGGCCCGACCTATTTTGAAACCGAATTGGTGAGTCAGATTCGGGATGATCCGGATCGGTTTAACTGGATTAACGAGCGAACACCCATGGGGCGGTGGGGATATCCACCCGAACTGGAAGGGATTGTCATTTTTCTGGCCGCACCGGCTTCGGATTTTATTACGGGTCAAACCATCTATATTGATGGTGGCTGGACCACCTGGTGAATGGAGAGGAGCAGCACAATGGATGCCCTTTATGACAGCAGGCCCTGGTTGAAGCATTATCCCGACTCGGTTCCGGCCGATCTGCCCATACCGTCGAATACGATATTGGACGATTTTATCGCATCCACCGATCGCCGGCCCGATGCGCCGGCGGTGTACTATTTCGACCACGAACTCTCCTATGCCCAAATCGATCGATTTTCAGATCAGCTGGCGGCCGCTTTCTTAGCCCTCGACCTTCAAAAAGGAGATCGCTTGATCCTGGATCTGCAGAATGTGCCCCAATTTCTCATGGCAACTTACGCGGCCTGGAAAATCGGTGTCATCGTCGTTCCTGTGAATCCCATGTATAAAGAAAGGGAGCTGCTTTATTTTTGTCAGGATTCAGGAGCCAGGGTAATGGTTATCCACGATGCGATTGCGGCAACGCTCGATTTATCCTTTCTGAAGGAAACGGCGGTCAAGCATGTGATTGCGACCTCGGCCCTCGATTTTTTGCCGCCCGGTGCGCCACGGCCGGATTTACTAAAAGAGGTTGAAAAAGTATCGGTAAACGGGACCGTTGATTTGCTTAAATTGATGCAAAGCCACCCGAATCCAACGCTGCCCAGGCCGGAGCTGGTTCCGGACGATATCGCCTTTTTGACCTATACTTCGGGAACCACCGGTCCTCCCAAAGGGGCCATGAACACTCACGCCAATATTGCGTTTAATGCACGCGTTTATCATAAAATGCTTAAGATGGACGAAAGTGATGTCGTCTTAGGAGTGGCTCCCCTGTTCCATGTCACCGGCGAAGTGGCCCATTTGGCCATATCGGCCTTGGCGGGTGTTCCGCTTATTCTGTTTTATCGTTTTGACACCGGTGAAGCATTAAGGCTTATCGAGCACTGGAAAGCGACGATGACTGTAGCCGCTATCACGGTGTATATTGCCCTGATGAATCATCCCGATATTCGCAAAAGGGATCTTTCCAGTTTGACAAAACCTTACAGCGGCGGGGCACCGGTTTCAGAGGCGATTGTGGAACAATTTGAGAAGCTGAGCGGCTGTTATATTTATAATGTTTACGGTATGACCGAAACCAACTCGCCCTCTCATATTACGCCATTGGGGAAAAGGGCGCCCGTTGATTCTGAAAGCGGAGCCCTGTCGGTGGGTGTCCCGGTTCCCAACTGCGTTATGAAAATCATGGATCTGGAACAGGGGACCCAAGCCCTCCCGCCGGGGGAGGTGGGTGAAATCGTGGACAGCGGTCCCGTGCTGGTGCCCGGGTACTGGCGCAAACCCGAGGAAACGAAGCATGCCATACGTGACGGTTGGCTTTATACCGGGGATGTGGGCAAGATGGATGAGGATGGCTGGTTTTATGTGGTGGATCGTAAAAAAGATATGATCGTTGCATCCGGTTACAAAGTCTGGCCGCGGGATGTTGAAGACGTGATTTATCAAATTCCGGTAGTCAAGGAAACAGCCGTAATCGGTGTACCCGACCCGTATCGCGGCGAGACGGTTAAAGCCTTTGTAGCCTTAAAGGATGGTGAGGAGGAGGAGAGCATCACACCGGAGGAGATTGTATCTTTTTGTAAAAGCCGGATGGCGGCTTACAAATATCCCCGCCAGGTGGAAATCATTCCCGAAATTCCGAAGACATTAACGGGCAAATTCCTGCGGCGGGAACTCAAGAAATAAGTACCTAAAGTGAGCGTTCAAGGGTTCAAAGGTTCAGGGGTTCAAGGTTGTTATCTTGTCTCGTGACGCCGTTTTGTCCTTGTCCCTAACCCTGAACGTTGAACCCTGAACCTGTGAACGGTTGCGATCTACGCAGTTGGCGCCGCACCCAGGCCAGCCCGATCCTGCCTTTGAGATTAAAAAGCCACAGTGCCAAAGTAATATATTTTTCAAGCGCCGGTGTGAGATAGCAGAGCCGGATGAGTTTATCGTATAGGCCATGGATGTCTGCAGACTCAATCAAGATCTGAGATGCCTGATACTCAAAATTCCAGCGACGGGCCATTTTGCGGGCCACACGGGCGCCATCGCGGATGGTGATAACCGCATCAAAGGGGCCTTCCGGATGATAGGGCAGGGTACGGCCGTTATTTAAGGATCTTGTGGCGGCACGGGCCAAACCGGCCCTCCACGAATCCGCATCAAAACCGTTTTGAGGGTTTGATTTATCGATATTATACGTAGATAAGTTTGGAATGATTTCTTCGGCCTGGCGGCAAGCAATCGGGCATCCGGAAAAAAAGATGGGGCGAATTCCGTAAGGCGCCAAAGAAGCACAAAAGAAGGCCGCTTCCGGTAGCGGTTTGCCGTTTACTTCCAACTTTTGCAAACGGGAGGTGAGGGTGTGCGGCAAGAATCCGTTTGTTCCGGAGGCGGCATGCAGCCCGATAAGCATGACCGCCTGAAGGTCGTCAACGGCGCCGATGCCGGGAACCGGTTCCCGGCGGTAACCCGAAACGATGTGCGCGCGACGGTCAATCAACTCGGGAAGAAGATTGTATCCGGTGCGGTGAAAATCTTTGACCACTATTTGTCGGACCCCGGCTGCAAACAATTCCGCTACCACCGCCGCCACATCTTTGGTCATCTTCAGACAGGCACGACTCCATTCTTTGGTCAAAAACGAGGACGCCCGATAACTCCAACATCCGGAGCTTCCCTCGATATCGGCAATAATCAGAATACGATCGAATGACGGTTGCATGGACTTGAAAAGTAATAATCGTTCAAAAGTTCAGCGTTCAACGTTCAAAGTTAATGACAAGGACAAAATTGAAGACCTAAAGTCATAAGAGGAATTGTTGGTTTTGCTACATAAGGACAAGAATTTTCAGGACAACCCTGAACCCCTGAACCCGTGAACGGCTACGAAAATTATAACGTTTGCAGTATCTCTTTGACGCGGTTTCCGTCGGCGAGAGCACCGAAATGCTTCATGATGGGACCCATGGCCTGCATTTCGTTTTTGAATTGGGTAAAATCGATATTCTCTTCAATCCAGGCTACGATTTCATCGTCGGTGGCCATTTGGGGCAAATAGGTTGTGATGATTTCGATAAAAGGTGAGCTCTCTTCTCCTTTTTTTTCCAGCACTTCCTTTTCTGATTTAATCAGTTTTTGCAACACCTTGATAACCTCATCATCGGAGAGCTCCTTTTTATCTGCCCTACCGAACTCGCCCATGATCACGCGAATGGTGCTTTTTTTGTCCTCATCCCTGGCCTTCATGGCTGTCTTCAGATCTGCTTTAAGCTGTTCTTGAATAGTCATAGTATCCACCTTTGAGGTAGATCAAAACGCTCTATTTAGCCCAATCTCTGCGTCAGGCTCAAATTTCAATCCTCAAAATACTCAATGTATTCCTGCGATTGCACGTAGTGAAGCATCAGCGCTATATTTTCGCCTTCCTTGACCTTAGACAAAATAAAACGTTTTGAAACTACCTCCTGCTAATAATAATGGTTTTATAAAAATCCGAAAAAGGTATTATTACGAACCTTCGGAACGATTCTATGATAACCATCAATAACATAATCGAATTCTTCTGGAAATGAAACAAATCTAAAAATTGACATTATTCCTCGAGGGTGGAACAATTGCAGCACTTGGGAAATAGCAAGCATACAAGAACTGGGAGGGAATTTAGATGCTGAAAGGAAAAGTGGCCCTGATTACCGGCGGCGGCACTGGAATCGGTCGCGCATGCGCCTTGCGCCTGGCGCAGGAAGGCGTACAGATCGCAGTTAATTATTCACGTTCGGAACGCGAGTCACGCGATACCCAAAAAGATATTGAAGATAAAGGCGTTCGGGCGATCATTTATAAAGCCAGCGTTAGCGACGACGATGCCGTCCGACAAATGGTACACCATGTGGTCGAAGAATTCGGCCGACTGGATATTCTGATCAACAGCGCGGGGACAACACGATTTATCGATCATGCCGATCTGGACGGTTTGAAAGATGAATACTGGAACGAAATCATGGATGTGAATGTGGTGGGTCTTTTCCGGAGTTGCCGGGCGGCGGCCGGAGCTTTAAAAAAACAGAAGGGATGCATTGTCAATATTACTTCGATTGCGGGTCTTTCCGGCCTGGGAAGCTCAATCGCTTATGCCGCGTCGAAAGCTGCCGCCATCAGCGTAACCAAGTCTCTGGCCAGGGTTTTGGCGCCCGAAGTCCGTGTCAACAGCGTGGCACCGGGGATCGTGCTTACACGCTGGGTTGAGGGGCATGAAGACCATATCAAACACCTGGGTAGCGGGACACCCCTGGGCCGTGTGGCAAATGCAGAAGACGTGGCCCAGGTCGTCTACGCCCTTGTTGCCAGTGCAGGTCTTGTGACCGGGCAGACATGGGTGGTGGACGGCGGTATGCGAATCTGATGTTTATTTAACCTGGGCGGTTCCGGATTCAGCTCGGGTTTTATTTAAAGACCCGAAAAAGGGCGAAGCTTACGCTTTTCAGGGCCTTTTGATCCTTAACGATTTCATCCAGTTCTCCCGGATCAAGATGTACGGCGCCGCAGTTTTCATTTACGCAGATATCAATTTTAACGTCACCCCTTTCAACCTCCACCAAACTCGGGGTTCCACAACGAAAACAGTGGCCCCGATGCTCTTCACGATATTTTTTATCGGAATCCTCTGTCGACTTTTCTCTCAATTTCTTTATTAGTTTCTGTTCTTGCTCAAGAAAATAAGCATCCTCGGAATCGATGCTTAATTTGACTTTTTTATTTTCCATGGTTCCCTCCTTATACATCTATTTTAAAATATTTTCGATACAGCGTTCAATTTAGGTTCAGGTAAGGATCACCTTATAAAAAACAAACCTAAGATATGCAAGACCTATTACCGGAGCCAATTTGCTAATTTACAAATGGGCGATCCCACTGCTCAGCGTGTCGAGAGATTATTTTCTCCTCTTTTCTCTCGTAGTAGGTTTATAGGGCAGCGCCTTAAGCTTAACGATTGTTTTCGCTTGTTCAAATTCGGGGTCTTTGTGAACGATAGTGGAGTTTGTCGCAATAGCCGTGGCGATAATCCAACTGTCACAGACAGAGAGACTGTTGGTGGCCTTTATTTCTATCGCCTTTTCGAAGATCGAATCAGTGATATTTATTCTATTCACCGGAAGAAGATCAAGATATCTTGAAAATTCTTCTGATTCCGCCTTTCCGGCATTTTTCCATAGTCTGTATCGACTTTCCATATAGCTCATAAATGAAACATAGACATGCGCGTTTGAACGCAGCACGTGCTCTACCGAATCTGCCCCTTCTTCATCATTCCAGAGGGTTAACAATGCAGAAGTATCAAAGACATATGAGTCAGTTGCCTCTGTCTTTTCCATTTTCCTTTTCTCTTTCTATACGTCTTTCTTCGATCAACTGTTGCGTGGAATATCTTCTGGAACCCCGGCCTTTGAATGCCGCCACCGGATCTTTTGGAAGAGGGACGACCTTGATAACATTGCCATCCACAATCCACTCGACCCTGGATTCAGGCTCTATATTGAATTTTTTTCTTATTTTGGACGGTATCGAGACCTGTCCTCGTGCTGTCACTTTCGCTTTCATACTCAAATCATCCTTTCATGTATTTTTATATATACATGATATTTTATATACATCTTACCTAAGCTTTTTGTCAAGTTGGAAAGATCGATTATATTCCTGACGGGACCAAATCCCTTCCTATCATCTGCAAAGCGCAAAAATTTGACTCCTACTTTTTAATATTATATGTTTTGATAAAAAATTCGGTCTGAAAAAACAGGAGACGGGCCCAATTAAGTCGGGAATCCCCAAACCGGGAGGGACAGTGAAGAAAAAGATATTAGTTGTGGACGATCATCCGGTCATATTGAAGTATATGAAACGGTTGCTGGAAAAAAATGGACATGACGTCAGAACGACAACGGATGGCCTGTCTGGTCTCGCCATTTTGGAAACCTATCTTCCAGATATCATTTTTATCGATTTGGTAATGCCGAATGTGGGGGGCGAGAAGCTCTGTCGCGTTATTCGGGAGATGCCACAGATGAGAGATACCTGTATTGTTATTTTGTCGGCCATTGCCGCCGAAGAGGATTTCGATTTTGCAGCGATTGGAGCCAATGCCTGCATCGCCAAGGGACCGTTCGACACCATGTCTAAATATATTCTTGAGGTCGTTGATCAATCGGATTACCTCCGCACGAAAGGCGATGCGACCAAAGTGATGGGCCTTGAAAACATTTATAAACGAAAGATTACGACAGAATTGCTGGCCGTCAAAAAACACTTTGAAGCCGTATTGGATCATATGTCAGAGGGGATCGTAGAGCTCACTCCTGCCGGAAAGATCATCATGGCCAACCCCGCGGCGACCGAAATGATAGACGTCTGTGAGGAAAAGCTTTTGGGGATCTCTTTTGCAGAATTGTTCCATAAAATCGATCAAAAGGAGATTGAAAGTTATATCGAGAGCGCTAATACCGAAAGGCCGACAGGTTTAGGGGACTTTACGGTGGGGTTAAATAAACGCAAAATTTCTTTAACGATTCTGCCTGTGGAAGGCGAAAGAGATTGGTCATTTGTCGTCATTCTGCAAGATATCACAGAAGCACAACGAGCCCGGGATGCCTTGCAAGAAGCGCATAGAAAACTTGAACGACGAGTCAGACAGCGTACGGTTGAGCTGGTGGCGTCGAACAACAAGCTCAAGATCGAAATAGAGGAACGGACCAAGGCGGAGGAGGCGTCGCGTCAAAGCGAGGCAAAACTTCGCCAATTGGTCGAAACCATAAGCGATGTCATTTACTCAGTCGATGCAAAGGGGAGGGTCGACTATATCAGTCCGGTCATTGATTCAATTTTGGGCTACAGTGCCTCGGAAATAGTCGGTCGACATTTTGGGGAGTTGTTCGCTAAAGAAGACCGGCACCGCATTACGGGGCAGTTTGAAAAGATTGCTGCGGGCACAACCCAATCGGGTGAGTTTCGGGTTTTGACCAAATCGGGCGACATTCGGTGGATACGTCTTTCCAGCCGACCGGTAATTCATGAAGGTCGCTTTGTCGGAGTGAGGGGGGGTGCTTACCGACATTACCAAATCCAAGCATCTTGAGGCCTAATTCTCCAAATATCTTCCTTAGCCAAGTTTTTTGTTGACTTTGTGTTCAATTCGAATTACACTTAGCAAAAATTATTATTTATTCACGAAAGGGCAAACCCGTTTAAAAATGGGGACGCAAAATCACGGGTCTAAAGCCGAAAGGCAAAGATGGCCGGGTTGCCGAAGGTCAATGTTAAAGACGCCTTTGGGTAGAGTGCCCAAAGGCGTCTTTTATTTTTGGTTGAAGAGATAACCGAAGTGAAAAAACGGGCATCATGCCGGGACGCCAAACGGAGGAAAAGAGCAATGATACTTAGGAAATTATTAGGGGAAATCGTAACCAGTATGGGTTTGGTCACCCGGAATCAGTTAGAAAGAGCTCTTCAAAAGCAACGTGAATTGATAGAAAATAGAACACTGCCGGAAAGGCTTCAACGGGCGAGTATAGTTTCAAAAGAACGTCAGACGCCGGATGAAATCCCGCTGCTGGGGCAATTGCTGACCGATATGGGTTTTATCACAAAGAAACAACTTGATCGTGCCTTGAGCATTCAGGATAAAGAGGTTGAAGCGTTTAAAAACCTGGACCGGGAGAAGCTGATAACTGCCATTGGGATGGGGTCTGTCATCAATTCTTCTTTGAATCTCGTAAAAGTGCTGACCCTCATCATGTCACATGCGAACCGGGTCACCCATTCGGAAGCCAGTACCTTGATGCTGCTGGACGATAGAACCGGTGAACTGGTTTTCAGTATCCCAACCGGGCCAAAGGCGGAACAGCTGATCGATATCCGTCTTCCGTCCGGGAAAGGAATTGCGGGATGGGTGGTTAAAAAAGAGGTGCCGGTTTTGGTGTCCGATGCCAAAACGGATCCAAGGTTCTATCCAAAAATTGACAAGATACGCGGAATTGAGACGAAATCTATACTTTGTGTCCCCCTTAAGGCGAAATCGAAATTGATCGGTGCATTGGAGGTGATAAACAAAACCGATGACACCTCTTTTTGTGAAGAGGATGAACTGCTTCTGAGTATATTCGCCTCTCAGGCAGCGTTGGCAATTGAAAATGCGAGGCTATATGGTGAACTAAAGGAACGATGGGAAGAACAGAAGCTAATGCAAAAAAGACTGACGGAATCGGAAAAATTTAAAGCATTGGGACAAATGGCATCCGGTGTGGCCCATGATTTCAACAATATCCTTAGCGCCATCATGGGTTATAGCGAGATCGCCTTGTTAAATATCCCCCAAAAAAGTCCGGAGCGGAAGAATATCGATCAGGTGCTCAAGGCGAGTAATCGTGCAACGGAATTGGTCAGGCAGATCCTTGCCTTTAGTCGGCAGAGCACACAGGAACTCATGCCGGTTAAGATCAATCATCTCGTTAAGGAAGCGTTAAATCTATTCCGAGCTTCCCTTCCCTCAACCATTGAAATTCATCAGGATATCACAACCGATGATTGCATGGTTATGGCCGATGCAACCCAGATCCATCAGGTGTTGATGAATCTCTGTACAAATGCCCATTATGCCATGCGGGGAGAAGAAGGGATTTTAAGAATAGCCCTTACCTCCGTCGAACTGAAAGACGACGCAATGACACCCTATCCCGATTTACAGCCGGGCGCCCATATTAAAATATCCGTAAGTGACAACGGCCATGGCATCGAGCAGCAGATTATGGAGCGCATTTTCGATCCCTATTTCACGACAAAAGATGTGGGAGTAGGAACCGGCATGGGACTGGCTGTGGTTCATGGCATTGTCAAAAGCCACGGGGGAACGATTACAGTTTCCAGCACACCGGGAACCGGAACGACTTTTAAGATACTTCTTCCAAGAACAAATCATGAATTTGAATCAAAAATGGAAACAGAGGAGCCGCTCCCCCTGGGAAAAGAACGAATATTATTTGTAGATGATGAAGAAATTCTGGTCGACCTGGGAAAAGAGATGCTGGAACATTTGGGATATCAACTCACCGGATGTTATAGCAGTTTGGAGGCCCTGGAGACTTTTCAAACTCAGCCCAACGATTTCGATCTGGTTATAACAGACATGACCATGCCTCAAATGACCGGTGACCAACTGGTTACAGAAATCCAGAACATACGTTCAGGTGTGCCGACCATTCTTTGCACCGGACTGATTGATAAAAGAACGGAGGAAAATGCAACAGCGCGCGGTATCAGTGCCTTCCTGACGAAACCGTATGCGACAAGAGATCTGGCGAATACGGTCCGGCAGGTACTGGATCAGGGGTAGAATAAGAATGCGGGCGAATGGCATTTGAAGCACTCACCGAAGGGGTCGCTCCCTCCCGGGATTGTGATAGGACCGGTCCGAACTCTATTTTCTTGACAGAATCGTTACAAAATAATATTCATTCCCTAATAAAAATTTCCTCTCATTGTACTTGAACCCTAATTCCTGACCCCCTGAATCAGCTAAACCAAATGGAGGTAAAAATGCTGCTGAAATTCTGCCCTTATTTTTTCTGACCTGGATACCCCCTTCTATTGGGGAGCCAGTGGTAACGCGTTCATTTCCAAAGATGACAGAACCCGTCTTTTAAAGAAAGGAAGGTGAACTATGAAGGCAACGGCGAAAATTTTTTTGACGGTATTTGCGATTGTATCATTGGCGATCACGCCCGCGATAGCCGGGAAGCTTATTATCGGCAGCAAACTTGAACCCTCGTCGATTGATCCCCATTACCACAATCTTGGGCCGAATAACGCGATAGCCCGCCATATGTTTGGCCGCCTGGTCGATACCAATGAAACCCAGCAACTCCTGCCGGGGCTGGCCGTTTCTTGGAAACCCATCAACGACACCACCTGGGAGTTTAAGCTGCGCCAGGGGGTGAAGTTTCACGATGGCACGCCATTTACGGCCGACGACGTACTTTTTACCTTTGAGCGGGCGCCTAATGTGGAGGCCAGTCCATCGTCATTCGCTCTTTACACCAAGGGTAAAACACTTAAAAAAATCGATGACTTTACCATCCACTTTATCACCGAGAAGCCTTATCCGTTGATGCCCAATGATGTGTCCAATATCTATATCATCTCCAAAAAACACGGAAAGGGCGCCAAAACCGGAGATTATAATTCCGGCAAAGCCACGATCGGGACAGGCCCATACAAATTCGGCGAATGGGTGCCCGGTGATCGACTGGTGCTCGACAAGAACCCCTCCTACTGGGGAAAGAAAGCCCAGTTCGATCAGGTGGTGTTCAAGCCGATCAAGTCCGATCCGGCGCGCGTCGCATCGCTTCTGGCAGGTGACGTCGACATGATCGACGTCGTGCCCACGGCGGACATCCCCCGACTCAAGAAGAACGCCAACCTCGTTCTGTCCCAGGGTGCTTCCAATCGGGTTATCTATCTGCATTTGGACCAATTCCGGGATGAATCACCGTATGTTAAGGAAACCGGCGGTAAAAACCCGCTTATGGACAAGCGTGTGCGCAAAGCGATCTCCAAAGCCATTAACCGGCCGGCGATCGTCGAACATGTAATGGAGGGTGTCGCCATTCCGGCCGGACAGCTTTTGCCGGCAGGCTTTTTCGGTGTCAGCCCGGCGCTCAAGCCCGAAGGCTACAATCCTGAAGCAGCCAAGAAGCTTTTGGCCGACGCCGGCTACGCAAACGGTTTTGGTCTTACCCTTCACGGACCGAACGACCGCTATATCAACGATGCCAAGATTTGTCAGGCCATCGGTCAGATGCTGACCCGTATCGGTATTAAAACCGAGGTGGAAACGATGCCGAAGTCCGTATATTTTCGGAAAGCATCCCGCGGCGGTCCCGACAAATCACCGGCTTTCAGCTTTATCCTTGTGGGCTGGGGCTCGGGTACCGGCGAGGCTTCCTCACCCCTGAAATCATTGCTGCACACCTTTAACAAGGCGCGCGGCTTTGGCGCTTCCAACCGGGGCCGATATTCCAATGCTGAGGTGGACAAGCTGATCGAGCAGGCCCTGGCGACGGTAGATGACGCCAAACGCGAAAAACTTTTGCAACAAGCCACTGAGGCCGCCATCGAAGAACTCGGCATCATTCCGCTTCACTATCAGGTCAACGTCTGGGCAACCCGCAAAGGTCTTGCCTACACACCCCGCACGGACGAGTATACACTTGCCACGAGTGTCGTCGTGAAATAAATTGAACCTAGCAACCGGGAGGCTTCACAAAGAAGCCTCCCGGTACCTTACCACAGCGTTTTTCGGGCTTCAGATTTGATGGCGTCGTAAAAAGCCCCATCTACGGCGTTGTAGTATTTTTTCAGACACTCGGCATACTATATGTATGGCCTCGTTCCTGAAAAAACACTACGCCTTTTTATCCCGCCGTTGTTTA
>CAZHAH010000089.1:0-22840 GCA_964530095.1 uncultured Desulfobacteraceae bacterium | reverse complement strand
AGACATTCCCAATATCTTGACATATCAGCAGAAATATCCGATATATCCCCAATCTAACCACAATTGTCTCATCTCAGCAATCTAATCCCCATCTGCATGTTCTCGCCACCGATGGCTGCTCTTATAGCGATGGCGCTTCCGGTTGGTCTGCCCTCCCCCCAAAACCGCCGACCTTGAAAAGCCATTTCGCTATGAAGTCTTCAAGATGCTCAAGGCCGAAGGTAAAATAAATGACACGGTGATCGAAAATATGCTCACTTGGCCTCCGGCTCGTAGAGCCTACGCCTCGGAGAGAGGCACAGTGGTTTAACATTTATTGCGGTAACGCCATTTGGCCCTACAATGAAGAAGGTCTTGAGAATCTGGCGCGCTATATCATCCGTGCGTCTTTCTCTCAAGAGCGGATGGCATATATTCCGACCAATGATTCATCTGACGGTGTGCCAAAAGTCATTTGTCAAAGTAAGGATGAAACATCGACGAAAACATTCGAGGCGCCGGATTGGTTAGCCCAGCTTGTCACCCACACCCCCAACAAAGGGGAACAGATGGTTCGTTATTACGGATTCTACTCAAATAAGTCGCGTGGATTACGAAAAAAAGCCAGCACAGACGAAAATGTACCGGCACTGATTCAATCGGCAGTTTCGCCCAAAGGATTCCGCAAATACTGGGCTCATTTGATCCAGAAAACTTACCATGTAAATCCTCAGCTCCCGCCCAACGATTATTGGTTCCAATAATTGAAAAAGAGTTTTGAGGCCTACCGGAAATCCACGTTCAAATTCGACTGAAAATCTCATTTTTTAAAATCTTGGCCCCCACCGTGTCGATTTTTTAAGTTTGATCGGCAGTCGCTTCTGACTGCATCCAAACTCCAGTTCGGCCTATACAACATGTAGTGGTTTATTTTTCTTGGTAAACAACCACCCTTCCGCCATACAATACCTTTCAAAAAGCAAATCCTTATCCTTGACAATATGTAACGAATGTCTCGAAAACCCTGGCTATGTGATTTTCACCTTGACCTGACCAAGGGCCTAGTCTATAATTTAAAAAAGAGGTGGTTATCATGTCTGTTCAGGTCAATATTTATGAAGCGAAAACCAAATTCTCCAAACTAGTTAATCAGGCCATAGCAGGTGAGGAAATCATCATCGCGAAATCCGGCAAGCCGGTGGCCAAGTTGGTTCCTATTCAAACAGCATTAAAAGATCGAATTCCTGGATCGGCAAAAGGAAAAATTACTATTGCTGAAGATTTTGATGCCCCTTTGCCGGATAATGTTCTGGAGTCATTCTATCAATGA
Organism: uncultured Desulfobacteraceae bacterium; assembly: GCA_964530095.1. Lineage (GTDB taxonomy): Bacteria > Desulfobacterota > Desulfobacteria > Desulfobacterales > CAZHA01 > CAZHAH01. The sequence goes on along the minus strand of CAZHAH010000089.1, from coordinate 21,531 downwards.
AATATTTATTGGATACGCATGCTTTCATCTGGTTCATAACCGAACATCGGCGATTGTCTCAAAGGGCTGGAAACATCATTAAAGAACGTAACAATGAGATATTCTTCAGTGCTGCCAGTGCCTGGGAGATTTGCATTAAAAGCCGGTTGGGACGGTTGACAATTGAAGGAGATCCAGAATTCTTTATTGTTAATCAGTTGGTTGAAAACCGATTTCGATCCCTGCCCATTCAGATTTCTCATTCGCTGTATACTTTACATCTGCCTGAAATTCATAAAGATCCATTTGATCGTATGCTCATTTCCCAATCTAATGTGGAAGGTATGACACTAATATCTGCAGATCAAATTATTAAAAAGTACGATATTTCCGTTATATGGTAGAGGTCGCAGTTCACACCGGAGCTGTCAAACAAGACATGTAGAGCATCCGTCATTGATCAGGTTGTACTTATTCTTTTCCTTCAAATAAAAAAAGCGCTTCCATGGATATGCTCAAATCGGAAGCGCTTTAAATTCCCCGTAAAGAGAAGACTAATGTGAGTTGTCGTCCTTTCCCTTGTAAGTGTCATAGATGGCTTTAATAATACAATAGGTCATCGCCATACCGACGATATTTAGCGCATACCAGAGCCCCCCCATAAAGACCATGTGCGACCCATCCCAAATCCATTCGAAATTAAATGGAAACATATTTGATCCTCCTTATGTGCTCGATAGCCCTAAGCTTCAGCCGGTGTTAACGCGTCCGTTTCTTCGTTTTCTCCCGCCGGAGTCTCCGTTTCGCTCGCGACCGGTTCGATGGGATTCAATTCCTGCTCTTGCGGAAAAACCGGCAGGTAGCGATATGATAACGCGATAAAAATAATCCCGTAGGCCACCGGCAATAACGTGGTGGCAACCTCCTGCCAGCTTGGATAATACATGGCCCATTCTTCAAACGTCAGCACGGGGGCAGCCATCACCTGAAGCACCATGACCCATCGATTCACACAAAGCCCCAGCACAGCCAGAACCAGTGCCGACACCAGGGCAACCGGTGTTTTGCGCCCCTTATCGGTTATCAGGATCGCAGCGGGGATGATACCGCAGATACCGATTTCAAGCACCAGCCACCAAATCCCGTAGAGGGGATTATCGGAGTAGAAATCCATCAGAGTGAAACCTCTCGCCGGAGCGGTGACGGTGGCCCAGTAGATCGTATCGGCGATTTTGGCGATGATATAACCTGCCAGCATCCATCCCGAAATTTTAGCCAGGAGCTCGACCACATTGTCTTTGACGAGTTTTTTGCTGGTTACCTTTTCCGTGATCTTGGTGATCAGCAAGGTAAAGCAGGGTCCGCCGGCTGCGGCCGACCACGTGAAAAGGAAAAAAGTCCAGGGCCAAATAAAAATCCCCTCGCGAAAGGCGAAGGGCCTTCCAAACAAAACCCCGGGAACCCCGCCCAGAGAGCCCTGGTGGAAAAATGACAGAAAGGCACCCGTAGCGGCAAACACCGCCATCACCTCATGCAGGTTATGACTCAAATGATGAAAAAACGGCACCCGGTCAGCTTGACGATTTTCAAGCACAAGGGGCAGATACTCGATACACAGGACACCGAAGTAGGCCGTCAGACAAAATGCCACTTCGGTAAGCATCGAGTGCACGTTGGCATGCCAAAAGATAAACCAGCTGCGCAGCGGTTGACCCACGTCGATGGCCAAAATCAGAAGCGCTGAACTGTAGCAGACAAAGCCGATCAGGACGGCGTAATTGACAATGTTTTTGAGCTCATCTTTGCCGACAATGTATCGTAAAAAGCCCGTAAAAAAGGCCCCGCCGCCCAGGGCGATTACCGTAAGGTCGGCCCAGATCCAGGTTGCAAATCCATAGGCGTCGTTCATATTGGTCTGGTTGAGACCTTTAAACCAGCACAAAAGCATGGCGACAACGCCCCAAAGCAAAAGTGCGCTCACCGGCCCCAGCCCCAGAATAAACTGCCACCATGGGCAGCGTTTTACGCCTTTCGGTATTAATGCTGTATCCATACGTTATTTGCTCCTTGAATTTACCTGATTATAGCCTAAATCAGTATTATTTTCCCGGTTTTTCATGTTTAAGGTAATGATCGCCCACACGCCTGACCCATGCACGGCTTGAGGCATAATAAATCTTGGGATTCGTTCCCAGTCGTTCCAGAAGCCGGAATGCCTTGGGATTCTTCGGCCGTCCGCCGTGCTTGGCATCGGGTTTGACCATTTGATGAACCGCATGTTGAGGATTATTCAGATCACCAAAAGTGATGGCTCCCGCCGGGCAGGCCTGGGTACAGGCGGTCTGATACTCGTCTTCCTCCAAATCACGGCGATCTTCCACAAAGGCTTTGTTCATCGCCAGTTGATAGCGATGAAAGCAAAAACTGCATTTTTCGACTACACCCCGCATCCGCGGTGACACATTGGGGCTTAAATAGGTCTCCATGCCATCGGGCCAGACCGGATCCCACCAATTAAAATAGCGCGCATGATAGGGACATGCCCCCATGCAGTATCGACATCCAAAACAGCGGGTATAAATCTGACTCACGATACCGGTCGCCTGGCTGTAATCCGTGGCGGTTGCCGGGCATACGGAAACACAGGGAGAATGACCGTGGTCCCCTTCGCAATGCATACAGGGTCGTGGGATGTAGCATACCTCTGTATCGGGAAAGGGCTTTTTATTGGTCAGCTGATAGACGCGCATCCAGGTAATGCTGTCCAGCTTATTGGACTCGTCTTCCTTAAAGGGAACATTGTTTTCAGACATGCAAGCGACCATACAGGAGCCGCAACCCGTGCATTTGTCCAGATCGATCACCATTCCAAATTTTTTGGCTTTTATGTGCTTCATCAGAACCTCTTTGGATTGACGATGCTACCCTTGGCTGACATCATCAACAGGATTAAACTTATGCTTTCGCCAGATTTGCCCTGATCCCCCAGGCGGCATCATGTCCCGAAGCGGAATCCTCAACCGGACCCACAAGACGGTTAAAATTAACACCCTTACCCGCTAAAAACTTATCGTAAGCCGTATGCCCCAATCCCTTCGGCATCGCCACCAGTCCCGGCATCAGGCCTTCGAAAAGATGGACCCGGACCTTGGCCTGGCCCTTGGGTGTTTTTAATACGGCATAACGCCCTTCAGACAATCCGAGGGTTGCGGCCGTCTTGGGGTTGATTTCCACGAAGATGTCCTTGCCCTTTAATACCGTGTCAGCGACCGTTTTAATGGCAAAAGGCGGATCACCGATAAATCCACCGGCCACCCGAATCGAGTCATACGAAATCAGGATCAGGGGATATGTCTTTGAATCCCCCTCGATCTTTACAGGATTCGGTAGGGTATAGGACTGGGTAGCGTTGCCGAAAAACTCCAATTTGCCGGAGTCGGTTTCAAACGAATCGGCCCATGCGGGGGGCTGAAAGTCTGCTTCATACCAGAACCCTTCTTCAACCAGTTGCTCCCATCTGTCGGCCATGGTTTCTTCGAGGCAAGCGGCATAGTCTTCCCATTCAAAGGCTTCGGCAATCGGCGTGTCCAGTTCCTTGGCCAAACCGATGATGGTATCGCCCAGATGCCGGGTGTCAAATTGGGGTTCGACCGCCGGTTGGGTCAGACCGATGATCGGCTTGTTAAAGCCTCTCGCCTCCGGGATATCTTCATATCTTTCAAGATACACATGGTCCGGAAGAACATAATCGGCATTGGCAGCCGTTTCATCCATAAAAGATGAAAAACTGACCACAAACGGAACTTTGTCAAATGCCTTGCCAACCGCCTGCGTGTCGGGCATCGTATAACGTGGATTGGAATTGGCCACAAAAAGGACTTCCAGCGGATAAGGCGTGCCCGCAGCAACGGCTTTTATAAAGCGATTCATTAAATAGCGAGAATCCGGATATTTTTCGCTCCCGGCCCCATCGAGACGCTCATTTTGCATTCCGGCCGAAGCGGTGCCGTCCATTTCCAGTTCCGGCCAGCTGATATAGTCCGGTTCAGGAATCGCCCAAACCCCTCCCGGCTTATTCACCCCCCCCACCAGCGCATTAAGCGCATGCACGGCCATAAATTCACTGATGCTTCCGGGGGTTTGTCCCTGGCCACGACCGCAGATCGCGATCGGATTTTTTGCCTGGGAGAAGCGTCGGGCCAGGGAGATTATGGTCGATTTATCGACACCCGTAATCTGGGCGGCTTTGTCAGGGCTGTATTTCTCGACGATCTGTTGCTGCCATTCTTGAAATCCCGAGGCATGGTTATCAATCATCGCTTTCTCAAATACCGATTCTTTAGCGATGACGTGTGCCATACCGAGAGCCAAAGCGACCTCGGTACCGGGGTTGATCGGAATCCACGTGTCTGCTTTGGTGGCCGTATTGGAAAGGCGGGGTTCAACCTGAACCACCTTTGTACCCGATTCTTTCCAGCGACTGTTGACTCTGAACATCCATACGGGAGATCCCCAGCCGTCAATGATTCCGCTTCCAAAACTTAAAACAAAATCTGAGTTTTCAAAATCAAAACCCGCTCTGGCTTGAACACCCTGTGAAAGGTGCAAGCTCATTTCGTAATTATCTTGGATTGAAGGCATACGCACAAAATTAGGTGAACCATAAACGGTCAGCAGCCGGCTGATCAACTGGGGGATCGTTCCGCGATCCGAACCGCAGACAAATCCCACCTTGTGAGAGGCCTCCTTGGATCTCAAGTCCCTCAGTTTGTCGGCAATCTCAGACATGGCTGATTCCCAGGAGACTTTGGCCCATTTCCCCGCACCTCTTTGGCCGACACGTTTCAAAGGGGTTTTGACGCGCGTGGGGCCATACAGCAGTTGCAGACCGGATAAACCCAAAAGACAGATTCCGCCGTCATTGACGGGATGTTCCTTCAGGCCCTCTATTTTAACGGCGCGGTTACCGACTTTTCGGACACTGATGCCGCATCCGCCGGGGCAGAGGGTACAGGTTGAAGCGACATGGCTGACCTCACCATCTTCCGGTACCGGCGTCCAGGGCCACATTTGGCTCCAAATGGCCGAATCATCCTGCAGTTTCCAGGGCAGCGGCGATAAGGCGGTCCCCGCCGCGCCGCCAATAACGAATGACAGGAAATCTCTTCTATTTACTTTCATATATACTACCCCTTCAAACCTGGTTTGCGTATCATCACGAAAATGCTATTTATGGCAGACAAAACACGCCTCTTTTTTTGTTTGAACGCTTGAAGCGCGCTTTTTTAACCTTGCATGGCATTCGGCACAGTCATCCATCTTCATTCGGTCCCATGAATTTTTCTTCAAGCCGGCGATATTTTTGCCCCAGATATCACGGCTGTACTGGGTAAGGATATTATACTCATAAATCCTTGACGTCTCAGACTCACCGTGTTGCCCATGGCAGGTGACACAATCCAGCTTGGCCGCCTTGATATGGGCCGCATGCGAAAAGAACACACTGTCCGGCTGCCGGGAATAGACCAGCCAGGGGACCTCTCTGTCCTTTTGGACATAGTCTTCTACAAACTTGATCTCTTGCGGATCTTCGCCCTGGGTCTCTTCGTGGCATTCCAGGCAGCTTTCGAGTTTGGGAATTCCCGAAAAACTCCCGTCTTCGCGGAAGTAATGGCAGCTCTCACAGCTCTCCTCCACGTTTTCCACGTGCAGCTTGTGGTTGTAATTAATGGGTTGTTTTTTTTCGGAATAAAGGACGGCCGGGAAAATGACCCATCCCACCACAAGACTCGCCGCCAATCCGATTAAAAAGAAGAGCAGAATCGGCCCCGTCGGCCCGTCTCTTTTTTCTTCCTGATCCGAATTTTCCGATGCGGCGATTTGCGCCTCGCCACCCGCACCCTCAGAAACACCCTCTGGATGATCATTTAGTTCGTTCATAAAAACCCCGTCAAATTCTGAATGGAAAAGTTACAACATGTCTATGTCTAACCCCCGGAAATAGGTTAACATGCCTTTTGCGGATGGCTTTGGGCGAGCAAATAGGCTACGTTTACCCGGTATCGTGGTTTAAATAATTTTTTGGGGTCAGACTAGAATAAGCTAAAGAAAAAACCTGAGCTTGTGTACCTATTGATCTATTTTTTGTCAAGGAAAAATCATTTGCCCTTACGGTAACCCAAAGCCGCCTATAGTTGCTTAAGATAGGGGAAATACCAAATAACAAATCTCAAATAGCAAACCAGTAGATGATTTGTTATTTGGTGCTTGGAATTTGGGATTTATTTGGAATTTGGATATTGTTTGTTATTTGGTGCTTGGAATTTTTTCAATCGATGGTCAACCACCGTAGCTATGTAGGCCGGGCAGGAGATTAACCCCGAAGTAGGTGAACAACACCGAAATGAATCCGATGACGGAAAGCCAAGCGATGCGTTTCCCACGCCAGCCGCGTACCATGCGGGCATGCAACAGCGTGGCATAGATCAACCATGTAATCAGAGACCATGTTTCTTTGGGGTCCCAACCCCAGTAGCGCCCCCAGGCCGAGTTGGCCCAGACGGCACCCGTGATAATTCCCACCGACAGAAACAAGAATCCGAACATCACCATCTGATGCGCCAGTTCTTCTAATATGTTAGGCGTGGGAAAACGGCCGACCAGAGATCCTTGATTCTCAGAATCGCGCAGTTTCAGGAGATACATGATGCTGAGCCCAAAAGTCACCGCAAAGGCACCATACCCGATAAAACAGGCGATCACATGGGCGATGAGCCAGTTGCTTTTTAAAGCCGGAACCAGGGGTTGAATGCGGTCGCTGATGTTGGGAGACAATGAGGCATAGGCCATCGCCAGGAACGCAAGCGGGGTTATAAAAACGCCGAATATGCGGTTTCGGTATTTCCATTCAACCCACAGATGGATGATGGCGATGGTCCACGCAAAAAAAATCAAAGATTCATAAAGATTGGAAAGTGGGGCATGACCGATACCGAGTCTGTAGGACTCTAACCAACGCATAATAATCCCTGCGGTGTTTCCCGCCAGGGCCGTCAAGACTGTCCAGGAAGCCAGCTTTCCCGGCAGCGGCTTTTTAAAAATCCAGGCGGCAAGGTACAAGAAGGCTGCCAAACCATATACAAACGTTACGATTGAAAGTAGCATTGAACTGTTCATATTTTATCCCGTCCTTTACCTGAATTGAGCGTTCAAATCAGGTCTTAATATCGGCCAGTTTTCCCGCAATATTTTTTATTTTCGTTTGCATTGCATATTTGTTTTTGTTGGCACTGCCCGAAACCACGACTCTGCTTTGCTCGCCTCCATCTATGATTTCGACGCAAACCTGCCGATGGGACATGAAAAACGTGATGGCACACCCGAGGATCATCACCACAAAACCGACATAGACGACCCAAACCCCGGGGTCGCGTGTAATCTGCAGTCCCGTATAATAGCGGTTGTCATAATTGGCCACCGATACGAAGAAATTACCCTTGCGCATCTTGTCGAAACTCGGAAACCGAACAGGTAATAATATGTCAGTGCTCTTCCCCTCTTCGGAGATGTAAATCCCATAAAAAGCGTCTCCAACCTTATGTCCTTTGTATTCGGCCTTGTTGCTGTATTCCCGGATAACGAACTTACCCAATTTTTCCGGGATATCAAACTGCTGCCCGATCTTGACCTTTTTAGAATAGACCATACCGGTGGCGTTGCTTTTAAAATCGAGCGTTACACTTTGGGGTCCGAGAGGGCCATAGCTGGATTGAAAAATCCGGATCCCCCCATAGCCCAACGGGTCGTTTACGATTATGTCTTTGGTTAAGACGGGCTTCCCCTGCTGCAGAATGGTCAGGGTCGAACGATACTCTTTCGGAGATCCATTTTCGTAAAAACTGACCTCGAAATTATCACATCGAATCCCAAAATCGAGTTGCTGTACGGCCGCACTGTTGCGCAAGTGAACCGTTTGGCTCGATTCGCCTTCCGGCACGTTCATATACCCTTCAAAGCCAAAAAGCGAGCCGATCAATCCTCCCACTAAAAGGAGGACCACACTGAGATGCACTGTGTACACACCCAGTCGTGTTAAGCGCCCTTTTTCGGCATAGATACAAAATCCCCTCTCCGTCGTTTCACTGCGGCTGTAGCTAAATCTTTTTGCGATAAATTGATCGTAAAGGCGGATGAGTATTTCGGGCGATCGATTTTCCCCAAATTCCGCTTTGTGGGGAAGCTTTCTGAATCTCGAAATATGAAAAGTTGGATCTTTTACAAAAATAATTTTCCAGGTCGCCCTCAATCGCTCTATCGAACAGATAGTGAGATTTGCAGTTAATAAAAGGAGGAGTAATTGAAACCACCAGGAGTGATACATGTCAAAAAGATCCAGTACGTCAAAAACACGGTACAGAAAAGGACCATAGGCGCGAACATAGGCCGTTGGATCTTCGTTCTGGGGGATGACGGTCCCGACGATGGAGGTTGCGGCAAGCGAAATCAACACCACAATCGTGAGTCTTACAGAAGTGAAAAATTTCCATATTTCTTCAAAAAAATTCAGGATACACCTCCTGCATTTGGATCAAATAAAAACTAAAAGTGTTTTGACTATCAAAATATTCACAACAAAGCAACGCATACATCAATCGTAAGGAACGAGAGCTTTATCACGAGGCAGGATCCTTTTTAGGTTGAATGATAATCGTAGCCCCCTTTTTAAGATTCAAATACGCTTTGGCCAGGGCCATCACCTCCGCGACCGTCATGGCGCTGTAATCATCTTTTAGGCTGCGGCTCCATTGCAGCTGGATGGGATTCTTTTGGGATCCGACTAGGACGCTGTTAAGCCAATATCCGTTCGTTCGGCGCAGATCCTTGATGCTTGTTAGCGCCGGTTTCAGAGCCAGCTCGAATTCATCCTGCCCGATACCCTTTTGGGCCAGGTCGGAAACGATGGTTTTGATCTCATCGAGCACCAGATCAATCTCACGCGGGTCAACAAAAACCATGGCCTGCAACACACCGTAGCCCTTATACGCCCGGCTGGCCCGGTTATATGCAAACGGCGAATATGATGCCCCGAGCTTTTCACGGATCGTCTGGCGTAGTCTTTCGGACAAAATCTGCGCCAAAATCGATATACGACGCGTTTTGCGAATATCCCACATATCATCGGTCGGGAACGCTAATATTACCAGCCCTTTGGGGATTTTGGTCTCAACATCAACGTTCAAGGCCTTTTGGACGGGAAACTGCGGTTTTTTGTTTTGGCTCAAAGCGGACCCGCGCAGACGTTTGGGGAGGCTCCCTAAATATTTGGATACCATCTCAATTGTTCTGGGAACATCCAGGTCGCCGGCGACCGACACTTCAAAATCAGTGTGTTTTAGCGGCAACTCGATCCAGGATCGGATATCCTCCAGTGTTAATTGTTTAAAGGAAGCGTAAGGCGGCATCCCGAAACGCGTATCGCCACCGGCCAAAAAACGGCTTCCACGCAGCCGCAAAGCACCTCCAATGGAACTTGATAAAGCCAGGTACTCCTGTTTAAATCGTTCCATAGAACGGCTGTAAGCCGATTGGCGCAACCCCGGATCAATCAAATGGGCATAAAGAAGTTGAAACAACAGCGGCACCTCCTGAGGAACCGTAGATCCCCTAAAGAAAAACCGGTCTTCACCCACGCCAAAACTGACAACCGTGTTCTTCCCGGCCAGCGCCCGTTCAATCTCATCGCGTTCAAGTTGTCCCAATCCGCTTTCGTTGATCACGGCTTCACTTAAGACCCCCAATCCGGGCCGGCTTTGCGGTTCGCTTGACCGACCGGATCCAAAGGATAGATCCACGATAATTTCATTGGCCTTAAAATCCGTTTTTTTGAGATTCAGGCGAACCCCGTTTTCAAAGACGACCTGCGTAATCCCCAGGTCGGCAATTTTCTCCTGTCGGACAATTTTCCCCTTTGTTTCCGGTTCAGTTAGATACGGAAACACCACCGCGCCCTTTTCAATCGGCGCGGAAACGGCCACTTGGATGCTTTTCTGATACGCCTTTCGAATCAGCGCTGCAGGGCTTTCTTGAGATCCTTTAAGGTTCGCATCGCCGGTGACCAAAACTAGTCGATGCGCAGAAGACCATATTTTATTAAAGGCATCATGAGCCTCATATAGGGTCATGCGCTTTATCAACGGTGTCAAAAGGGCTTGTTCCTGCCGCGGTGAAAGAAAGACTTTGTTGCTGTTCATGCTGCGAATTAGCTGTCGTGCAAGGGAACCGCTGCTGCGGGTATCCGCTTTTTTAACGGCCGTCGCAAGTTCCGCCTGGACGTCCTTTTTGACCCGCTCAAGCTCTGATTGGGTAAATCCGTATTGCAGTGTTTGGCGTAATGTCTGTTCGATCAGGGCCAGGGTTTTTTCCCAATTGTCGGGGCTGCTTTCAGCCGAGATGCTGGCGTATTGAATGCGGTGCAAAAAAGTGTCCGAAGCAATTGATGCGGAGGTAAAGGGCGTTTCCGGTTTTTGGGCCAGCGCATCCAGCCGATTTTGCACCATTTGGTTGGCCAAATCCCGGATCAGTTTTTCTTGACGAAACGCGCCGGAATCCGGCCGGGGATCGATTTCGGTAACAACTTCGATGTTGGTTTCTGTGTGCCCGGTCTCCTTCTCAAAATGATAGAAAGTCTTGAGACCTTTATGCCGGATGTTTCCGAAATCGAATTCAGGCGGAGAGGGTGTTCTGGGAGTTAGGGCCTCAAACTTACGCCTAATAAGCGCTTGGGCCAGATTGGGGTCGAATTGCCCCACCATGATTAAAACCATCTGCTCCGGACGATACCAGGCATCGTAATACGCTTTAAGGCGTTTCTGGTCGGCGCTTTCTAAAATTTCAACGCGGCCGATGGGGAGGCGGCGCGAAATTCTCGCTTCGGGAAATTCAAATTTCATTGTCGATTCAAAGGTGCGGAACGAAGCCGAATCGCGGTTTCGTTTTTCGGCAAGTACCACTCGTCGCTCCCGTTTTACTTCAGACTCGAGTAAAAAAGCCCCCTGGGCATAATCCAAAAGGACCGTCAGACCCTTCTCAAGGTGTTCGCGATCTCCTTTAGGGAGCAATACATCGTATACGGTTTCATAAAAGCCGGTATGGGCATTGGCATCCGCTCCCCATTGCATTCCGATGGATTTAAAAAATTTAACCAACTCACCCGGTTTGAAGTGGGTTGAGCCGTTAAAAAGCATATGCTCCAAAAAATGCGCCAATCCCTGCTGCTCATCGGTCTCATGCATCGATCCGGCCTGAACGTTGAGATGCAGGCTCACGCGGTCTTTGGGTTCGTGATTCACCAGCAATGCGTACCGCAAACCGTTTGCCAATCTTCCAAACACCACCGCCGGATCGGGATGCAGATCACTCTTTTCATGGGGCCATACCGCTTGCGTTGCCTCCGGTTGGGGGGGGGAGGCGGCTGTCACAGCCGGGCTGGCCTGACTGTTGAGCAAAAAGGATTGGGCGCCGCTCGCTTTTGGGTTGATTTCCGGAATAGAAAGTATAAAACAGATGGCTATTGTCAAAATAGCAAATTTAATCGGCCAATACTTTATCTTTTTTGCGATCATGGCAGTCTCCTTTAACGGCGGCTGATACCGCACAATTGAAACGGCGCGAGAATAATACCCTAACTGAGCGAAAGTTCAGGTTGTCCCAGATTCGAGGCGATCAAGGGCGACGCCATAGTAAACTATTGCGAGCCCTTGACAACGAAGGAGATGGGGTGACATGGGCTTTCCTGTAAGGTAAACAAAATGAAGAATCTGAGGATATTTCTATCTCACTCATAAAAGAGCTTTAAAAATAAGATGAGACTAAAATATGTAATAACTTTAACAAAATAAAATGTTTCTTCATTTTGTTTACGCTCATTTAGGGTTATTTTATATGCATTATAAGACCTCTGAACCAGATAGCAACACAGTTCCAAAAATTCCCCCTGGGCCTAAAGCCTCCGGGCAATACCATATCTCTTACAAAGAGGCGCTCAACCCCGCGCAACAGCAGGTCGTCTTCTTTGGTGAGGGGCCGCTGCTGGTGATAGCCGGTGCCGGAAGCGGTAAGACGCGCACCCTGACTTATCGGGTGGCCCGGCTTGTGGAAGATGGTGTTTCGCCGCGTACAATCCTTCTTTTGACGTTTACGCGCAAGGCGTCTTATGAAATGCTTACGCGCGCCGCTCAGCTTTTGGATAACCGTTGCGAACATGTCGCCGGCGGCACGTTTCATTCATTTGCCAATGCGGTTCTGCGCAAACACGCCGCCCATTTAAAAATCGATCCTGGATTCGCTATTCTGGATCGCGCCGATGCCGAGGGCTTGATCGGAATCATCCGCCACGAAATGAGTCTTTCACCGGAACATCGTGCATTTCCCCGCAAGCAGACATTGGCCGATATTTTCAGCAAGGCGGTCAACAAAGTGCTTTCGGTGGAAGATGTCATTTACAACGAATACCCCCACTTTGTCGACCTGATCGAGGACATCATCCCTTTGCATGACCTGTATATCAAACGCAAAATCGAACACAATTTTTTAGATTACGACGATCTGCTGATCTACCTGCTGCTTCTGCTGCAAAACCGTCCCGCCGCAAGGCAACAGATATCATCTGCCTATCGTTACATAATGGTCGATGAGTATCAGGACACCAACCTTCCTCAGGCCGAAATTGTTTCGCTGCTCGCCGATACACATCAAAATGTCATGGTGGTCGGGGATGATTCTCAGAGTGTCTATTCCTTCCGGGGAGCGCATTTTAAAAACATCATTAAATTCCCCGAGCTGTTTTCCGATACCCGGATTATTCGCCTGGAAGAAAACTATCGCAGCGTTCAGCCCATTCTCGATCTGGCCAACGCCATCATCGACCGGGCCACCGAGAAGTATACCAAAATCCTTTTCACACGCAAAACCGAAGGTGCCAAGCCTGTGCTAGCGGCCACACGGGGTGAAAACAGCCAGTCGCGATTTGTAGTGGAAAAGATTGAAGAACTGCATTCTCAGGGCCTGGCTTACAGCCGCATGGCGGTCCTTTTCCGGGCCTCTTTTCATTCCTTCGATCTTGAAATCGAACTCGGCCGGCAAGGGATCCCGTTCATAAAGGTGGGTGGATTCAAATTCGTTGAGGCCGCCCACATCAAAGACCACCTTGCCCATCTAAAGGTGCTCGCCAATCCCCACGATCGCATCAGCTGGTACCGAATCCTGACGCTGCTCAGCAAAATCGGCCCCAAAACGGCTCAAAAAGTGTTTCGGGCGATCGAAGGCGAAAAACGAGGCGTTGCCGGATTGTTTACCCTTCAACTGGAGGCCAAAACGCAAAAGCGTCTTGAACCGCTCAAAGCGCTCCTGGCCTCTATCGATTCTCAGGGCATGTCGGTGGCCGAGAGAGGCCAGGTGATTTTAGCTTACTATGAATCAATCTTGATCGACAAGTTTGACGATTACCCCCGCCGAATGAAAGATCTGGAGCACCTTGTCACCATTATGGAACGTTATTCTTCGCTTGATCAATTCTTGAACGACATGGCTTTGGAACCCCCCAACACAAGTGTGGACGACACCTTTGTTACGGGCGCTGCGCAGGATGACCGGCTGGTGTTATCAACCATTCACTCGGCCAAAGGGCTTGAGTGGCATACGGTTTTTATCATCTGGGCTCTGGAAGGAAGGTTTCCGGCGGCACACTTCCGCCATCGACCCGAAGAGTTGGAAGAAGAACTGCGGCTTATGTACGTTGCCGCCACCCGTGCTCAAGAAGGGCTGTTTTTCACCTATCCGACCCAGGTATATGATCGCAGTTCGGGGACGCTTTTAAACCGGCCGTCTCGTTTTATCGATCAGATTCCGGGTCGTATACTCACAAAAACGTATATCGAAGACTACTATTGATCAAAAAATTTTTCTTCGATTTTTATCTCGCTGCGATCTTTCAGCATGGTGAGCCAGGTATTAAACGTTTTATATTTCTTTTGTTCCAAAAGACTTTTTTTAATTTTAGTCTTGTCGCCTTCAAAGCTTTTGAGGTCCGGTTCCTGACGCGCTTTAAAGCCGAGCACGTAATACCCTTTCTCCCCTTTGATCCCCTCTGTTGAAAATTTGTTGGTTGGGTTAAGCTCAAAGGCCGCTTTTAAAAGCTGCGTTTCATACCCGATCTCAGGTATCGACGCGTTGCGCTTAAAAAATCCGGTGGACATGGGTTTTAAGCCAATTTTTCGGCTTTCTTCAGCCAGGGCACCAGCAGCCTTTAACTTCGCCGCAAAGCTTTTGGCATCCGCCTGTGCCTGTTCGTCTTGTTTTTGCGCGACAACATCGGTTTGCACCGCCGCCTTCACAGTTTCAAGCTCCGGTATTTGGGCGTCGATCTTTTCGATTAGCTGAAGAATATAATACCCGTCCGCCAAATCCTGGATATCGCTAATGTCCTTCTCCTGCAGGTCAAAAGCAGCTGAGGCGAATGGCGCAGGATCTTTGACCCCTTTTTCAGGCCCTTGGCGCGTAAAGAAGTCGGTGGTATGGATATCAAGTTTGCGTTCCTGAGCCACCAGACTCAAATCATCCCCATCAAAGGTCAGTTCGTATATCTGTTCGGCCTCATCATAGGCCCTGTTCTTGGCCCCCTGGGCGGTCAGTTTATCCAGTATTTTTGGCAATGCCTGCGGAAAGGACAATTTCGAGGCGGGGTTGATCTTTTCCACTTTGATAACATGCCATCCAAACTGCGATCGCACCGGCTCGCTAATCTCGCCGGCTTGCATGCCGAATGCTTTATCGGCAAAGGGTCTGACCATGTCCTCTTTTGTAAAGGCACCCAGCTGTCCGCCCTCTGCGCCGCTGGGGCCCTCTGAATACGTTTTCGCCAGCTCAGCAAAGTCTTCACCCGCCTGGGCTTTTTTCAGAATATCGAGACTCTTTTGGCGGGCCTTTTCCACGGTCTCGGCATCGGCATCGGCGGCCGCCTTGATCAGAATGTGCCGCGCCTCCACCGTCTTGGGGGTTTTGTATTCGGCCGGATTTGCTTCATAATAATCCTTGATCTCCGCTTCGGAAGGAATCGCCTCCGCCCGGTAGTTTTCAAAATCAAAGCGCAAATAGCGCACCTTGATTTTTGGCTCGGTTTTGTAGGTTTCCTTGTTTTTATCAAAATATTCCTGGATTTCCTGGCCTGATGGTTTGATGTCCTTATAACGCGCAGGCTCAAACAAAACATAATTCACATCCACAGTGGCATTGCTCCATTTGTACCATTCCAGGGCCTCTTGATCCGAAACCTTCACATTGCTGTTAATAAACGATCGTAATTTTTCCAGCACCATGGTCTCTTTTTGTTCCAATTCGAACTGCTCGGGCGATATCCGAAACCGATTCAAAATGTCTTTATACCGCTGCCCGTCAAATACGCCCGCCCTCTGGAAGGCGGCCACTTGGGTGATCGCCCTGGCGACCTCACCTTCCGTGACTCTAAGGTTGAGTCTGTTCGCTTCGGTCAACAACAGCTTTTTATCAACAATCTGATTGAGGGCCTGACGTTTGACCTGAAGCGTCTTCAGCATGGCATCGTCCAGGGCATTCCCGAACGATTTCTGTAACTGATCGATCATTTTTTTATAAGCTTCTCCAAATTCTTCGTAGTAAATCGGTACGCCATTCACAAATGCGATTTGACTTTTCCTTTTTTCGCGAAAGCTTCCGACCCCCCACAGAACGAACACACACGTAATGAGTGCCACAATTACTTTTATCATCCAGCTTTTCGCATGTTTACGCATTAAGTTGAGCATAAATTTCCTTCCTCTCCAATCATCCTTTTTTCGCCCAGTTTGGGTTATACAATTACAGATAGCGGTTTTTGCTGACGATCAATTTTGCTTCCCACAGACTCGGCGCAAAAAGCACAAAGATATTCATATTTATCCCCTTCAGGGATCACCAGCAGCAGACGTTTCCGGACCGGAACCGCCCTTTTACAACGGGGACAATAAAGCTCGGTGGCGTCAAACTCTTTAAACATACTCGGCCGGCCAGCCTCATCCGGTGGTGGCTCCGGTCTGTTTTTGAAATCGTTTATGTTCATGAATCCACCCTTTTATGCATACGATCACACCTTGTAATGAAATCTAAAACTAATATCTTTATTTTCTCCCTTTTTGTTTGTCAATAAATTCCCTCCCCTTCGATCAAAATAGATGTTGACACCCATTCCGCCTTTTGTTAGGAGCGCATTTAATATTGGGGCTGTAGCTCAGCTGGGAGAGCGCATGACTGGCAGTCATGAGGTCAGGGGTTCGATCCCCCTCAGCTCCACCAAAACTTTTCAGTAAAAACAGGGGGTTACGCTAAAAGCGAGCCCCCTGTTTTTTAGTTATTATATAGCTAAATTATAGCTTTTTAGTGATTTTTTGGACCGGAAAAGGGACAAGAAAAGGGACACAAAAACGGACAAAATTCAAGTCGCTCTTTGAGGGTAAAAATTCAAGTGTATTTCCCTTCGCTGAATCAATAGCCATAAGGCTATCAGCCACAGATTTCATTAGCTCATTATCTTCATCATAGGCGCAACCCTTGACCCATTTCCCACCTTCAAAACGGACATAACACTCAGAAGCCCCAGCACCCGGGTCGCGCAAATTGTAGGTACAGGCTGCCGTGTTCGTTGTTCCCCCGCAATTATTGCATTTCAATGACGGCATTTTACCCCCCCATAATTCGTTTTCATATACGTCCTTTATTTCTTCGGTTTCCTTCGCACAATCTATCGCCATCTGACTATCAGCCACGGATTTCATTACCCCATTTAGGCCCCTTACCGTTCCTGAAGGTTAAGATATCAACAACCTTTGCTTTTCTAAAGATGTTGAAAATACTGTAAAATTATTATAAGAACCCATAGCCTTAAACGGAAAGGGATACAAACAATTGAAGCCGGAATAATTATGTGAAGATCATCAAAGGAGGCTTAAATGAGGTTTATTGTATCTTTTTTTATTTTAATTTATTTTATCTCATCTCCATTAGTTTATGCAAAAAAAGTTGAAATCTTAGATAAGTATAACGAGTATGGCGGCACCACTAATAAACATACCTTTTCTTTTCTGGATGCTGAATATCGGTGGGGTTATTCCAAAGGATTGGTGTTTTGTGATAGCTCTGGAAGAAAAATTAAGACTGAGCAGTATTATCGGGACAAGTTAGTTTCTAAAGATGGAGTTTCTAAAGATGTAAGTTATTTTGATGGTGATGAGAAGGAGGTTAGACGAGAAAGTTTTTTCAGAAAAAGTTTTGATCAAAAGCCCTTTATGACCAAGAAGATTGTTTATTTTAGTAGAAATGGACAACAAATAAGGCGTGAGAGATTTTTTACGGAAAAATATGCTGATAAATACGGTAGTTCAAAATCGATTGATTTTTTAGATAAAAATGAAAAAATTCAGAAAAGGAAATTTTTTTCTACTGAACGTAGAGCAGCTAAAGATGGCGTTTCTATGATGATTATTTATTATAATAAAAATGGCAAAAAAAATAAAAAAGATTGGTATTTTACAAATGATTTTGCATCTAAAGAAGGGATTAACAAAACCATAGCGTATTATAGGGATGACGAAACAAAAGAAAAGATTGAAGAATACCATACAGAAAAAAATATTTCAAAAAATGGCATATATAAAATTGTTGTATTTCTTGACAATGAAGAAAAATTATTAAGAAAAGAATTTTTTGATATCTCTGGTACTTTATTAAGAAAAGAATGATAAAAAATCTGACTCCAAGCGGCCATTCAAGGATTTATCAATTATTGGAAAAACTATATAATCACTGGTTAGAGCGAAGGCAGGCAGATGAGAAAGCTACAACATCCGGTGCCAGATGAACATCTAAAGCACATTGGTGATATGACAGTTTCCTTTGCAATGCTTGAACAGGTCATTCAGTTTTTTACATGGATGCTTTTTAACGAAAATCAGCGCATAGGTCAAATTGCCACGGCTCAAATCCCGTTTAGGAATTTGAGGCCACTGCTTATATCACTTTATCTTGAACGTTACGGCAAGGATAACGATTTTAAAAAGCTGGAATGTTTGTTGAAAAAAGCAGATACCGTTGGAAAAAGGAGAAATCAAATTACCCACTCTTTTTGGGGAGCGGGTGGCGACGCCGATTCAATTACGGTGATAAAACCCACCACCAACGTAAAGTTTGGTTACGTGTTTCCAAGCAAATACGTCTCATCTGAGGATCTGTCCTCTTTTGTCATAGAAATTAAAGAATTAACATCTGAAATTCAAGATTTTAGTATCGCCATTGCTGAACAAGGTAAACCTTTTAGAGAATGAAGCATGTGAGGCTTAAAGAACTATTTCGGCTTTCCGACAAGCCATAAAAATAGATATCTCTATGGATTGTTGCCGGGTTTAAAGATGAAGGATAAGACGTCCTACAGGGGAATGTAGCAACCAGGACATTTATTGGGGCAATAGGGTGAAAAGAATGGAAATTTACAAACTCAAAACATCGGGAAAATATTTCATCTATCTTGAAGACATTGGCATGAACGAAGCCTTATTTGTGAATCCGATATGCAAAATTTTTGCTCTCTCCTTTTCCAATTTTCCTGAAAACCCAGAAGAAGGGACAGCGGACCATCTCATATCTAAAAATCTTATCACTCCTGAACAGGCAGAGCGCTTTAAACAATACAGGCAAGACAGATCAGCGGAAAACCGTGAAAAAATAGTGGAAATATTTGAAAGCCTCTCTTCCTCTGAAAAAAAGAGCTTAATTGAAGAATTTGAAAAGATGGTGGAGAAGGATGAAAATGTTTAATAGAATTTTAGAAATTCTCTGTGTTCCAATTATGATTCTGAATTTTGGGGGTGGTATTATTGGGGGTATTTGGCTTGCCTTTTTAGGACAATGGAGATTGATAGGGATTGGTGTTTTACTCCTTATCACTTCTCATTGGATACTCTCTATATTTATGTTGCCTGGAATCCCAATTGCGGGAATTGCCGCATATTTTTATGAAAAGAAAAATCCTTTAGGCCACTTGTTTGGTTTTTTATCTCAGCTTTACACAAACATACTCATTGTGGGTACCTGTGTTCTATCATTTTTCATATGTTCAAGTTTTTATAAAGGTACTGTTGATTTTGGTTATATTCCATTTCTGCTATGGTCTTGGGGAATGGCATTGGGTCCTTGGCAATTTTTTTCATCAAAGGAACCTGATAATGAGTTTTCAACAATTACTTTATTCAGTGCGTCAATATTCTATCTCCTATTTTTGATAAGCATTTTTATTAGTCCACTTTTGGGACTAATAATAATTGGCATTTTTGGGATCGTACAATTAATAGTACTTCCCATTTCCATTATGTACCTTGCGAATAAAATGGAAAATTACTACTAAAAAATTCTAACAAAGGCATTCAAGGATTTATCAATTATTTTATTGGCAATATTTAAAGTTCATTTTCATACACGTCTTTTATTTCTTCAGGTTTAAAGAATGAAAAAATGTCCATATTGCTCTGAAAAAATACAGAAAGAAGCAATCAAGTGCAAACATTGTGGGGAATGGCTCAATAAGGAGAGCGAAGAACATACCCTAAATACCACTGAAATTTCCTCCACACAAAAAGAGCAAATTGTCCATCTACCCGGCAAAGTGAGTAAAGGTTATTTGGGTTTTATCGTTTTATACTTTTTTTATGCCAACATTATGATGAGAAAACCAGAAATGCAATATGGTAGTCGTTTAACGTATTTTATTTCGTACATTGCGGAATTGGGGGGGATAGTTATAGTATTTTTTACCTATCGTTCAATTAGAAAATGGCTGTCTCAAAAAATTTGGTTTTCAACTAAAATATGGTTTGCCTCACTGATTGCCGGTATTGTTTCATTGCTTTTAATAACAAACGGGATAGTGATCTTTCTGGTCTTGTTGGAAGCTATTTAATGATATAGATTGGCTATATTTAAAGTTCATTTTCATATACGTCTTTTATTTCTTCAGGTTGAATGCATAAATAATCCAGCGTTTGGCGCTGGGTTGTATGGTTAAAACAGACCATCAGCCGGGGAAGATCCACCCCATATGTCACCCTTTGATGATATCCCCAGGTTTTTCGCAACGTATGGCTTCCATAATTGCCGTTTAAATTGATCGATCGACACCAATCCTTTGCAAGCCTATGGACCGATTGAACCGTCAACCGGCCGCCCTTGCCGCTCAAAAACAATGGCTCATCCTTCCTGAGAGGGCGTTCCTTGAGATAATTGTACACGACGCGTATGCAGGCATTGTTTAAAGTCACCCGCCTTGGCTTTTTTGTTTTTTGTTCCCGGATCTCAAATGATTCCCCCGGCCCCAGATACATGACATCCCCCACTTTGATCTTGACTAAATCGCTGGCCCTGAGATTTGTATTAATGCCGATGATAAATAGCGTCAGGTTCCTCAGATTGCCTGCCAGTAGCTTTTTAATCGTTTGGATGTCCTTGACCTTTTTAATGGGCTCAACCTTTATTGAAGATCCTTTTTGCGGGTTATTTGGCATCTGTACCTCACAAAAGGCATGCTACAGCCTTTTTGGATTCTTGTTTTGTACATCAAAAATTCAACGCACACATTTTGGTCTTGCACCATATATAACCGTTTGTTATTATAGTCAAATGATAACTTTAATTATGCAAAAGAAGGATCAATTTTCTGAAATCGTACAAAGGTTGGACACCTCAACAAAGGCGGGCAAGCGCTAGAAAAACAAAACAGGCCATCCTCAAAGGCATCATCCCACCCCCAAGCCAACTCGGTTGCAATCGTTGTAAACAAAAAGAAGGCTTAATCCATTACCACAATCATAATTACAGCGATCCGGTAATGTACCTTGAACCTCTTTGCTGGCGTTGTCACATGATCCTGCATTCAATTCATATAAACCCCGAGGCCGTGAACGACTATTGGAGTGAAATATTTCAAGGGAAACAATACCCACCTGTTTATAAACACAATTGGCAAATTTTAAGGATCGACCACGGAATAAAATGATAGGAGGTAATTAAGATGGCAATGACCAATTGTCCCGAATGTTACAAAGAAATCTCTAAAAGGGCTGATTCATGCCCTGCTTGTGGGCACCCCATGAAAAAGAAACGCAGTGGGGGGCCATCAAAGCCCGCAGGGTGCTTTTTGCAAATAATTTCATTGGTACCGTTTATGGTGGCGGTAATGAAGCTTAGTGCGGCGGATTATATGAGCGCTGGGATTTGGGGGTTTATTGGGTTTGTCCTTTTAGGCTGGGGAGGTAGTGCGGCAAGGTAAAAGTTAAGCGGCGTAAATTTTCTTAAATAACCTAACTGTCTTGGTCTATAATTGGGCCAAATCGTCAGTTCATCTGAAAATTAGATTCACAAACCTAATGTTCCAACTTTATAGCTTGCGTATCGTTATGTTGTGGCTTTAGTTATGTTGTATGTTCTTTTCTACTTCTTAAA
>CAZHAH010000088.1:0-22869 GCA_964530095.1 uncultured Desulfobacteraceae bacterium | reverse complement strand
GCCTCGTTCCTGAAAAAACACTACACCTTGTATATGAACCTTTTTACTTAGCCATGCTATCGTTGAATTTGCGACTTTTTAGGAGAACATCAACCTTGATCAGTGATTATTTTGCTTTAGACGTCTTTACTTTATTGACTTCTGATGGATCTGTTTAGATATCCGAATCGAGTTAATCTTTTATCATAATAGACCCAAATTACAAGAATAATTAATAGAGGGATTGACGTTCCCCAGCCCCGGCGATGACCCGGTTTTCATATCTTAGTCGTAGTCATAATGGTCATACTCCGGCTAAAAAATACCAATAAAATAATACCTTATACGTATTTACTTTTTACATTGAAAGATAGATAATATGAATAAATAATAAAATAAAGTCAAACCTGTCGATAGGCGGGGACGGAAATCTAGGAGTCTTAATCGAGATAGCCGGGTTGCCTGAAATGGGAGTGGCCCGGCTTTTCTTTTAAAAATAGAAAGAAGAAAGGAGGGGATGACATGAGTTATGAAGAATTGGAACTATCCGTTGTCTGGCTGTACAAGGCTGTCGCATATCTCCTTTGTGCTTTCGTTGTTTGTACCGGGGGAATTTTAGCGATACTGGTATTGTAAGACGTCAAAAAGCATAATAAAATGGAGAAGAAATCCATAAAATTTTACCTAAAAAGCCGATTTTACCCTTGCGGGCGTCGTTGTTATTGAATTGTGTATAGCTTACCTAACTCAAGAGGATTCGTGGAGGAGGTATATGGACCTAAAAGGGAAAAGTGTTTTGATAACAGGCGGGGGTAGCGGCATTGGGTTGGGTATCGCCCTGGCGTTTGCGCGCGAAGAATGTCGTTTGGTAATCAGCGGACGAAGTGAGGACAAATTGAAGGCTGCTGCGACCCCATTGAAGGATCGAACGGATGTCATCACGCGTGTGTGTGACGTGTCCGACCGATCTGCCACCAATGAGCTGATTAACTGGTTAAAGGGAAGTATGGGCACGCCCGATATTCTCGTTAACAGCGCCGGAATCAACGTATCAAAGCGGCAAATGACGATACTGGAACCGGACGACTGGGATCGAATGCTGGCAATCAATGTCACCGGAGCGTTTAACTGTATTTATTCAATTTTGCCGGGCATGAGAGAACGCCGTTCCGGTCTGATCGTAAATATCTCCTCTATTGGCGGAAAACGTGCCATGAAGCTTACCGGGGCCGGCTATGGTGCCTCAAAATTTGCAATGGGCGGCCTGGGGATGGCAGTCGGGCTGGAGGAACATGAAAATGGAATCCATGTCACCAACATCTATCCGGGAGAGGTGGATACCCCGATTCTTGATCAGAGGCCCGTTCCGGTTGCGGCCGAAAAAAGGGCCAGGATGCTCCTTCCGGAAGATATTGCGGCTATGGTTGTCGCCGTCGCCAAATTGCCGCCCAGAGCTCTTGTGCCGGAATTAGTCATCACACCCCTCTATCAGGAATACGCCTAAGATTGATGGCGTCGTAAAAAGTCCCATCTACGGCGTTGTAATATTTTTTTAGACACTCGGCATACTACATATATAGCCTCGTTCCTGAAAAAACACTACGCCTTGTATATGAACCTTTTTACTTAGCCATCTCTTAAGAATTCAAGACTTTTTGCGACGCCATCAAATCTCGATGAATTTGTCTTCGGCTGAAAGGTCTCCTTCATCATATCCAAAATCGGTTAACATCCGACGTGTGGTGCTCATATTCGGGTGCCAATCCATGCGTGCTCCCCGAAATTTTGTGGCTACCTGATAGTCAACGATGGAGGACAAGACCCCCATGGCGAGGAAGTTCGGCTGATGGCTCGGGTTGCCGCCGGGGCCCCGTTTGCTGGCCCACAATGCATCTACAAGGCAGAGTTGCTGGCGCGGATAGAGAACCCTTCCGTTGCGCGGGTCCATGGGGCCGAGGATCTCGGGTGTTTGGTTGATGGCCATGAGATAATCCACGCTGCCTCTGTTATGACCGGGCGCCGGGGAAAAGGTGCCGAAATGATTCTTCATGGTCATGGTAAACCGGCCGAAGCGGCTGCTGTGTCCCTTGCACAGGGCAATATTTATCAGAATATCAACGGTCCCGTTCACCAGGTATTTCAGACAAGTTGACTCTCCTGCCGAGTCCCTCCATGGGCGCGGGATTTGCGTCAGTTCCGTACTACCGCCCCATTGATTTTCGATACGACAGCCTTCCGGAAGACCGCTAAACGGTGTTTTGCGGGTTAAATTGCTTCCGTGACAAGCGTCGTATATGTGGATATTGCCGGGCTTAATGCCCATGATGTCTGTGAGGGCATGACACACCTTGGCCATAACGGCGCTGTGCGTGTGCTGCTGTGAGATGTTATTGGTTTTAATGGCCACAACCGTGTCAGACCATGATTTTCGTGGTGGCTTTACGAAGATCGTTTTCCATGCCTGTTCGGGATTGCGCATCTCGGCAAGGGCGCAAGCGAGTTTGTCCATATTTTCCCAGACTGCAGGGGCGTTTACAAGTTTCTCCTGCCGGGCCCACGAAGTGTGGGGTTCCATGGCGGTGGTCATTTGCGGGTCGGTAACACTAACCACTCGGAGATTATCGATGTTCGGATGAACAGTTGTTTTGTGCGCCCATGCGGCATGTGCTTTTGGTATCAGTATGATCGGGAGACCGGTCAGCGCAGTCCCCAGGATCGCAGTCTTTTTTAAAAAACGTCTTCGAGAGATCTTTTTCATGCAAACGCCTTAATTGCCGGAATCAATCCTCGCCTATAATCGAGGGTGTACATAAAGCATTGCAAAAGACGGATCGCGCGTCAACCGGTATTTTAGCCCACTGGTGGTAAAATATTCGAGCACCGCTCCCGGCCAGCGCTGCCCAGCCGTAAAAGCCTCTATCTCCTGGTTCACGCCTCAAACCACCAGCGCTCCGCTGCTCTGAATCCGTCCATCTCCCAGTTCCCCGCCGGATTATTGATTTTCAGCCGATTGGAGGCAGCCTCAACGATATTGACGAACATGGGAATAATGACACCCCCTTCAAGAGATAAAATTCTCTGACATTCAACATACAATTCATGTCGTTTGGCGTCATTTATCTCGGCCCGCGCTTCTTTGAGTAACCGATTGAATCGCTCGTGTTTCCACAAAGAATCGTTCCAGGGAGAATCGGCGGAATAGGCGGTAGACAACATCCAATCTGCCGTCGAACGGCCGCTCCAGTAGCACATGACCCATGGTTTTTTCATCCATACTTTATCCCAATAACCGTCATCAGGCTCTATTATGACCTCTATTTTGATGCCGGCCTTGGCCGCGTGTTCTTTGTAAAGCATAGCTGCGGCAACGGCATCGGCTCCCGGCCAGGCAGCATCAGCGGCATGAAGATTGAAGGTGTAATCCAACATCCCGGCCTTTTTCATATGAAACCTGGCCTGGTCCGGGTCATACGTTCGTGTGGGTAATTCCGACGCATGGCCTTTTTGGCACGGAGCGATGGGATGATCATTACCAACAGTGCCGTAACCACGTACTATTTTCTTCAACAGGTGTTTACGATTAATGGCATATTTCAATGCCAGCCTGACATCCATGTTATTAAACGGTTTTCTATCGGTCAGCATAGGCATTGAATAATGTTTTGTCCCGGTGACGTTAATGATCTGAATGTTACGCGCCCGCGGAAGTAAATGTGTGAGATTCAGTTGAAAGCGATTCATGGCATCGATCTGTTGGGTATTCAACGCGACGACTCTCAACGTGGCGTCCGCAATACCGGTGGTTTCCACCTCGTCAAAGTGGGCGCGACCCTCTTTCCAGTAATTGAGATTTCGCTTGGCAAATGCTCTATATCCCGGTTCCCACTCCTGCAAAACAAAGCCGCCGGTACCGATACCCTTTCCCCAATCCATTCCTTTGGTTCCGTCGGGTACGATGGTTAGGTGAGGATCACTGAGAATGAAAGGGAAGTCGGTGTTTCCCTCTTTCAAATTGAACACAACTGTGTTTTTGCCGTCGATCTTTATGTTTTCGATGGGGTCCACAATACTTTTTGCGGCTGACTTTGAATTTTCGCCGCGGTGATGATTGATGGAAAATACGACATCGTCGGCCTCCAGGGTTTTGCCATTATGAAATTCCACACCCGGGCGAAGTTTAAATGTCCATTTTTTTGCATCCGGTGAAGCATCCCAGTTTTGGGCCAATTCGGGTACAATGTTGCCGTCGCGGTCAACCTCTGTCAGACAGTTCCTAATTTGCCAATTGATATTATATGCCATGGCGTCTGTTATCGCTGCGGGATCCAGCGAATCAGTGGTCGAGCCACCGCCTAGGCCGAGCCGGAGTCGTCCTCCTTTTTGGGGTGTTTTCGCCAGCGCCGGAGCGGAGAAAAATACGGGTGATAAAGCGGCCGTCATTCCGAGAACTGAAATACGGGTTAAAAAGTCACGGCGAGAAATTTTACCTTGTCGCAGCAAATGTTCAAGTGCTTTTAGCTCTGCCATGATTACACCTCCTGTTATTACAATGTTATCAATTTTTATTTCATTTTATGCGAGCAAATAGCAATAATAATGCCAATACTGTGAAAAATGCTGAAAACAACGTTAAAACAAATGCTTGGAGGCTCTTTAGTTCCCCAACAAATTATATAAAATGATGCAAAAAAGACTCGCAGAAAGGTAAGGCATGGCGTTCAGCTGCAGACAATATAGGATTAAGCTATGTGATTGAAATGCGTGGCAGGGCAATGACACTATTTGGGCATTATCCCGTGATGTTGCAGTTTGCGAACGACGCTCGATTGACTCAGGTTTAAATGCCTGGCAATTTCCCTTGTCGACCGATATCGCGACAACGCGTCAGCTAATATGGTTTTTTCTACGCTTAGCAGTTGATTGTTCAGACTTTGGGGATCCTCGCCATGTTCAATCGGAAGGGTGCCATTTTCGAGTTTTAGATTAAGGATCGCGTTGACAATGGATTTTTCAAGCACATCTTTTTCGCTCATCAAAACCGCACTGTTGATGATGTTTTTCAGTTCGCGGATATTCCCCGGGAATTGATAGGAGAGGAGCACTTTTAACGCCTGGGGTGAAAAGCGTTTTTTTAAATCATACGTCTGATTGTACATATTTAAAAAATGATGCGCCAAATTGGAGATATCTTCACGGCGTTCTCGAAGGGGTGGCATGCGAAGATTTACAGCATTGAGTCTGTAAAACAGATCCTCTCGAAATTTACCCTGATTTACCTGTTTTTTCAGATCTTTGTTAGTAGCAGCAATGATGATACAATCTACTTTTATCGGTTTGATTCCACCGATATGGTAAATTTCTTGATTGTCCCAATATTTTAGAAGCTTAACTTGAACTGGGAGGGGAAGGTCTCCAATCTCGTCTAAAAAGAGAGTGCCTTCATGGGCGAGTTCGAATAGCCCCACTTTACCGCGCGGATCCGCTCCGGTGAAAGCGCCTTTCTCATAGCCAAACAATTCCGCCTCAAGCAGATTCTCCGGTATAGCCGCGCAACTTATTTCGATAAAAGGCTTCTTTTTGCGCCTACCATTGTTGTGAATGAATTTGGCCAACAGGTTCTTCCCCGTTCCGGATTCTCCTAAAAGCAGTATATTGGACACGCCCAATTTTGCGAATTTGTGGCCGGTTTTCAATATGTGGCGCATTTTCTCACTTGAGGCAAGGATCGGCTGCTCTTTCCGATTCGCCGTGCTGAGTTCAGCCAGCGTGTCCTTATATTTTTCAGACACAAGACGTGTTTCATCCAGTTTGGCTTTTAAATTATTCAGCTGCGTCATGTCTCGGTCATTTACGATGATCATACCGATGTTGCCTTCATCATCAAAAACCGGTGTGCCGGTTGATAGAACTTCTTTTCCTGTCGGCTTGATAAATATCATTGTGTTAACCTGCCGCTTTGTCGCTAGCACCTCAAGTGTTACCGATTTGTTTATTGTACCGTTTTTAATAAGATCATGGACATTTTTTCCTGCAAAATCAGATACTTTAAGCCCGGCAGTTTTTGCTGAAGCTTCATTGCAGGCGATAATATTCCCTTTCGCATCACTAATACTCAGGCCATCGGTTGAAACAAGAAAGAGAGCATTCAATATTTTATTAAGCTGGTCGGGGGCTATCTCACTTTCTCCTTCGATTTGAAATTTTTGCGTTTCATCAACTTTATGCAAGGATTTGTCCCCAGAACCAGGGGGGTGTGCGTTGGATTTTTTTTGATCACGATTCAGGGGCAGCTTCCCGGCGATTTTTTGATCTCGAATCCGTGAGGCACGAGCAGGAGTCATCTTATCCTGAAATTGACGACCGGCTTTTTCCTCGACCAGTTTTCCGTTTTTTCTGAAGACAATATAATAAACTTTTTCTTTGGTGCCTTTTTCCAATCCACGGCCATTAATGTAATAGAGGCCCGGATATTTTGTTTTATATCTTTTCTGCTTAGGCATTTTATACCCCTAATCTAAATTTGTGTTGGGGGCACCCATATTATTAGGCTACCATTAGCTGAAGATCAAGTCCCCAACATTTTCCCCAACAATGTTTAATGATTATTACGATACAAATCAAGAAAAATAAAATATACTTTTACTGACGCCCTTCGATCTTTAGGCCCGCCCGTGGAGCTGTCTCACATTGAATTTTGGGATAAAAACGTTATAATAGAAGAAAAGCTTAAACCGGTTTTTGTTTTGGGCGGGTAGATCCAAAATCACCATCGTTTTGTGTTTTTAAATTGAATACGATCAATTATTGTGATACTCACTGCTTCACAACCACTTTAATTCTTAGGCAAAATTAGAAATTCAAATCAATCCCTCTTCGATAATAAAGGAAATTAAAAAGGATCGACCTGCGATATGACTCTCACAAAATCCCAAATCAACCAAACAATCCGGACCCAAACCCGTTTCACCGAAAGACAATCTGCTGAAATCACAGAAATCCTCCTTGAAATCATCAAACGGACTCTCGAATCCGGAGAAAATGTTTTGATCAGCGGATTCGGCAAATTCTGTATTAGAGAAAAAAGAAAACGTCGGGGAAGAAACCCGGCGACCGGTGAAAAAATGATGCTTCCATCAAAAAGGGGGGTTGTGTTCAGGTGGTCTTGGAAATTGCGGGAGAAGGTGAACTGAGAGGGAATTGAAAAAACGGGTGGATTATTAGACAAAAGATGAATGAAAGACAATGGCTCGTTTATCTGGTTAGGTGTTCCGATAAATCTTTGTACTGTGGGATTACCAAGAGTTTGAAACGCCGATTGGCAGCGCATAATCTCGGGAAAGGTGCCAAATATACAAGATCGCGGAGGCCCGTTGAATTAGTCGGTGCCAGTTATAACATGACAAAAAGCGATGCGCTTAAACTGGAAGATCGGATAAAAAAAATACCTGCCGGTGAGAAAATCTCTGAACTTACGAAGAGGGATGATAAAATAGCAATAAACCTGAAAACGAATCTGCAAGCGGTAAACAGGGAAATCAAAGCACTCAAAGACAAGGTTCAAAAGCTGATTGTGGAAGTTGAACCGCAATAGCGAGCGCATTCCCCTGAGGCATACCCTTTGGCCATCAGACCAATTCCCTGCTTATACGCGGTATTCAATCTTTCCCCATCCATTCTTGCCCCTTTCTTTGTGTCTGGCCGTTTCTTAACCATTCCGCTAACAGCGGTGCCAACCGCCCGCTCTGGTTCATCCATCTAAAGTGCCCCAGTTCCCGGCAGCCTATTTCGGATGGCGCCAGATGCCAGCGGGTAAGCTCGATTTGGGGCATTTTGGCACAAAGGCCATCCACAGCCCGTTTGGGGGCAAAAGCATCATCCGTAAAAGAGAGCGCCAAAACCGGTACACGCAACTTTTGCAGCAAGGCGACATAATCGTGGGAGCGGTGAATCATGTCGTAGCGCCCTTTGCGAACAATGCGAGACCAATCCCGCACAAGACCCCGCGCCTCGGTACCGCCGATGCCTATCTTGTGTCCCGGGAAATAGCCCATTACCATCGCCAACAGGGCAAATATCTGGGTTGAAAAAAGGAGGGTTATGGATCGCGGGAAGGGCCAGTCGCGGTAATGCAGACCGGGTGCCGCAACCAGAATCAGGCGATCGATTCCGGCGGGATTCTCACTCATGTACAGCGTACTGAGTTGACCACCCAGACTGTGACCGAGGATGAATTTGGGTGAGCGGGGGAACTGCATCTCAGCCTGCGCCATAACACAAGGCCAGTCGTATTTGACCATATCGCCGTATCCGAAGTCGGTTGTCCGTCCGGGGCGGACACCGCTTTCGCCATGGCCGCGCAAATCGGCTGTTAGGGCGTGGAATCCTTTTTCAACCAGCGCCAACGCCAGCGGTTCGTAAAATCTTGCCTTTGCCCCCATGGCCGGCATGATGATAATCACCGGAGCCGATGCTGACGTATGACGGAAAAGTGTGATGCGAGATGGAACACCGTCTTCACTGGTTAGCGCAATTTTTTGGTTGCCTGTCCCACCCATCCATCTTCTCCTCCCATGGAACCCTCGTAATATGTTTTTTCTTCACAGCAGTGATATGGAGATCACGAGGTCGATGGGGATATGCCTTACTTCGTATCATAGCTTCTGAAAATGTCAAATAATTTAAATCAGTTAGGCAGTTGCCAGCGTCTTCAGGCCCCTGTGAGAGATAAATGCGATCAAACAGATTGACGGTCGGATCGCAATGGGAAGTCACAAGCTCCGGGACAGTTTCGAATGAAGAAACTTTTTGACAATTGCCAACTTATAGAATGCACAGAATTTTGTGCACGACGCACAATTTTATGTGCATTTCTATTGGTTGTTTTATTATTCAAAACTTAAATTTATAGAGATTATTGGTAGGTTGTAATTTTATATATAAACAATATTAAATGGTTACATGTATTATTGATAAGCCTGATTCTGATAATATATAAATAATTATGCCTGGCACAATTATTGCTGTGAATCCAGGTTTTAAGCAAATAGTAGGGCAAAAATTCAAGTAAAACTAATTATAGAAAGGAAATACCGAATGCCCGGATTTTACCAAATCGATGAAGATAACGGCCTGGTCCAGATTGTTGCAGAAGGGAAGTTTACTGACTCTGAGATGTTGGATATATCGCATCAATTGT
This sequence comes from uncultured Desulfobacteraceae bacterium, assembly GCA_964530095.1. Classification (GTDB taxonomy): domain Bacteria; phylum Desulfobacterota; class Desulfobacteria; order Desulfobacterales; family CAZHA01; genus CAZHAH01. The sequence goes on along the minus strand of CAZHAH010000088.1, from coordinate 13,694 downwards.
TTTGCGACAAAAATTTCAGTATTGGACTTGATCAACTTATTGATCTACGAAAAGTAACATCGTTTTGTGTTACGACAAAAGGGATCGAGCAACTGATTGCTCATGAGCGACAAGGTTCCGGATCCAAACGTTATGGGAAATTAGCCATTATAGCTCCATCAGATATAGCTTTCGGAACAGCGCGAATGTACCAAAGCCTCTCTTCCGACGAAACTTTTATGATTCAAGTTTTCCGCAATGTGGGGAAAGCCAATGAATGGTTGGGATTACGCTGCAGGAAAGATTTTGTTGAGCGAAGGAAACACAAGAGGTACAAGGTAAAAGAAGGCGCTTTTGTCGAATTTGATAAGCCGCGTTTTTTCAAATTGGGTAAACCTCTTAATGTGAGACTTGCGCCACTCATAGATATCAGCAGAGGGGGGCTTGGGTTTAAATATGTTGATGGCGAGATGTGGTCGCACGATTACGATGAACTGACGATCTCAAAGTGCCATAATGAAACCAAAATCGATATGGTGCCATTCAAGGTTTGTTCAGATTTTATCATATCCCAAATTTCAGACTCTATGTCTATGAGAAGATGTGGCGTCAAATTCGGCAACCTGAATTCTAGCCAAAAAGCAAAGTTAAATTCTTTCATTCATACCCAGACAATAAGTGATCACACAAGGGAAATGGGAAAATAGGAAAGAAGAGCCGCGCAACCGAACAACGTATACCATTCATGCCCGGATAGCGGGATCTTGGATGGGCCAGAATGATTATCTGATTTCATGCAAGATTCAGGTATTATTTTTCTTGCATGAGTTCCGGGTAGAATTCTATGGCACAGGCAGGACAGATTCCATGGCTGAATTCGGTTTCCGTGTGGTCTGAGATATAGGCTTCTATCGGAGCCCATGCATTTTTTTCATCGCGAATTTTTTTGCAATGCGCACAAATCGGCAGAAATGATCCCAATGTATTGACCAGCGTTTTTTCAATCGCCCGGAGGCGACGGGTCAGCATTTGCAGCAGCTCTATCGCCAGCACCGGGTTTCTTTCAATTTCCTCGCGAAGGTTCAAGTGGTCGATATAAAGAACCTTGGTCTCGGTTTTAGCCACCACGCTGGCTGTGCGTGTGAGATCGTCCAGCAGGGCCATTTCGCCAAAATAGGTTTGGGGTCCGAGGGTCGTAAGACGGGCTTCATTCTTTTGGCCCATATTTTTAATGACGTCGACTGTGCCGCTGATGACCACGAAGAGTCTTCCACTCCGGTCACCCTCTTTGATGATTATCTCCCCGCACTGAAAAACTTCATCTTGCGCCATTTTGACAATTCGTTTCAGATCCCTCTTTTTGAGGTGTGAAAAAATAGAAACCTTGGCCAAAAAATCTGCTGCATTCATTGATGTTAGTCCTCCCAATTTATGCCCTTGTTCAGGTTGGATGGAATCGGGTATAGTGTATGTTAGGTTCTGACATTATTAAACAATTATTAATTGCAATTTGTCGTAATATCAACCTAAATTGTCGGTGAATCTAATGTCGGGGGTATGTTGATGAAAGTTTCGGAATTGCTGGTTAGGACCTTGAGGTCTGCTCGAGTCAAAACGGTTTTCGGCATTCCGAGCGTGCACAATATCGGACTGTATGAAGCCTTGCGAAAGGAGCCTGCAATCAGGCACATTTTGTGCCGGCAGGAAGCAAGTGCGACCCACATGGCCGATGGGTATGCGCGTTCGACTCAAGGGCTGGGGGTGGTGATCGCTTCGACCGGTCCCGGGGTTGGTTATGTGGTGGCGCCTTTGATGGAAGCCTGGCACTCCAGTTCACCGGTTTTGGTCATCACTTCCAATATTTCCAGTAACAAGATCGGCAAAGGTCAGGGGAAATTGCACGAATTGACAGATCAGGAAAGCCTGTTCAAAAGCATTACCAAGGCCCAGGTCTGCATTCGGCCGGGAGACGATGCCGAGGTCGCCTTTGGCCGGGCGGTCGACACGGCTCTGTCGGGGCGGCCCGGCCCGGTCTATGTGGAAGTGCCGGTCAATATGTGGGATAAAGAGGCAGCGCTCAATTTGGATCGTTCAGATCAGGATAGCGCCGTAGAAGAAGAAATTCCCAGCCTTGAGAAAGCGGCCCTGGAACTGGTCCAGATGCAGCGCCCGGTTATCGTGCTGGGGGTGGAAGCGATCATGGCCCGGGCCCAAAAGGAGATAACCGCGCTGGCCGAACTTCTGGGTGCCGCGGTATTTACCGAAGTTCAGGCCAAAGGTCTCATTTCCGAAAATCATCCACTCGTATTCGGTGCAGCCCAGAGCGGCGGCGCGCGCCGGGTGTTTGAATCGTGCGATCTGGTATTGGCCGTGGGGACAAAACTGCGCGATGTTGATTTTAAGCAGTATGGGGTAAAGCTTCGAGGTCTCATTCATATTGATTGCGATGATACCTGGATAAACAAAAATTATCCGGCAGATCTAAGCATTACGGGTGACATCAATCAAATCATTGCTGCTCTGAGAGTCCGGGTGGAGGCCGAGTTAAAGCCGGGAAGTCGCGAGGGCTGGGCGGGTGATCTTAAAAGAACGTGCGCACGCGAAGCGGAAGAATTGCGCTCCGCCCACGAGGAAATGGATTATTTGCATGCGATTCGACGCGTTTTGCCGCCGGACGGCACGCTGGTCATCGACAACACGATGCTTGGATACTGGGCCGAGTATTTTTATCCCACCTACGTGCCGGGGGGGCTTGTGGCGGCCAAAGGGTCAGCCATCATCGGTTTTGCATTTCCGGCAGCAGCCGGTATTAAAGTGGCTCATCCTCAACGGACGGTAGTGGCCGTAACGGGTGACGGCGGATTTTTGTATGGCGCCCAGGAACTGGCCACATGCAAACGGCACGGCATAAACTTCATTGTGATCGTCGTAAACGACAATGCCTACGGGGTCATTGATTATCTACAGGGAATATTCTATCAGCAGGGTCATGAAACGGGTCTTGTCAATCCGGACTTTGTCGCCTATGCCGAGGCTTTTGGCATTTCGGCCGTGCGGGTGGGTACGCCCGATGAGCTTGAAGATGCCCTGCAGAAAGCACTTGGCGACGGAGAGATGTGCTTGATTGAGTTGGCGGCTTCCCTGAAAGCGCCCTTTGGCCTGAGTTAGATGTTTTCCGGGTTAGGGTTATAACTTGATTGAGACTTGAAATAATGATACGTGTTTATGAAGGGAAATAATTGGCGGGTTTGCCCGTAACGCTTTGTTATTGCATATAAAAAGGATATGTCTCCACGATTGGCGGCATGAATGTGAGAAATGAACAAAATCTTTATTGTTGACGACAACAAACTGCTGCTTTCCTACATCGAAAAGCAGTTCAGAAATGCGGGACACGAGGTGGTTACCGCAGGTGATGGGTTGTCAGCCGTTAAGCGATTGGCAATCGAAACACCTGACGTGGTCTTCATCGATTATTTCCTTCCCAATATCAATGGTGACAAACTGTGTCAGATTATTCGTAAAATGGAGCATTTGAAGCATACTTACGTCGTGGTCATGTCAGCGGCGGCCGCGGAGATGAAACTTAAGCCTTCCAAAATAGATGCAAATGCGGTCATCGCCAAGGGCACCTTTAAAGAAACCACCAAACATTTGTTTGCGGCCATCAAGGATGCCGAATCCCCACGAGATACCGAAGCGGAAAAAGGATTGAAGGGCTTTGAATCCGTTCACGACCGTCAAATGACCAAAGAGCTTCTGGCCCACAATTGTCACCTGCGAACAATGCTGGACAGTATTTCCGAAGGGATCGTGGAGATATATCAGGGTCAAATCGTTTATGTAAATCCCATGGCCCTAACCCTGCTCGGTAAACCGATGGAAATGCTTTTAGCCGCCTATTTGCCGGATTTATTCGAGGGGAAAACAAAACAACAAATCGAAGCCATAATGCGAGCCGATGTCGCCCCGGCCCCACCCCTGGACCCGGATCATCCGATACGATTGAACGATAGACTGCTGTCGATTCATAGGCTTCCATATCAAGATGGCGAAGGCACCATCATCCTCCTGATTGCCGATATAACCGAACGGATTCGGGCTCAAGAGGCTTTGCACCACTATCAAAACCATCTGGAAACGCTGGTGGAAGAACGTACGGCCGATTTACAACGGGCCAATGAACAGCTTCATCAGGCCCAAAAAATGGAGGCGCTGGGTATTATTGCCGGTGGGGTTGCCCATGATCTTAATAATGTATTGTCCGGGATCGTAACCTACCCTGAAGTACTTTTGATGAATCTGCCCGAGGACAGTCCCTTGAAAGACCCCCTTCAGATGATCCTGAAGTCCGGATCCAAGGCGGCCGCCATTGTTCAGGACCTTCTGACCCTTGCCAGACGAAGTGTGGCTGAAAAAGAAATAGTACCGGTTAACGGGATCATCAGCGAATATCTTGAAAGCCCTGAATTTTTAGAACTGCACCGGCAATATCCTCATGTGGCCATCGACAAGAATTTTGAGGAAGAGCCTTGGAACATTAAAGGATCGCCGGTGCATATTTTTAAAGTGATGATGAATATCATATCGAATGCTTTGGAGGCCATGCCCCAAGGCGGCCGGATCACGGTCACCACCGCGAATCAGCATCTGGATCATCCGCTATTCGGGTTCCAGGCCGTTCCAGCGGGTGATTATGTCAAAGCGTCCATCGCAGACACCGGTTCCGGTATTGCGACCGAAGACATCGGGCAGGTTTTTGAACCGTTTTTTACAAAAAAAGCCCTGGGACGAAGCGGTACCGGATTGGGTATGGCGGTTGTCTGGAATACGGTTCGAGACCACAATGGGTTTATTGATGTACAAAGTGCCAGTGGCAAAGGTACCCGATTTGATCTGTATTTTCCCGCCAGCCTTGAAAAGCAGACCCCTGCCGAGGATTACAAAAATATAAACGATTATTGCGGTTCCGAAACAATACTCATTATTGACGATGTCCTGGAACAACGGGCGATTGCCTCGGAAATGCTCAATAATCTGGGATACAGCGTCAATGCCGTTTCAAGTGGTGAAGCTGCTTTGGATTATTTGGAGAAAAACTCGGCTGATATTATTTTACTAGATATGATCCTGGAAGAGGGGATCGACGGTCTTGAAACATACCAGCAAGTCATCGGCCTTAACCCAGGACAGAAAGCCATTGTTACCAGCGGCTTCTCAGAAACCGATCGCGTCAAGGAAGTGCAAGGTTTAGGGGCCGGTCCCTACGTTCAAAAGCCCTATACGTTGGAAGAACTGGCGGTAGCTGTCAGAAATGAGCTGGATAAATAGGGCTTACAACGCCGGATCGGGTCCGATTTTCACGATCATTTTGCCGAAATTTTCGCCTTTAAAAAGTCCGATAAAGGCTTTAGGGGCGTTCTCAATACCAGCAATGATCGTTTCCTTGACCTTAATCTTTCCGACAGCAATCCATTTGCCCATGTCCGCATGAAATTGCGGCAATTTATCCATGTGATGCATGACGATAAAGCCTTGCAGTTTTAGTTGTTTGGAAATCGCATGGCCCAGATTGACGGGCCCGGGCGGCGGCCGCGTCGCATTATAAATGGAGATCATACCGCACAGTACGATGCGCCCGAAAGAGTTCATGCCCTCGAGGGCCGCTTCAAGATGTTTTCCGCCCACATTTTCAAAATAGACATCGATTCCTTTGGGGCAAAGATTCCCGACCTCAACCACAAGATTATCCGTATTTTTATAGTTGAAGGCGGCATCGACCCCCGCTACCTTTGTCAGCCAGGCGGCTTTTTCATCCGAGCCGGCGCTCCCGACAACATAACACCCTTTCGACTTTGCGATCTGGCATACGATAGAGCCAACAGCCCCGGAAGCAGCAGAGACAAAGACCGTGTCGCCTTCTTTGGGCTCACCGATGTGAAGGAGGCCGACATACGCCGTAAGCCCCGTCATACCAAGAGCGCCGAGATACGTTTGAATGGGTGCCATATGCGGATCGATTTTGGTCACACCCGAGCCATCGGAGACGAAATATTCGCGCCAACCCAGCATGCCGAGGACAAAATCTCCAACCGAAAATTCACCCTTTTTTGATTCGACCACCTGCCCCACGCAACCGCCTTCCAGGGGGCTGTTGAGCTGAAAGGGCGGCACATAGCTTTGACGATCGTACATGCGGCCGCGCATGTAAGGATCCACCGACATATAGATATTGCGTACGAGCATTTCTCCTTCGGCGATCGCGGGGATCGGGGTATCGACGAGTCCAAAATCGCTTTCACGCGGCAAACCTATGGGACGATTCATCAGATGGATTTCGCGATAAGTTGCAGACGACATATAGGTTCCTTTGTTGTAGACGTTCACGGGTTCAAAGGTTCAGGGGTTCAAGGTTGCACTCTTGTCCTTAACCCTGAACGTTGAACTTTGAACCTTAGAACCGTTGTCCCTTGTTTATTCCGAAACATAGGGCAGCGGCCAGATCTTGAAGTAGTCTCTTATCTTAATCCATATCCCCACCAGCCCCTCGGGTTCGACTATAATAAAGAGAACGATTAACCCGCCGAAGACAAATTCCTTCAAGGGACCCAGCAGGATGGTAAAATTGGGATCATAGACGTTGGCGATATAGCTGACAATCAAATCCAGCAATACAGGCACCAGGGTGATGAAAATAACCCCGAAAACCGTCCCGACCAGTCTCCCAAGGCCCCCGACCAGCACCATGGCCAATAGAATAATGGAATTAAGAAAATGGTAATCTTCCGGAATGGCTGTTCTGAGCAGCCCGGCGTGAAGCGCACCGGCGACACCGGCATAAAAGGCGCTGATGGAAAAGGATAGCAGTTTGTAGGGAAAAATCGGTATCCCGATTATTTCGGCCGAAACATCGTTGTCACGAATAGCGATAAAAGCGCGGCCGATTTTGGAGCGGATAATATTTTTGGCACCCCACATCAAAAAAACCGCCACGATAAAAAGTAATCCAAAATAGGCCTGGTTTTTTTGCAGGGAAATCCCAAATACATGCGGGATGGGAAGTTCGATTCCGCGAATGCCGCGCGTAACACTGTCCCAATGGATAATGACGTATTCAATTACAAACTGAAAGGCCAGGGTAGCCACCATGAGATAGAACCCCTTGATACGCAATGAAGGGATTCCAACGATAAGCCCAAAAAATGCCGCCACAAATCCGGCCAAAAAGATGGATAGAATAAAAGGGCATCCCCATGCCGTCACCAAAAGGGCCGAGGTATAGGCGCCCACGCCCATAAAGGCGGCGTGCCCGAGTGAGAGCAGACCCGTAAAACCGATCAGGATCTGTAGACCGATGGCGGCGACGAGGTTGATCAAGATTAAATTCATGATGAAATAATGGTATTCATTGGCGCCGATACCGACCAATGATGCCACAAAAAGGATCGCCACAAGGAAAATCAGGATCACAAACCAGACCCGCATAAATCGGGTGCGGAAGATCCGTTCATCTTCGCGATAACTGTAAACTGCAGTGGAAGAAAAATAGTCATTATATGTTTTGGACAATGACCTCACTAAGCTACCTCCTGTATGGCGACTTTTCCTTTAAAGGCCGAGATACGGCCGTCTTCATAGCGTATCTCAACGTCCAGATCGTGTTCCTGTTTGGCCTGATACAAATCCTCAATCAGTGACTGGTAGCGCTCGTTGACAAACTTGCGCCTCACCTTGCGGGTGCGGGTCAGTTCTCCATCATCCGGGTGGAGTGCCTTCAAAAGAATGGAGAATCGTTTGATACGAATGTTTTCAGGAAAGCGCTGATTGATTTTGCTTATCTCATCGCGGATGAGTTCATAAACCTCTTTTCGTTGGGAGAGATCCTGAAATGTCGTAAAGGAAATACCGCGCTTTTTGGCCCAATTGCCGACATTTTCAAGATCGATACTCACGATGGCGGTGACATGGGATCGGTCTCCGCCGCAAACCATGGCCTCATTGATATAGGCGCTGAATTTCAGCCGTGTTTCAAGGTCCTGGGGTGCAAAGCGGGTACCGTCTTCAAGGGTCATAATGTCCTTGGCGCGATCAAAAACGTACAGATGCCCATCTTCGCCAAAGTAACCCGCATCCCCCGTGCGCAGAAAACCGTCTTCGGTAAAGCCTTCTTGGGTGGCTTGCTCGTTTTTATAATAACCCAGATGCGTGTTTTTCCCGCGCACCAGAATTTCACCATCGTCAGAAAGCTTGATTTCGACGTCAGGTATGGGAACCCCCACGGTTTCAGGCCGGACATCGCCCTCAACGTGCGTGGTGGCGATTCCGCTGCATTCCGATTGACCGAAAACCTGGCGCAGATCGAGCCTCAGGGCTTTGAAATACTTGAACACCTCCGGGGAAATGGCGCCGCCCCCGGTGACGGCAAGGCGTACCCGGCCCAGCCCGACTTTGTTCTTGAGGGGCCGCAAAACCAGAAAGTTGAGCACCCGGTAAAGAAAACGATTCCATTGCCCGGCGTCTTTTTCGGCCAGATCGGCTTCGGTGCATGTCAAAGCGGTATCGATGGCCAGGTGGTAAAAGTAGCGCTTTAGGAAATCGGCATTGTCCATGGCCGCCTGAATGGTGGATATGAGAAACTCCCACACCATCGGTGTTCCGCCGAAATAGTAGGGTTGAATCTCCAGCAGGTCTTTGCGCAGCGTCTCGGTTTCTTCGGGAAAGTTATAGTGGGCTCCGACTTTTAGAAAACGAGTGAAGTTATACATCTGCTCGCCAATCCAGGCCAGGGGCGCAGCGGAAAGCATTTCATCCCCTTTTTCCATTTGCACCACCTTGCCGTAACTCTCACAGGCGAAAACCAGGTTTGCATGACTGAGTATGGAAAGCTTGGGCAGGGCCGTGGTGCCGGAGGTCGTCAGCATCATGGCGGGCTGGGAAGGGTCTATGCTTTCGGCTTTCTGCTGCAGGTAGTCCTTTTGCCGGGTTTCCTCTTTGGCCCCGATCTCAAGCACCTTTTCAAAACGCTCAAGGAAGGGGTATTCGGCATAATAGTGACTCATGCCCCGGGAATCCCACACAATGACTTTGGCGACCTTCGCCTTGATCTTATCCCAGACGGTGATGATTTTATCCACCTGCTCCTGATCCCGTACCACTAAAAATTTAGCGTCGGAGTACGAAATCAAATATTCCATTTCTTCTGCCAGGCCATCGGGATAGGCGCCGGTGGGAAGACCGTCGGCCGCCATGCACCCGAGTTCGGCGATGACCCATTCGGGCTTGTTGTCGCCGATGATGGTCAGGTTATTTCCTTCCGAAAAACCCAGCGCTCTGATGCCCAGCGCAAACTGCTGTACTTTCTGACAAAATTGGCGCCAGGTCATGGGGGTCCAGATGCCGTATCGTTTTTCGCGGATGGCAACCTCATCCGGCATCTCGGCCGCGTTTTTTACGACAAGTCCAATGAGTGTATCTTCGAGCATGTTATTGTTCCTTCTGTCTTCCCAGATAGGCTTCAATCACCTGCGGATCTTTCTGGACTTCTTCCGGAGAACCTTCAGCGATCTTTATACCGAAATTGAGTACACAAACACGTTGCGACAGATCCATGACGGCGGCCAGATCGTGCTCGATCCATATGATGGTGACCCCCAGATCGCGGTGGACATCCATAATATAACTGGCGATGTCCTCTTTCTCCTCAACCGCCATGCCCGACATGATCTCATCCAGGAGCAGCAACTTAGGGCGCATGGCCAGGGCCCGGGCCATATCGACTCTTTTGCGAACGCCAAAGGGCAGAATTCCCACGGGCGCATAGCGGAAGCTCGAAAGACCCATGAAGTCGATGATTTCCTCCTCAATTTCCCGTCGGTGCTTCATTTCATCTGCGGCAATTTTAGGGAGACGAAAAAAACTGCCCAAGAGGGAGAGCTTCATCAGAAAATGGCGTCCCAGCTTGATGTTGTCCATGACGGTCATACCCTGGAAAAGCTCAACCTTCTGAAACGTCCGGGCGATTCCCAAAGCTGCGACCGCATGCGGCTTGAGACCGTTTAATTCCGTCCCGTCGAACCGGATGCCGCCGTGTTGAGGCAGATAATGCATATTGATACAGTTGAGCAGGCTGGTCTTTCCGGCACCATTGGGTCCGATGATCGAATAGATACTACCGCGTCGGACCGACAGATTGATGCCGTCCAATACGGTTACGCCCCCAAAAGAGATGTGTAAATCTTCAACTTCCAGAAGAGCATCTGCTTGTGATTCTTTTACAGCCATCGTTTGCGCCTCTTGTACCGCTTTGCATCCTTGTAACTTTTGCGTTCCTTTTCCCCCGATCCCAGGTAAAATTCACGCACATCCTCATTGGTCAGGAGATCTTGTGCGGCCCCGTCGAGAACGATACGTCCGGTCTCCACCACATAACCGCGGCTGCCGATATTAAGGGCCGCATGGGCATTCTGTTCCACCAGTATCATGGTGATTCCGGATTCGTTGAGTCGTTTGATGATACTGAAAAGTTCCTCCGTAATCAGGGGAGCCAATCCCAGCGAAGGCTCATCTAAAAGCAATATCTTGGGCTGGGTCATCAGGGCCATTCCGATGGCCAGCATCTGCTGCTCTCCGCCGGAGGCATAGCCGGCCCGTTTGCTGCGATGGGGCCGCAGGACGGGAAAAAACTCGAAAATGGCTTCCATATCGGCTTTGACCTGTTTGTTCCACCTTGAGAAGGAAGCCGCCTTCAGGTTTTCATCGATGGTGAGATACCAGAAGACGGGCCGGTCTTCCATCACATAGGTGACGCCATAGCGCTTCATAATGTCAGTAGTATCGAGACCCTTGATGGAAGTTCCTTCCATCGTAATGTCGCCTTCGATAATGTCCCCATCGTAAAAGTCGATCATACCCGAGATTGAACGCAGCAGGGTGGTTTTGCCGGCACCATTGGCGCCGATAATGACCAGAATCTCTCCCTTCTGGGCTTCAAGGGAAATGCCGTTTAATACGGAAATCACATCATGGTAGACCACGCGCAGGTTTTCAACGCTGAGCATTCTTAGACCCTTTCGATGCGGACGGTTCCAAAAAGACCATAGGGCCGGATAAAAAGGACGGCCAAAAGGAGCAGATAGGGTGCCACCTCTTTGAATCCGATCAATCCCATGGGCTCGATATAGGCCCCGGCAAGCGATTCACACATACCCACGATGATGCCGCCCACCAGCGCGCCGCCGATGCTGTCCATCCCACCGATGAGCACCACCGGAATCGCACGCAGTCCCACGAATCCCATACCGACCTGAAGTGCGCCGAAATTGGAGATCATGATACCGGCCACGGCGATACACAAGGCGCTGATTCCCCAGACGATCAGCAGCACAAAGCGAGCATTGATGCCGAAGGCCAGGGCTTTGGCCTGATCCTCGGAGGTGGCCCGGATGGCCAGTCCCCAGCGGCTGCGGAAAAGGAACAAAATGACCAAACCAAAGGTTAACAAAGATAGGATTCCGGCCCAAATTTGATCCGATAGAAAAAGAAATTGGCCCCATTCAAGCGTAATGTCGGGCAGATCCAGAAAAAATGTATACGTATGGGATCCCCAGATGAGTTGGACGGTTGCCCGCAGGAGAAATGCCAAACCCAGGGTTACAATGGCCATGGAGATGGGGTGGCGTCCGATGAGCGGTTTAATCGTCAGGCGTTCCACGATGGTTCCAACCAAACCAGCCGCCGCCAGCCCCAGCGGAAAGGCAACCGCGAAGCGCAAAAAGGGATTGGCTATCAGCGAGGGAAGATTGAGGCCGAAAAAAAGAACCCAGAAAATGACGCCGCCGGCGGCCAGACCCAATGGTAAGGCGATTCTTAGCCGCAGATTCTGATCGAAAACGAGAATGCCGGCAAAAAAGATAAATATCAGCATACCCAAAATAAGCGCTTTATGCCAGGGGATGGTGTCATTAAAAAACAGAACATAAAAAAGAAATGAACCGATGATGAGAAACTCACCGATGGCAAAGTTGAACGCTTCCGAGGCCTTAAAGATGACGACGATGCAGAGACCCAGCAGGGCATAAACAAGCCCGATCAATAGGCCGGAGCCCAGCGTCTGAATAATATCGATCATGGGAACCTCACAGGAAAGTAAATTCGGACCAATAGCTGACCGGTTTGTGAAAAAAAGGATCCCACACGGTTAACCGCGTGGGATCCGGCTGACTCAAATCTAACATTACCAACTGATCTCGTCGGTATTGATCCAGTCGCCAAGCGCTTCCAAGCCGCCTGTGGGCACCATTTTGTCACCCATTTTGACCATTTTAACATGGGCCTTATACATTCTCAGCATGGGAATGGTGTGCGATTTGTAGGAAAATGTCTTGCCGTCGAACATGCCCTTGAAATCCCAGGTCATATTGTCGAGGGCCTTTTTGACACCCAGCCGGGTGAGATCGCCGGCGTTATCGGCTGCAGTAAGGGCCTTCTGAATTATCAGGGCGTAGGTCAGGCCCTCTTCGTAAAGGAAAAGGTCTTTGATGCCGCCTTTCAGGCCTTTGTTATACTCTTCCGGTCGGTGTTTCTTGGCAAAATCATGCACAAACTTCACCATCGGATTGTCCATGGAGGTCGCTGAGCGGGGTACGGCATCCATAAAAGGCCGTGTGGCAACCCCGACATATCCATCAAAGGCCTCTTGCACGACCAGGATCGGAAACCTTGAGGTAGTGTAATGGCTTCCCATGAGCTGAGCGTCCTTTAAAATCTTTTTAGCGGTTTTAAAGAAGATGGCCGTGTGGGCTGCGGCACCCGAATAACCATGGTAAATAACGTACTGCGCCTTGGCCTTGCGCAGCTGCATGCATTCATTGGTAGCGGCGGTGGCGGTGTAAGGATATTCGATTTCAGCCACCACATCAAACCCCAATTTTTTGGCATAGGCAATCCCTTCGGGTGTGCCGTCCCTGCCCCAGGCGGTGGGGCTGTAGACAAATCCGACGCGCGGTTTGCCCGCGGCCTTATGATTGTCTTTGATCCATTTCATCAGGACTTTGATTTGATTGCCGTAGGTTGCCCCCAAAGAATAGTAATAAGGATATTTGGAGGGGCCGCCTTCTTCGCCAAATATTTCCGTGGAATAGGATCCGTCGAGCCATGGAATTTTTTCTTCCACGTTGACTTTCTCAATCAGCGGTTTGAGGCCGCCCGTGATGTAGCCGGTGGCCATCAGGAGCTCGTCCTTGCTGTGCTCGGCGGTGTATTTGTTTAAATTGGCCACTTCAACGGTGGGATTGTACCGGAAATCCTCCAGGTACCACGTGATTTTCTTGCCGTTGACACCGCCTCCTTCTCCATTGACCCAATTCATGCCATCGATGTACCCCCAGCCGAATTCCGGCAGAGATCCAACGGGGCCGCTCATGGGAAATTGGGAAAGAACCTTGATTTCTTTTGCGATGACAGGGCTGGAAACGAAACACACCAAAACCAAACTACATACCAAAACTAAAAATGCTTTTCCCTTCATAATGCCTCCTCCTTTTTGGGGAAAGCTCGCAGGGCGAGCAGTTATTAAATCGGTACGGGCATATTACGAGATCTGTTTTACCTCCTTTGAAGGTGTTTGGGGCCAGATCGAGTGCGCAGACAGCCTAAAGAAAACTGTAAGCAGTGATTGTTTTCAGAGTAAATTTTCAATAGTTGCTTTAGAAACCCTT
>CAZHAH010000087.1:0-23011 GCA_964530095.1 uncultured Desulfobacteraceae bacterium | reverse complement strand
GCAGATCCTGATTGGTCAGGATTGCGGGGGGTACATAAGCGCCGGTACCCAAAATTCGAACAGATTCCATTACAGATTCCTTTCAGCCCATGAAGCGGAAATAACTTCAGGTTCGCGTTAGAGAATCATCCAAAAAAGATGGGATTGGGGTCAAACCTTGAGCATTGATTAATTTGCCTCGGTTTCTTTGCTTTTTGGGTTTATTTCTGATCCCAAACAACTTCGATTTTTCACAACGAAAGAAAAAAACCCACATCTTTTCTGAAAAGAAACCGGGATTTTTATTTTCACGCCATGGCAGCTTCGATCTAAAGGTTGCCGGGTTTCAATGATATAGGACCACTCGATGGGGATGTTTTTGGTATAGTCTTGAAAAAGAATCATGAATTGGTGGCTCATCCCTCAATTTTAAGGTGTTGACATTTTTGCGCTTGCGGAATCTTCACTTAAGCGCTTTAAGTTTTTGTCACTCACTTCAACCCCCAATCCCGGCGCCTCAAGCGGCCCGGCCTCTCCCCGTAATCCAAAAGTGACATTTTCGGATGTGATATTTTCTTTCAGCAAAAACTCATCGTACGATCCGTCATAATAGCGCGCGTCTTTGCAGAGGAGGCTGAAAATTCTCCCGGCGGCTGATAGGAGACCCGATTCGCCCAGTTGGCAACCGATCTGAAATGGAATGCGGTGCTTTCTTAAATAACCGATAATCTTCAATGAATTTCGAAATCCACCGCATTTGGATAAGCGGATGTTCATCATGTCATAATATCCCTCCTGCGCTGCTTTTTGTGTCTCTTTGAGGGTGCAGACCGATTCATCCGCCATAAGCCTAGTACCGTTCTTCTTGATCTCATTTGCAAACGCACCGATGTCCGGATCGCCCGGAGCCATGGGCTGTTCCACGACCTTTACGTCATATTCTTTGATCAAATCGACGTGCCGGTCTGCAATTTGGCGATCCCAAACCCCGTTGACGTCAACCTTCAGATCATATGCCTTTCCGAATTGGGACCGAATTACCTTAAGCATCGACTCATTTTCAGAAAAAGATCTCCCCAGCTTTAGCTTTAGCCTCGTCATTTGCATCTTCTGAGCCAGGCGGCAGAGATCTCGAATTTTGTCTGCACCGGCCAGGGGAAGTGCAGCACCATAGCGGATTCGATTGGTGTAATAGTCGTGCGGGAAATATTCCAGGATGTGTGTATGCTGATATTTGCCCAGCGTATCTAATAGCGCCATTTCAAGTGCACAGATGGCAACCTTGTGTTCTTTTTTATCGGTTACACTGTCCACAAACCGCCAAATCTGAGAAACCTCATTCAGCTCCCTTGGGAAAGAATCTTCATCAAGCAAACCGGTGATGCATTGGGTTGCGCCGTCAGGTGTCTCGCCCGTTACATATGAACGCGGTGCCCCTTCACCGTACCCTTTGATTTGGCCCCCATGAGCAATTATTTCGACGATGATATTGTTGACCGAAGTTCTGTTGCGTAAAGAATGGGAAAAGCTCGTGGCAAAAGGGAGAGAGACTCGGTGGATTGTTAAGCCGTCTATCTTCATGACTCTTGGCCCAGGTTTATGTCCCGTTGTTTGGTATCCGGCTCGGCCTTTAAGATGAGAATAAAAGCGGTCCCTTCATTTTTCTTGCTTTTGACCTCTATGGTTCCGCCTTGATCCTGCATGTTCTGATGGGCAATAAAGAGTCCCAACCCGGTGCCGTTATGCATGGCACTTTTATGTTTGGTGGTAAAATAGGGATCAAATACATTGTCGATCATATCGGCCGAAATTCCAATACCGTTGTCTTTAATCTCAATTCTGATTTTACCGGGATTCCCCTCTGCGATGGTGTTTTGAGTGGAAATTTCGATTACCCCACCCTCGGGTGTAAATTCCACCGCATTTGAGAGGAGATTTAAAATAACCTGCTTCATCTTCTCAGAATCGAGCCAGACCTCTTCAATCGATTGATCAAAGCGTCTGACGACCTCAAGTTTCTTGCCTTTGCTCTGGGGTGAGATGAGGAGAATCATTTTGTCAATCAGGCTGTGAAGATCGTCCGGGGCCATGTGGGGCTCTCTTGTTTTAACCAGATCGAGAAGCTCCGTCATCAGATTGTTGATACGGCCGGTCTCCTCTTTGGCAATCTGGTAAAAATCGGTGCGGAATTTTTCGTCATTAAATTTTTGAGGCAGCATCTGGATAAAGGTCTGGATGGCCGTCATCGGATTCTTGATCTCATGCGCCAGCCCCGCCGCCAGATTACCCAGAAAAGAAAATTTTTCCATCCGGCTCAATAAGGCATGGGATTGTTTGAGTTCAACCATTTGATCCTGCAGCCGGCTGTAAAGCCGAGCATTTTCAATCGCAATCGCTATTTGGGGGGCAAATATTTCCAGTGTTTCACGCGTTTCCACGGGAACCCCTTCACCATCCACGGCGTCCGTAGCCAGCACGCCGATCACCTTGGACCGGGTAATCAAGGGCACCACATAGACCGATGTGGGTTGGCCGTATGCCAACATGATGTTCCCTTTACGCAGACTTGAGCCTTTAACCTTGGGGACGTATTCGGGTTTTCCGGCATTGGTCACCCGCACAAGGATATTGCTGACGCGATCGAGCGGGACCTTGTAGTTTTTCACTTCCTGGGGAGTTTCGCCGCCAAACCCGACACTATGGATGTATTCCAGACATTTTTCATTATCATTTACGAGCATAATCACGGCCCGGTTGATGCGGCATACGCTGGATAGAAGATTCATGATAACTGATAATAGTTGACTTAGGTCCAACACGGAAAGGATCGCTTTGCCGGTTTCCTGTATGGCCAAAAGCTGTTTGATCTTTTGATTGAGATCGATATTGAGCCGGTTGACTTCTTCATATTTTTCTTCAATGATCTTTTTATCTTCCTCCATCTCGGCGATGGTTTCTTTCAAGACCGATTTTGATGTGAAAACCCTCGACAAAAGCGCATGCACCCGGTTGCGGACCGGCCATTTTAAGTGATATTCACAATAGGGGGCGCCTGAAAACTGACAGCACGTCTCTTCGACCGATATGGGGTTGCCGCCCCAGACCGTCGGCAGGTAGGCATAGGTGCCGATATTCATCAAACAAAAATCTTTGGATATATCCATGCGCGAGTTCCAGTGCAGCCGTACAATCGCCTCATTCCTCTGAATCTCCACCACTTCCACGCGTTTATTCCGATTCCACTTATCGTTTAATTTTTGAAGATTATTGAGCGCCTTTTTCGCAGACCCGAAGGCCTTGACCAGAATTCTATGGGCATAGCCCAGGGAAGTATTTTCAATCGCAAACTGGGCAATTTTGAAGGCCGCCATATCGTCTTTTAGTAACGACCCGGCTCTGGCATATAATTTACCGGCGACCGTACAGGATATCCAATTGCGGGGATCCCTCAAAAAACCTTCGGGATCATCCTGCAGGTCGATTTCAGGATCAAGATTTTTTAAAAGCTCGGAGTTGTCGCCGTCATAATGCGCCTTCATATAGTCCAATATGGCTTTAGAATTGATGCAGCTGACTTCTTTTTCCATAAGAAACCTCTTTGAAAGGCAATGCGTTGGTTTAGAGGGTCAAATTGCGCATGCTCCTTTGCCCCGCCATCCCGTTGCGGTATTTTTCACCTAACCTGGGGGCCAATTCCCTGAAGGTTGAAAGACTTTCGCCCTGGACATTAAAAATCGCCCTGTCATCATACCGGAAACAGTTATCCGGTATAATTTCGTCCTGTAAAGCGACGACCGGGAGTCTAAAGAAAGGCATTATTTTTAGAAGAACATCATATATTTGCAGCGTGTTATGGGAAAGGTCAAAGATTTCTTTCATATACGTCAGGACGGTTTCAAAACTCAGGTTTTGCGATGGCTGTCTGACGACATTATCCCCAAATACCCCGTCATCATCAAAAACAACATCCTCTAAAGCCAAAGCAAGCTGATGTGTCTTTGTCCTCGGATAGGCACGGCATTCACCGATCTTAAACACATATCCGCCGGGCCCCTTGTTTTGGGCCAATTTCTTTGCAAACCGGAGGCTCTGCTCAAGATCGTTTTCAGTATCCCCCGGGTATCCCGCGATCATAAAAACCATGATCGGGATTCCATTTTTTACGGCTTCCTTGAAAATAGCCGAGGTGTTATTGATATACCTTTCATAATGCGTCTTGTCTCTGACCTTGTTCATGCGCCTCAGTGTAGCGTAGCTTGCCGATTCAAACCCCAGCGCCAGCGCTCCGCAGGCATCCGCAATCTTCGGAATGATGGATGGATCAAAGACATCGCAGCGGGTCTCAAAATTAACCTTCATGCCCAACGAATGAAACAGGGGAAACAGCTCAAACGATTTAAAGAGTGCATCGCTAACCAAAAGGGTGCGCGCGCTGCTTTGACTGGACAAGTTTAAAAGATCCCGGTTGACAATCTCAGCGGGGACTTCTTTTCGGTGGGGTCGAATAAGGTCTTCCATGCAAAAACGACATTTGTACGAACATCCCCGACTAAAGGCATAGGGCAGAATATCGTATGCACGCGGATATTTTAGCAGGTTAAGATCTAGAAGTGCTTTTTGTCCCAGATCAAAGCGAGGGCCCTTGGGTGTCGAATAAATTTTACCGTTCTTTTTCCAGGCTATATTCGATATTTCGGAATTAAAGGGATTTTGATCCTTTTCTAAAAGCTCAACTATTTTGCAGGTCGGGATTTCACCCTCGCCGATCACGATCAAATCGACAGCGCTGGTTCGGGAGAATATGTCTTCATGGTAAATCGTTGGGAAATAGCCGCCCAAAAAGATAAAGATACCCGGATCATAATCTTTGATCAGCTCACACAAATGGATGACTTCTTCGGCCTGAGCGATAGCCGTGCATGAAATTCCGATGCCTTTTGGTTTTGTGGTTGAAATTTCGTTCAGAAATTCACGGTAGAGCGCTTCTTTTCCGGCCGGCGTGAGGGGTAGTCCGAAATCAATCGGCAACGAAATAACGCTGATGTCTACTTTGGGAAGCTGTTGTTTGACATAGCTTGCAATCTCCAGGACCGGTAATGGAAAAGCCGGTACATACATGCCGATGTTTTTTGATATGGGTTCAACAAGCAGGATCAAAACCTTCTCCTTGGCTCCCTTGGGTCTATCGCAATTAGGGTCTCATCAGGGTTCTCTATACCCTATTCTTTCGGCCCTGGTCTACGAAATTCTTTTGGTCTTGGTCTAAGATATTTCGCTAAAAGAGGGGTCGAGCAAAGGCAAGCTGAATGTTCGATCCGCGCGTATCTGGTCGGAGGGAAGCGTCTCAACATCCAAATATTTTTTCCACTGATACCATTCTTCGGGGTGTTTATAAATATATTGCTCCAAAACCTTCAACACGAGTTCCCCAACCGAAAAGCGGGTGGTGGTCTGAAATGCCTGGGCCATTTCTTGCAATGATTTGGCCATGAATCGATATTTTCCCGGCTTGGTTCGCTGCATCAAGGCAAAGACAATTGCCGCACCCCCTCTTCGTCCCATGATATCGATCGTTCGATCCCGGCGGATACATTTCCCCAAAAAGATTGTAGCACTCTTTTTAGAGGGTTTCCATTCATCAATTTCGTCACATTGGGTAATCACGACATGGTTTTCTTTTAAATGCTCGAAGATGGCTCGCAAAATATTGGGGGTGTTGTCCACATCGATTAGTTTGATCCCGAATTGTTCTGCCTTTCGAATGGATGTCCGCCGCAGATGCGCAGATGAAAATCGGACAACGATGGCCACCGGAAGATCCCTGGCGGCCAAAAAACTGGGCATAAACTCCACCCCTCCAAAATGACCCGTAATCAGCAACACGCCTTTTCGCTTGGCGAGCCCTTCTCTAATCGCGGAGATCCCGCTGTCTTCTACGTTGCGACGCAAAAAACTTTTTAGCGTTTCGAAAGAAGAATAGGCACTATAGATCTTTTCATAATAATGGGCAATAATTCCGTGAAAAACGTTTTGGGAAATCTGGTATATCTCGTCTCGATTTTGGTGGACGTCAAAAACCGTTTCAATCGATTGAATGATTTTTTCCCGCTCCCGGGCGTTTATTAAAAAGTAAAAACGCCCCAGCAGCATCACATAAAACCCTGCAAACCACCACCCCAACATCTGACAAATATATATATTTATTTTCAACTGTAAAAATTTGCTCAATCCCCTTTTCATAAAACTCACCCCTCATTCCCTAATGCGGTAATAGCCGTGAGTTTACCCCCGAGTTGCAAAAAAACATGCCAAATCGGCAGCATTCTCGATTTTTGCAGCGCTGGGGGGTTATTCGCTCAACTCTGGGAGAAAGATCGTAAAAACTGTCCCCTTGCCGTATTCACTTTCGCAGGTAATATATCCTTTGTGGTTTTTAACGATGCCGTACACCATGGACAATCCCAGTCCTGTCCCTTTTCCTTTTTGTTTGGTCGTATAAAACGGTTCGAAAACACGATCCAGAGTCTCCTTATCCATACCCTGCCCGGTATCAGAAATTGTGAGTTTGACATACCGGCCGGGAGATGCTCCGGGATGAGTACGTGCATAGTGTTCATCCAGAGACGTATTTTCCGTTGCAATAACGAATTGCCCCCCTTCGGGCATTGCATCCCGGGCATTGACACCGATATTTAACATAATTTGTTCCAACTGGACCGAATCGGCCTTGATGGTTTTTAGGTCACTGGCCAGACGTAATTCGATACCAATCGCTTTCGGCAAGGTTCGCTTGATGAGTTCGGCCACATGCGTAATTTCCTGATTGAGATCAAGCGGTCCGAACTCACTTTCAATCCGACGGCTAAATATCATTAGACGCTTGATCAAAGCGCTTCCGTTTGCGACTGCCTTCTCAATCGCCCGATAATCGTCATATTCAGGGGCTTCCTTATCGGCATTCATTATCAACAGCTGCATATATCCGGATACGGCCTGCAAAATATTATTGAAATCATGTGCGATGCCACCGGCCAGGGTCCCCACGGCTTCCATTTTTTGGGCCTGTCTAAGCTGATCTTCCAGTATTTTTTTCTCCCGCTCCAATTTCAAACGGGCGGTCACGTCCCGGACCACGCCCTGAAAGCCGGTTGGTTGACCTTCTTCGTCCCGGATGAGATAAGCCGAGATTTCAACATTCTTCCTATCCCCCTTCCGAGTAATGATCTCAAATTTCCTCGCCTTGGCAGATACACCGGTTTGATAAGCCCGATTGAAAACCTCATAAACTCTGGCAGCCTCTTGCGGGGAGGTATACTCCCGGTTGCCCATGCCCAATAACTCGCTGTGTGGATATCCAAGTATTTGACACACGGATTCATCGACAAATGTAAAATTTCCTGCCAGATCGGTTTCATAGAAACCTTCTTCAATGCTTTCCAAGATGGTTTTATTTTTGGCTTGGCTCTGTTGAAACGCTTTTTGGACATATCTCTTTTCACTAATATCGTTGACGATTACAATGACAGATTGGACACCCTCATCTATGACAGGCAAGATTTTTAACAAAACCGTTTTGCCGTTTATGTCAAGAGGAGTCTCCAGGGTTATATTCTGCGGCGAATGCTTGACTCGTTTTAGCGCGGTCGTGACGATCTCGCGTGCCGTATCCTTAAAAAGCATTATAAAATCCGATGCAAGCAACTTCTCTTCGGCAACGCCCAGCAAGGCAACCGCGAAACGGTTGGCATAAACAATTTCCGCCCTGGGTGTCAGCTCGACAATCCCTTCCTCCATGCTCCCTAAAATGACTTCAAGGTGTTTTCGATAAGAGAGCAATTCTTTGGTAATTTGTCTCTGTTGTAGATCTTCGGATCCGATTATTTTGTGAGGCGGTCCGCTCGTCATCCCCCGATCAAATTGGTCTAAAACATTATCAACATGCGCGGCCATTTTTTCGGGCGCTGCTTTGGCAATCCAAGCATCGGCGTTGATTTCTGCAACTCTGCGCCGCTCTTTGGCAGCTACGGCGGATAGGATCACAATTTTTACATCTTTCATCGGCGCCATGCTGCGGATGATCCAGCAGAGCTTTTCACCGGAAATATTGGGCATTATCAGATCGATGAAAATCACGTCCGGAATATAGATCTTTAATAACGCCAAAGCGGAAAGGCCATCGGCCGCAGTCTTAACTTCAAAACCCTTCTTTGCTAGTAAGCGCGTCATAATCTTCAGCATTGTCGGACTGTTGTCGACTACTAGAATCCTTTGCATCATTCTCCTTTTATTATTTTAGGTATTTCAATAATCAGTTTGAACGTTTTGATCTCTAAATCTTTAGATTCTTAAGCAATTACCATGCCATTTCATAACTAATTGATTTTTAACATATTTTATAAGCCAACAATTCCAGAATGCACAAAATCGGGTGCACTGTGCACAATTTTCTGTGCATTTCACATGGCAATTTATTTTTTGAGAAGAAAGGGTGCGTGTGACCAAAGCGAAGAGGGAGGAGCAGATGTTTAGGATTTCAGACTTGACTCTCTTTCATTGATCTTGGCACGGAGGGTGTTGCGATGAATGCCAAGCCGTTCGGCAGCTTTATTCCGATTGCCGCCCTCCTGATCCAGGGCCTCGGCAATATACTGTTGTTCAAATAGGTTGACGGCTTCCTTCAGAGATACATCTTTAATATCCTTTTGATCGATATTAAAAGGCGAAACATCCTTTATCCGAATGACCGCCCCCTTTGTCGTCGTAAACAACCGCTGCACCATATTCTGGAGCTCTCTTACGTTGCCGGGCCAATCGTAATCGATTAAGACTTTGGTGGCGCGTTCGGAAAACCGTTTGGATGGTTGTCCGCTTTTTTTGGCTTGAATTTCTAAAAAGTGATCCAACAGCAAGGGAATATCCCTTTTTCTTTCTCTTAAAGGCGGAAGTGTTATCGGAAATACATTTAACCGATAATACAGATCCTCTCGAAATTGGTTCTTTGAAATTAAATCCTTAAGATCTTTGTTGGACGCAGCCACAAATCTGACATCCACTTTTAGAACTTTTGCGCCCCCCAGCCTTTCAAATTCCTTTTCCTGAATGACACGCAGGAGTTTGGCTTGCATATTAATTTCCGCTGCATCAATGTCATCCAAA
Source organism: uncultured Desulfobacteraceae bacterium (assembly GCA_964530095.1). Lineage (GTDB taxonomy): Bacteria > Desulfobacterota > Desulfobacteria > Desulfobacterales > CAZHA01 > CAZHAH01. The sequence continues at coordinate 13,876 of CAZHAH010000087.1, read as the reverse complement.
AAAACCGTCCCCTTGTCGGCAATCTCCAGTTTACCGATCCGGGTTTTGTCGGCCCCGGTAAAGGCACCTTTATTATGACCGAATACTTCACTCTCCATTAGAGCAGCAGGTATCACCGCGCAGTTGATAACCACCAGCGGTTGATGATTCCGCGGGCTAAGGTTATGGATGGCCCGGGCGACTAATTCTTTTCCGGTACCGCTTTCACCCTGTATTAAAACGGTTCCATCACTTTTAGAGACCGTGGCAATTAAATCGAAGACTCGTTGCATATTTTCCGATTCGCTGACCATCTCCTCGAAGGGGTGATGTCTTTCCAACTCATCGCGCAGATAGAGGACCTCCTTGACAAGATGGCGTTTTTCCAGGGCCCGGTTTATGATTGTGAGTACTTCGTCCACTTCGAAAGGCTTGATAATATATTCATAGGCTCCGGCCTTGATGGCGCGCACGGCCGACTGAATCTCGCGCACGGCCGTCACCATTATAACTTCATTATTGGGGTCAATTTCCTTCAGTTCCACCAGCAGATCGAGACCGTCGATATCCGGCAGGCGAATGTCCAACAGAATCAAATCTATCGAATTTTTATTAAAAATATCAATGGCTTCTTTCCCTGTAGCCGCTAAAAGCACCTCATAATCATCACTCAAAACCATATCAAATGACTGACGTACGCCATGCTCATCGTCAACGACTAGAATCGTGGCCTTTTTATCCATATTTCCGCTTCCCCATTGGATCTAAATTGAGTGTTTCAATATGAGTCACCCCTTTTTATCTTTCGGACCGCTGAATGTCAATATCGACAAACAATGCCATTTATCGTTTGACGCGCAACCGCTCTTTTTCTATACTTTTCCACCAATCATGACGTTTGATACTTCTAAAAAGGAGGAATTATGATGAAAAAAGCATTGCGGGGAAGTCTTATCCTTTTATTAATCTGTAGTTTACCTGCGAGCCTTTGGGCCGAAGATTTTCTTAGCCGGGCGGACCGGCTGTACAATCAAGGAGGGCTTGAAAACTTCCAGCAGGCGATTGAACTATATAAAAAGGCAGCTGCCTCGAATCCCGAAGACTTCGAAACCAACTGGAAATATGCCCGTGCCCTGCGCGAATATGGAGATGACGCCAAGAAACTAAAGGTGGATGGATGGAAGAAGATCTGTGCCCAAAATGGCAAACTCGGCATGCAGTACGGTCTTAAGGCAACAGAACTTGCACCTGAAAATCCGGCGGGTCACTATTATTACGGACTCAGTGTCGGCATCTATTCCGATGGCGTCAGTGTTCTCACCGCCCTAGGCGAAGGCCTCAAAGATAAAACCCAGAGCAGTTTCGAAAAAGCCTATGCCTTGGATAAAATGTTCAAACAAGGGGGCCCCATGCTCTCGCTGGGTCGCTTCTGGGCCGTACTCCCCTGGCCCCTGCGAAACCGCAAAAAATCTCTCGCCTATTACCGCGAATACCAGGCCACCCAGTATTTTGCGACAAATACCGAAGCCAAGCTTTTTCTGGCCGAGCTCTTAATTCAAATGGGCGGCCAAAAAAACAAAGCCGAAGCCAAGGCCTATTTGGAAAAGGCAGCCCAATCGGATGACAAGTATTTTAGTGACTGGGCCAATCGCCTGCTGCCCAAAGTCAAATAGTGTCCATCCGTAATCTGAAATGGGTAAAATCCATGTATAGAAATCCGTTTGTGATGGTTTTGGTTTTATTTCTGGTGACGTGGGGGTTTTTATCCGCCTGCACCCAAAGTGAAGCTCCCGAAGCGTTAAATACGGGTTCCAACCCTGAACTAAGCGCACATACGGCCGAATTCAAAAAAGAGGTTATCAAGATCACCGATGGGGTTTATGTCGCTGTCGGCTTTGGTCTTGCCAACTCGATATTCCTGGTAGGCGATGATGGAGTTATTATCATCGATACAATGGAAAGCGCCGAGGCGGCGGAAGCGGTTAAGGCCGAGTTCCTAAAGATTTCCTCCAAGGCGGTGAAAGCCATCATTTATACGCATTACCATTCAGATCACACCTTCGGCGCCAAAACGATGGCCGGTAATCATAATCCTGAAGTCTATTCGCATGCCAGTACCAGCGATCATTTGAATCGAGTTGCCAATATCACCCGCGAAACCACCTATCGAAGGGCCATGCGCCAGTTTGGCGTACTGCTCCCAGAGGGTACTGTCCTGAATGCCGGTATCGGACCGTACCTTAAATTCAACGCCAATAGCACTGTAGCGGTAATCCCACCAACCCATGTGTTCGCCGAAGATCAATTGGAGCTGGAATTTGCCGGAATAAAACTGCATCTGGTTCATACACCTGGGGAAACCAACGATCAGATCTTTATTTGGATTCCGGAAAAGCACCTATTGCTCCCGGCTGACAATTTCTATAAATCGTTTCCGAATCTTTATGCCATTCGGGGCACACCCTATCGCGATGTGACACGTTGGATTAAAAGCCTGGATCAAATGCGACGCTTGCGCCCCGCTTATCTTGTGCCATCGCATTCAAGACCCATCAGCGGCCAGAATGTCATCTGGGAAACCCTCACCAATTACCGGGATGCGATTCAATTCGTCCATGATCAAACCATTCGTTTGATGAATAAAGGTTTGACCCCCCAAGAAATCGTCGAGCAGGTCAAACTTCCGCCGCACCTGGCCCAGCAACCTTACTTGCGTGAGTATTATGGTACGGTTGCGTGGTCCGTGCGGGCAATTTTTGATGGATATCTGGGTTGGTTTGGCGGTAATCCTACCGATCTTTTCCCTTTGTCGCCACGCGAAAAAGCCATACGCGTTGCACGGTTGACAGGTGGGGAAAAAGAATTGTTTAGAAAAGCGCGTGAAGCGCTTACCCAAAAAGACTATCAGTGGACGCTTGAATTGACGGATCAGCTGCTGCAGCTCGATCCTCAAGACGACGAAGTTCGCCGGACCCGTGCTCAGGCCTTGAAGGCACTTGGCCGGCTGCAAACCGCCGCAACCGCCAGACACTATTATTTAACCCGGGCCATGGAAATTGAAGCCAAGCTCCATATCGGCATGTTTAAAATTAAAGACAAAGAAGCCGTCCACAGTCTTGCGCTTGAAAGCATCTTTAATGCCATGGCCGTTAACCTCGATCCTGCCAAGAGCGCACAAGTCGATATCGTTGCCGGATTTCGCTTCCCTGACACCGGGGAGGCTTACACGGTGCATGTTCGCAGGGGGGTTGCTGAAATTCAGCCCCAATTTCCTCAACACCCCGAGATTGCTGTAACAGTCGACTCCAAGGTCTGGAAGGAGATCATTGCCGGTCTTCGCAATCCCGTCTGGGCGCTTTTTAAAGACGTGGAAAAAGAAGGAGGATTTATAAAACTGGTGAAGTTTCTGAGCTTATTCAAAAGCGATTAACCGATAAGAAACAGCGGCGTTGAGGAAAAATCTATGCCCACCGTTGTGAAATCTCAACACTATGCCCATCCCTTTTTGGGCGAAGAAATTACCGCTATTGGCGGCCATTATGTACTCGCCAAGGAGGTGCGCTTACCGCACCACGGTCGCGAAATCATTTATTTGGTCGGATATGCGGTTTTAGATTCTACCTGTTGTGGTGTCGGCGGATGCGCTTATGCGATTGTACCGGGATTCCTTCTGGACTGGAAGTTTAAAAAAAACCTTGCCGGCCGGCCGGTTTCAAAAGTGAAGCCGATACAGGATCCTTTGGTTCAAAGGGAAATAAGACAACTGATCCAAAAAAAAGAAATGGTGCATCAAGTCAATTTTGAATGATGTCATCGAACGACGGATGCTGGAAATAATCCTGGGCGAACAACAACTGAGGCTGATTTGAATCGCCAAATTCGTCCCTGCTGTATGCGTACACCCACAATATATTGTAGTATTTTTTTATTGACGCACAACTTATAGTAAACTATACTCCTTCTTAAACGAACCAAGCATTTATTGATTCAAGATTCACTTGCCCGACAGGACAGGGAAATGAGATGTTTTTTCCACGGATGCCGAGGCTGATTCTATTATTAATTTTGCTTACTTCGCTTGCTGCCGCTTGCATGCCCCATAAAAAGCTGACGGTTTTATCGACGGCCATGCTGCTGGAAGAAATCGCCAGATCATCCTACAAACAATCCGATCTTCGAACCATTCGTGAAGGAATGCCGGCCTACCTCCTTCTGATGGACGGAATGGTCGAAGCCTGGCCTGATAATGAACGGCTTTTGATCAGTGCGGCTCAAGCCCACGCCTCATACGCCTCGGCTTTCATTGATGATGCGGATAGCCAATATGCCAATGCTTTATACCACAAAGCAAAAGAATATGCCTTAAAATCGCTGGAACGCCGTGGGTTTAAAAACCTGCACGCAAAATCATTTGATGATTTCAAAGCAGGCCTCCGGCACTTGGGTAAAAAGGAGGTGGCCTATCTTTTCTGGACCGCCTCCTGTTGGGGAAACTGGATCAGTTTGAATACGGATTCCATGGCGGCACTGGCAGAACTTCCAAGGGTAGAATCAATGATGCGGCGCGTTCTTGAACTTGATGCGGGGTTTTATTATGGTGGGCCCCATCTATTCATGGGTATCTGGTATGCCTCGCAACCTGTGGCTGCCGGGGGGGATTTGAATTTGGCCCAATCCCATTTTCAAAAGGCGATTGAATTCGGTCAAAGCAAATTTCTGATGACCTTTATCTACTATGCCAGGTACTATGCGCAAAAGGCATCCAAGCGGGATCTTTTTGTATCCGTGCTAACAAATGTTTTGGACACCCCAGCCAATATTCAGCCCGAATTGACACTGCTCAATACGGTTGCCCATCAAAAGGCCAGAAGAATGTTGGATGCCATTGACGATCATTTTTAACAGGAGCCTGCCAAATGGAGAAACGGCGCCTAATGAAGAAAATAGGATTGTCCTTGGGGATATTGGTTTATTTGATCCTCCCTCTAAATAGCACCGCCAAACAGGTTCGGATTAAAATCGCCACCTTGGCCCCTGAGGGAAGCCCTTGGATCAAGGCTTTTAATGCGTTAAATGTCGAATTGCGGAAAAAAACAGATGATCAGGTTCGGCTCAAAATATATCCGGGTGGGGTCTTGGGGGGCGAGAAGGATATGCTGCGCAAAATGCATATTGGCCAAATCCATGGGGCCGTCTTAACATCCGCGGCGTTATCAGAGCTTTTTAAGGAAATCGATGTTTTTCAGATCCCATTTCTATTTCAGACCCCCGCTGAAGTCGATTATGTTTTAAGCAGGATGACCATTTTCTTCCGCAACGGGTTTGAAAAGAAAGGATATCGACTTTTGGCCTGGTCTGAAGGCGGTTTCGTCCGGCTGATGTCTACTTCACCCGTCGATACGCTCGCCAAACTCAAAAAATTGAAGGTTTGGACCTGGGAAGATGCCCCTATGGCCAAGGCCATTTTTGACCAAGCCGGGGTATCTGCAATCCCGCTTTCTGTTCCCGATGTTCTTGTGGGGCTTCAAACTGGGCTAGTGGATGTTGTCTATGCACCGCCGACCGGTGCCATTGCGTTGCAATGGTTTACAAAAACCAAATATCTGACTGATGTTCCGCTGATTTATCTGATGGGCGGTATCGTTATTAAGATTTCACATTTAAAAAAAATCACCTCGGCATATCGGAAAGTTTTGCAAAACAGCTTCCGTACCCATGCAAACCGCTTAAAACACGTGATCCGCAAACAAAATCAGGATGCCATGCGGGTAATGGCCGATCACGGGGTCAAAATCCTCCGCCCATCAAATGCACAAATCGAAGAATTCAAAAAATTATCCCAAAAGGCCCTTCAAAACATGCACGACACCTCATTCTCTATCGAAGTGAAGGATGAAGTAGATTCACATTTGGAAGCATTTAGAAGGACACAGAAACAGTGAATCGCTGGTATCGTATAGACGACCTTATTGCGCGGGCGGAACATTTCGTGGCCATTATTCTACTCGGCGGGATGATCTTATTCGCTTTTTTGCAGATTGTACTCAGAAATTTTTTCGCTACGGGAATCGCCTGGGGCGATCCCTTTGTGCGATACCTTGTGGTTTGGGTGGGGTTTATCGGTGCGGCTCTCGCCACAAGAGAAGGCAAACACATCAATATTGAAATCGTGTCGCATTGGCTATCGGGGTCAACAAACCGATATGTTCGGATTTTCTCGCACCTCTTTTCGGCATGCATTTGTGGCCTTTTAACCTTTGCCGCCCTAAAATTCGTTCTATTTGAGGCGCAGCTGGAAAGTCGCACCTTCTTCGCGCTTCCGGCCTGGGCACCCCAAGTAATCATTCCCGTGACATTCGCCATCATGACCCTTCGCTTTACCCTTCAATTCGGTATTGGCCTGTTTACCATTTTTAGACCCGGATTCAACCCAGAACCGGACTGAGAGAAAATGACGCTGACACTGGCTGTTATTCTAACCATTTTTCTGTTAATGATTGGCGTACCCATTTTTATCGTTATATGCGGCCTGACCCTTTATCTCCTTTTCGCTAACCAAATTGATATATCGGCCATCATTATTGAAATGCATCGCATGGCCACCACGCCGGTGCTGGTTGCCATCCCATTATTTACTTTTGCAGGTTATCTCCTCTCGGAAAGTGACGCCCCAAAGCGGTTGATCAGACTCTCAAACACTTTTTTGGGCTGGTTTCGGGGGGGCCTCTCCATCATCACTCTAGTGACCTGTGCCATTTTTACGGCACTAACCGGCGCTACCGGGCTGACCATCATTGCGCTGGGTGGTATCCTCTTGCCGGCGATGCTGCGCGCACGTTATCCGGAAACCTTTTCTTTGGGGTTGCTCACTACCTCGGGCACCCTCGGTCTTTTGTTCCCGCCGAGCCTTCCGTTAATCATTTATGCCATTGTCGCCAAAGTGCGCATCGATCAGCTTTTTATTGCCGGTATTTTACCAGGCATCCTCCTCGTAAGTTTGCTTTCCGTGTTTAGCGTATATAAATCCCTGGAGGCTAAAGTCCCCCAAACTGAATTCAAGGCACATAGTCTATTAATAGCGCTCAAAGAATCCCTCTGGGAGCTCCCGCTCCCGTTTGTGGTCTTGGGTGGGATTTACAGCGGGTTTTTTGCTGTCAGCGAAGCCGCCGCCATATCGGTCGTGTATGTTCTGCTGGTCGAAGTCATTATCTATCGCGATATTCGATACAAAGATCTTCCCGCCATCATGAAACAGAGTATGGTATTGGTGGGAGGGGTTTTGATCATTCTCGGGGCGGCCATGGGACTCACGAACTGCTTGATAGATGCCGAAATCCCGATGCAGATGCTCGACTTTTTTAGAGCGCATATTCAAAGCAAGATTTTATTCCTCATTGTTCTGAATTTATTCTTGCTCGCCGTCGGATGCACCATGGGTATTTTTTCGGCGTTGGTCGTCGTCGTACCCCTCTTGGGACCCATTACCCAGGCTTACGGGATTCATCCGGTTCATCTGGGCGTCATTTTTCTGACCAACCTTGAGATCGGCGCCTCTATTCCGCCTCTGGGAATTAATCTTTTTATTGCCAGCATGCGCTTTGAAAAACCGGTTTTGCGACTCTATATCGCCTCACTCCCTTTTATTGTCATCCTTTTAATCGCTTTGGCGCTCATCACCTACTGGCCTTGGTTAAGTCTGGTATTGATCGAATAAATGTAATCACTTCTTTTTCAAGGCAGAGGCCAAAATATCGGCCACAACACGGTGCCCGGCAGGATTCAGATGCCCTTCATGGGAATAAAACCATTTGCGGCTTTCTTTTTGATATCGCGTCCGCATCATTTTTGCCAGATCGATCACCTCGATCCCGATTCGTTTGCGATTTTTCCATATTCTTTCTCGCAGATGATTTTGAAATTGTTCCGAGATTGAGCCGGGACGCTCAATGAATGATTTGCCAGGCATTAGAACCAATTTGAGTTCGATATGTTTCTCCAAGCACAACCTGTGCATTTCCGCAATAATGGCATAGAACAATCGCAAAGCCGGGGTTAACCGATCTCCGAATTGAATTTTTTTTGATTCGCCAAAAACCGCCTCCCGTATTAAACGCATCAACAACCAACGACGTATAAACTTCTCGATTAACTTCTCTGGGTTAAAACCCTCTCCCAAAACAATTGTTCGAAGATCTTTTTGGCTTTCACTCTGGGGTTTGGTCCGCCTCGGTACGGGCGCATTTTTTAATCTTAAACCATCTGAGATCAGCTCAAAGTACGGTTTGGCGTTATCTGCTTGTAAAGGAAAAGCACGCTGGTTATCAAACAGATCGTTGCCTAGATAAACAACCACGATAATTACCTGGGGCTCAAAATAGAAAACCCGCTCTTTAATGAGTAGAAACTCCTGGTCGGTGCTGAAACCGGGCACACCGAAGTTCAACAATGTGTCGGGCGATGTATTTTGTCGATTAAGAATATCGACAAAGGTTTCATTGTCCTTGACGCCAAAGCTGAATGTAAAGCTGTCGCCCACCACGGCATAACGCCGCCCGGTGCGTTTCTTTTTTAAATTGAATTTACCGCGAAAGCCATAAGGGTTGATCGTGTATTGAACTTCAAAGTCATAATGCGTATGACGGCCGCTCCATCCCGGTACCAACCGCCAGCCCAGAGACTGATCGTAGGCCACCATCCCCTCTTCAATACTATTACTCTGCGCGATCATTTTCTGACGGTAGCGCAGGTAAAGCTCACCCCCGAGCATCCCGACACACAGAACCAAAACCAGAATGATTCCGCAGAAGAAAAGCGCTTTTTTAAAGGAAATTGAGTGGACCGCTTTGCTGGATTTCGGGACCATAGCGTGTGGATCTCCTGTGAACCTGCAAGGCGCACACCCTGACTTTTATTGGTTTAAAATGGTTTCAAAGTATCCGTTATTGATGATCCAATCTAAAGCGGCAATGATCAACGGGCTGTTTCCAGAGGCATAATAGGCTTTCGCCAATGTGATATTGCCTTCCTGCGCCAAGAAGGCCTTGAGTTTGGGAATGACCGTTGTGGGATTGATGGATAGAAGGGCCTTTACGGCGTATTCGGTTTGCTTTTCTCGGTTGGATCGTAAATCACGCATTAGCGTTTCCAAGGTCAAATCCCATTTATTTTGTAATTCTTCGGTGTGTCCCTTCGCCACCCGGTAATAAATCCGGTCATAGGGGGTTTGAGGATTCCAGCCCAGGGCATCCAAGGCCAGCGCCACCTGTTGACAAATCTTCCAGTCCAAAAGGGCCGCTTTCAGTGCCGGAACCACACTTTTGTCACCGCTTCGGCCCAACAAGGTAGCTGCCGCCGCGCGGGCAGAATGCGATGTATGATTGAGCGTCTCTTCCAACGCTTTTACCGCGATCGGCCCCATCTTTTCCAACGTTATGGCCGCCGCTTCGCGCGCTGTTTTATCTTTATCCCCGAGTGTCTCGATTAAGGGCTGAATTGCCGGGAGGCCAACCGTTATGAGTGCATTCGTTGCAGCGGCTTGCAAAGCGATATCTCCCTTTTTAAAGGATTCAATCAGCGCCTTGGCGAACGCACGGGCCATATCGTTATCCCCCCTCGCTTTCAGCATTTCCATCAATTTCGGAATAACCGCCTCGCCTTTCAATTCAACAAGCGCATAAACAGCGTATTCCGTTGCGCTTTTATCACCTGATAGTAATTCATACCTTAAAACCTTATATGTCTGATCCCATTCGGCCAAAAGCGTGCGGGTCTCCTGCCTGGCGATTAGGTAATGAATCCGATCTGCCGCGTATACGGGTTTCCATTTGGCTATATCAAGCGCTTTTGCCGCCTCATAGGAGATGCGCCAGTCCCGTAACGCTGTCAACAGGGTACCCACAGCTGCATAGTCCCCAATCTCACCCAGCATTCCGATAATCTCGATACGTAATCCATCGGGTTGATTCTCAAGGGCCGCCGCCAGCCCCTTCACCGCCGGTGAACCGATTTTAAGCAGGACCTTTTTGGCAGCTTCACGAAGTTCGGGATCTTTTTCAGCGAGCACACGAATGAGCGGGTCGACTGCCGGCAAAGCAATCCAGACCAGAAGATGCTCGGCGGTTTTGCGGATTATTTCTTCCTTTCTTTGCAACGCGTCAATCAATGGTTGCGTGGCCTGGGTTTTTAAATTCAACAATGCTAAAATCGATTTAACCCGCACATCCGGGTCATCATCGCCCAATAAATCAATCAGTGGCGCCACAGAGGGAGTTCCTGTTTTTATCAGGGCTTCGGCAGCTGATGAGCTTAGATCAGCGTTATCTGATCTGAGAGCTTCGATAAGCGCCGGAATTGCCAACGGGTTGCCCAGCAACCCCAAGGCGACAGCGGCTGTTTTTCGATCCGCCGACGATCTATTCGACAGAATATCTATTAGGGGTTCAACGGCACGTGCATCCCCTATCCTTCCCAAAGTCAAGATCGCCTTTCTTGTCAATTTGGCATCTCCACCATCTAGGGTGGCCAGCAAAAGTTCCACAGCGCCGGATCCGATTTTTACGAGATAATCCGCCGCCAGGTTCTGCACCGTCACAAAATTGTCATTGAGCGCGGATATTAAGAATGGTGTCGTCGCGCCATTTGCAGCCTTCCCCAGTCCCTTGACGGCTTCCATACGCACAAAAGCTGAAGAATGATTCAGAAGGGAACCTAGGGCGTTGATCACTTCCCTGCCACCGATTTTGCCTAAGACTGAAACGGCATTAAACACAGTATCATCATTCTTTGATCCCAAAGCTTCAATCAGTGGTACAGTGCTATAGGGCCGCAATTGATAAAGGGCTCTTGCGGCGTCATATTGCACGATGAGATTTTCATCTTTTAAGGCTTCAACAAGAACAGGGATGGATCGAACATCTTCGACTCTGCCCAACGCGGCTGCTGCGGTTGCACGCACAGAATCCGATGGGTGTGCAAGCAGTGTGATCAAGGGCTCTACTGTCTGCCTGGTTCCAATTTCTCCAAGTACCGCAGCCGTTTTTTCAACCAGAGATATATTTTCATGCGTAATAACCGAAATCAATGGCTCTACGGCCGGAGGCCCGATAAGTATCAGTGCTTCTGAAGCTGCGATCCATATCAGGGGATTTTTTCCGGCCAGTTTCCCTATCAAAGGTTCAATGGCCCGGATATCACCATAATTTCCCAGTACCCCTATCGCCCTTCGAACCACACGTGTATCTTCATCATGTAAGGCAGTCAGCAAATGGGGAATTGTGCGCTCGTCATCTAGTTCCTGCAACTTCCCCACAGCAAGATAACGTACGGAGGGATCGTCATGTTTAAGGCTGCCGATCGCCGTTTCCAACCGCGATGCACATCCCGCAACAAGGATCATCCCCATGAAAAGAAATAAAATTGTTTTTATTGCGGTAGCCATTTGATTGTAATATCACATTCTCCGTTTCCAATAACAGAGGTAAATATTGCCTTTCGTTTAACCATCCACATCGCTCTCAAAATAGCCTCACAGCTGAAAGAAAAGCATTCTTTCCATCGAAGAACTGCGGCGAAAAAGCCCTCAGCCACAATCAGAAGGGCCGGATGGTTTGATGGGAAAAAGTGCAGAAAAAATCGGGCCGACGGGCCGAAATAACCTTTGGGCTAGATTAGACGTATCTTTATGTCGGCCCCAGCCCCGCAAACAGTTTCACAGTGAAGGATACACTCCGATTTAGTCTTTTATCACTCTCGTTCGATTCTTTGCGCAGTGGGTTTTTAGGATCAGCGAGTGTTATCGTGAAATTATTTCGGTTAAAGCCTTTAATTACCATCAGGCTGATAACGCTTTGAGCTCGCTTTCTACCGATTCTCAGGTTGCTCCGATAAGAACCCGTGCTATCGGTGTGTCCGGTCACTTCGATGCGAACTCGCTTTTCTAAGACCTGTGCTAAATCAAACAATGAAGAAAAATCACGAATCAAATTTTTTATCGTATTTTCTTGGTCGGGAGCAATTCGGGTTTGATTCGAGTTAAAAAGCAAATGCTGCTTTTGAATTTTTTTTGTGACCAACTCCATTTCCTTGACCGGATCACTTAAAACAATGATGTCCTCATGAAACTTTGAAATCAGAGGCATCGTTTTCACTCGCTGACGGGTTTTGCTAATCCACTTCTGGGAAGCCGAACCCTGTGCGTGCAAACGCGTACCCATTAAGGTGAGTGTGATGCTATCCGGGGGGTTCAGTTTTTTTTGGATGTCAATCATGCCATGCCCATTATAAACTTCTATTCCAGGCATTGCTCTCGCCAACTCCTTGGCGCTTGTAATCCAAGCGGGAAGTGCCGATCCCACTGCGATCAGATCCCGATCTTTCAATTCCAGTTTCACCGTGGCGGGCGGGCGCAGGGCTTGCTCGATGTCGACGACCTTAGCGTCTAGATATTCAGAAATCCCCGGAATTGAAGCGGCCAGCTTCCGCGACGTCTTAATCCAGTCACTGAAAGCCGAACCTTGAACCAATAACGATTTGTCTCTTAACTCAAAAGAGATGGTTCCCGGAGGCTTTAAAAACCGGTGAATATTGACGACCTTATCATCCCGATAATTCCTTATAGCGGGAATGGCTCGCACCTGTTTTCGGGCGCTTGTAATCCATGCCGGAAGTGCCGATCCCTCCGCGATCAGATCCCGATCTTTTAATTTTAGCGTTACAGTGACAGGCGGGCGCAATGCCTCATGGATGTTGATTACCCTGTCATCTTTATATTCCAAAATACCCGGGATCGTTTCGGCCAAATTACGCGCAGCATTGATCCAATCGCCGAATGCTGAACCGTGAGCCATCAAAGCCCCGTCTTTTAATTCAATTGTGACAGTTGCCGGAGGTTGCAATTTTTCGTTAATATTAATACCGAGAACGTGGCCATCTTTATAGTCGGATATTCCACGGAGCGTCTTGGCCGACTCCCTGGCGCTAACAATCCATTCCGGCAATGCCGCCCCCTGAGCGATAATGACCCTATCTTTTAACTCAAGTGTCACGCCTGCCAGGGGTTTAAGCACTCGATAAATATCGACCACCTTTTTATCCTCATAGCCGGTAAGCCCCGATATTTTCCTGACCTGTTCGCGTGCGGAGTTGATCCATTTGGGGAATGCTGAACCGCTTGCCGATAGAATCCTTTTGGTTAATTCAAGCTTCACCGTGGCCGGCGGCCTGAGCACTTTGGCTATGTCCACCACGCCTTCGTCGCGGTAGTTGGTAATCCCCTTAATCGCTTCCGCCTGCTTGCGGGCTGCACCGATCCAGTCCGAAAGCGCAGGACCCCTGGCCGACAACACCCGATCCTTTAGACCAAGCTCTACCGTGGCCGGCGGCCTGAGCACTTTGGCTATGTCCACCACGCCTTCGTCGCGGTAGTTGGTAATCCCTTTAATCGCTTCCGCCTGCTTGCGGGCTGCGCCGATCCAGTCCGCAAGCGCCGCACCGCTGGCCCGCAATACTCGTTCCTTTAGATCAAGTTTCACCGTGGCCGGCGGCCTGAGCACGCTTGCTATGTCCACCACACCTTCATCACGGTATTTGGTAATCCCTTTTATCGTCTGGGCCTGCTTGCGGGCTGCGGAAATCCAGTCCGAAAGCGCAGGACCCCTGGCCGACAACACTCGATCCTTTAAATCAAGCTTCACCGTGGCCGGCGGCCTGAGCACTTTGGCTATGTCCACCACGCCTTCGTCGCGGTAGTTGGTAATCCCCTTAATCGCTTCCGCCTGCTTGCGGGCTGCACCGATCCAGTCCGAAAGCGCAGGACCCCTGGCCGACAACACTCGATCCTTTAAATCAAGCTTCACCGTGGCCGGCGGCCTGAGCACTTTGGCTATGTCCACCACGCCTT
>CAZHAH010000086.1:0-23118 GCA_964530095.1 uncultured Desulfobacteraceae bacterium | reverse complement strand
TTCTACAAATATTTGATAATATTTTATATGTGGGTCAGAACAGAATCACCCTGAAGGACCGGCAGGCACAAGCCATTATCGATTTCGCGCAGCACACCTTGATTTATCAGGAAAAAAGATATCCCAAAAGCCGCCGCGATTACCAGCAGGTCACCAATCTCCTTGGACAAGCCGCCAAACTTTTGGGTGAAGATGAAGCGTTGATTTCCGTTACCCCTAAATTGGTGAAACTCGCTGCAAAGGCAAGGGGTGTGCATGCGGTGGCGGAGTACGCCGAGGCGATTCAACGTGTTGCGACCCTGATACCCGTTCCATGGGAGCGCAGATTGAAAACGCTGCTGATCCTCTTCTCTCAAATGCCGGCGGTCCTGTTTTCGGGTCCGGATCTCAGTTGGGAACAAATACGCAGTCGCTGTAAAGAAACGGCGGAACTCTTTAATCGGTGGGCGGATATGTCATCCGAGGCCGAATTTAACCCGGCGGCAGATGGTGTGGAAAACAACAGTCATCAGTGGTTATCCTTGCTGGCGGCCACGGTGAGAAAAATGCCGCAACAGGTCGACGATTATCTCCAATATCCTTTTCGAACCCGGATCTGCGATGATTGGTTGCCCTTTATCGCCATCCTTTTCGGCCGGCAGAGATTTCGGTCGTTTATTGAATGGGCTGAAGATAGATGCCTTCCCGCTGGTTTGCAAAACCGTTTTAAAACTAAATGGCAAAAGATCTTCGAAGCGGATCGAAACGACACCGGGGGGTCCGCTCAGGCAGGGACATCCTTGTCACCGGTTCGTGAAAAGCGCCAAGCGTTAGAGGATCTGGAAAGGGCATCGGAGACACAAAACCTGGCCAAGGCCGTGGTGCAGGATTTTAGATCCGGCGATGGACCGGCCGGGAAACATACGCTAAAAAGGTGGCTCATGTGCATCTCCGAACTCGGCTCGGATGGGAGAACACGGTACTGCTGGATGAAAGCGAACGCGTGAATCGCGCCATCAGACGAGGGCAATCGCTCTTGCCGCCAAAAGCCGCCAGACAGCATGATAATTCGGATGTCAACCGTATCGACCATGAAAAACGGAAGCAACTGACCCAGATCTATAAAAAGTGGAAATATGAAAAAAGGTGGGTTTGGGGCGATTCGCCTCAAGAAAGCTTGAGCAATATAGGCTTTTTATTGGGAATAGTAATGTTTCCGGTCCTCATGGCCTTTGACGGGGTGGTTGTTTCCTGGGGCAACCTCACAGAGGATGCTTCGGTACACGGCGTCTTTCCCGCCGGAATTAAGTTCGTTTTCATCGGGTTATGCCTGACGTATCTGATAAATGGTTGGATGACGGACCGTTACTTGGCGTATCAGACAAAACCGGATATTCGAATCAACCCCTGGGCCCGATACTTACGCTTTATTCTAGGCGGGATACCTTTATTCGGGCTTTATGTGAACGGTGTCTGGCAATGGCTGTTGGAGAATCCGACCCAATGGATGGGGGCGACAGGGGTGGCCCCCGCGCCGCCTCAAGCGCATCGATTGCGTACCCGCACTAACCTATTCAACCGGTGGCGGTTGAATTCATGGGTGCGATTGGATCGGTTCGCATTTTGGTTATGGTGGAAAAACTTCCATATCTGGTGGCTTGTTCTTGCCAATATAATTATCGCCAGCCTGATTTGTAATGGATACCTCGTTCCCAGGTTTGGCGCCGATCACCGCGGGCTGATGGTCGGTATCGCCTGGATGCTTCATATATACGTCTGTGCCGGTGTGCTCTACTTTTTTTACATTCAGGCAAAAGAGGCTAAAGCAACTCGAATCGGATTCATTTTGCGGCTGATTTTAGCCTGTTTCTGGTTGGTTCCCATCCCGCTATTTCCCGTGCTGGGAATCTTGCTATTTATGTTGTTCGTTGCTGAGCCGAAAAAAAAGCAAACCGTAATACATGAAGCATACGAAAAACGATCCAATATCGCCCGACTTCCCATATGGTTGGATTTTGAAGCAAATTTGCGCAGGGAATGGGGCCGTGCCACGTGGTGGAAACGTTTAAGAGATCGCCCCGACAAATTGGACCAACCGCAAAAAGCGAGTGAGGCCCAAAAAAAGCGCAATGGTATCTATGTCATCGAATGCATCTCTTTGCTTCCAGAAGCCACGGCACTGGGATGGTTGGTCGCCCGGATGGAGACGCCAGGGCCGGGTATTGATTCTTTGGCCGGAGTGATTACGATTATTCTGTTTCTGGGTGCCTCGATCATCAGCGGGATAGGGCTTGCAGCCTGGTTGACCTGTTTTATTCTGAGCCTCGCCCGCAGCCAAAGCCCTTTGCAGGTTCTTTATCAAAACGCCTACATTCAATATTTCACCATTGGGCACCTCGTCTTTTTGTGTGGCCTTGTTTTTGGATTCGCAGTTGAAAACAAAGAATATCATATGATTTGGAGTATTTTTGCCTTGGGAGGCTTAACGGGCGCTATTGTCAATGTTGGACCGCAGATTCTCAGCCTTATCGTTCCGGTCCATGAGCGGGTCATCAAAGATCCGCTAATACCTTCTATGGTTACAATTATGTGGTGCATGCTCGCCATCGTCGGGATGGGGGGACTCTACAATGTTCAAACCCCGGCATTCAATATTTTGGCCATATTACTTATGCTGAAGATCACGCCCCTGCTCAACATATTGAGTATCGGCTTTGCGGGGTGGTTGCTGCGGCCCTTTAAAATTCGAGACATGTTTAACAGGGATCGGCCCAAGCGGGTCCGTATCGCGATTGCATTTATCCTGGTCACGTTGATTTTGCCGTTTGGGAGCCTGATCATCCCCGTTTGGATCCATATCAATCATCGCATCTGGCCGGAATACGAAGCACGTCTGCCGAAAAACGATTAAGACGCCTCCCGAAAATAGGTCATCGCCACATCGTGTCTGAACAAAGGCTGTCATGAATAGAGCTCCTGCACGTGGGACAATTCCACCCAAAGAGATCTGATGAACGTGCTCTCAAATCGAAAAGCCAAAGTTGGCAGACAGGCGCCAATTACGGCCCATACTTCACCCTCATCCCGTTCTTTATTATGTTCCAGTGCTCGGACCCAATAGTGTATGACAGTTGTTCCTTGATCCGTTAAAGTGTCGGCCGCCTGCACCAGCCTGCGATGACATACGCTGCGGATATAATTGTAGCCTTCCG
The DNA here is from genome assembly GCA_964530095.1 of uncultured Desulfobacteraceae bacterium. GTDB lineage: Bacteria > Desulfobacterota > Desulfobacteria > Desulfobacterales > CAZHA01 > CAZHAH01. The sequence continues at coordinate 19,927 of CAZHAH010000086.1, read as the reverse complement.
TCAAATGATCCAAGGTCTCCAGCCCACGCATAATACGCATAGGCTCCGGCGTTTCCATTGCCAGCATCAAACCGCTGAAGATGGCGGCTGCCACCGTCGAAGGCCAGCCGATGTCTTGGGCGATCTCTTCGACCATCTCCAAATCACCCTGATGCCAAATTTTTTCGATACGATCGCTTGACAACGGCGTATCAAGGCCCTTTGTCGCCGCTTCGCCAAATATTTTCTGCGCACGGCGAAAGCCGCCCACCGACGCCTCCCATCCAGCGATCCAAAATAGCGCCTCGGCTTGGAGCCAATCGTCATCTATCGACCGGGCAAGTTGAAGGAGCCAAGGGATTGTCCCGGTTTCCGCCAAAGTGACGGCCAATTCGGCCGCAGCACCAATAGTACGGGCCAAAGTGTTGACGTCGGTTTCCTTTTGAATCGCCCCTATTGCGCGGGTAAGGATCGATTTGGCCGCTACGGGTGCATTTCGGCAAGCCAGGGTCTTGGCCAATTCGATTAAATCATCCGGTGAATTGTCACGGTCTTGGATGGCCTTGGCGGTTTGAAGGGCCAACTCGCGGCCCGCACTTACCGAAGCGGATTTATCATCCAGCGTGTGCCAGACGGCCAATATGCCTTGGGCATTCAATCTCCAGGCGCTATCGTTCGTTCCCTGTGCCGCTGTCTGCATGATCCGTTCGGCCTCCACGGCCTTGGCGTCGTTGCCGGCCGCTCGAAAAGCCCGGGCAAGGTGGTAGGCCAATTCGGCTTGCTGCCAGGCCTCACGGCGACCTTTTGCCAGGGTGAGTATCCAGGTAAGTCCTTCCATCTCACCGGTTTGGCCCAAAAGTTCGGCCAAGGTGCTCAAGGCCTCATTTTCCTGCCAGTCGTCCGTCGGCGATTTCCAGTTTAAGGCTTCGCTGACGGCCTTTTTCGCGCTTTGCTCATCGCCGAAGGCTGCCAGCCCAAATGCGATGATGCCCAAATCATCGTAATTTAGTTCGGCTGCAAACTTATCCTGAATGCTGCTTATCAATGCCCGTACACCGGAAAGCCGGATGCTTTTATGCAACAGTGCCAGGGAGGCCAGATCCGCGATAAACCTGAGATGTTTTTTGCCGGGTTTCTGACCCGCCGACTGCCTTATTGCTTCGGTCAACACACCGATACCGCTCCGGGTCTCGCCCCGCGTAAGGTAGTCCCTGGCTAGGGCAACCGATAATCGATGGTATTGCTCATGTTCCAGTTTTTCGCCTGCCACCTGAAAAGCATCCGTCTTCCGACCGGCTTCGGTCAACACAAGTGCAAGGTCGTATTCGGCCTCAGGGGATTCTGTTTCGCTTGCCAGTTTCCGGCCCACGTCCAGGATCTCAAGTGCCATGGCCCGATTCACAAGCAGAGAATCCCTGGCAGCCGCCGCAAGCGCTCGAATCTGAAATCCGATATCTGTCAATGACTCAACCGCGGCCAGGACACGCTCTTTATCTCCAATGGCCCCCCATGCGCCGGCACGAGCGATATGGGCCGTCGAGGTCACTCCACCCGCCCGTTTGGTTTCGTCCTCGACTTCGGTTTCAAGTCTTATTGCCACCGCCAAAGCATCCTTTTTTTGACCGGCCTGAATCAACGCGCTGGTCAAAAGCGCCATGGCGCCTAATTTGTCGCAAAACAGGTCTATGGGCGTTGCAAATAGTAGTTCCCGCGCCTGAGACCAAACCGAGGAGGCCTGGGGCTGTGAGCCGGCTGCAAAAGCGGCTTTGCCAACGCGGATCAGCGCCTCTGCGCGAGGGATCGAATCCGGAACGCCCTTGGCCCGGCGGATGGCCTGTTCCACCTCACCCAGCTGCACCATGGCCTCCAATCCGTATATAGAAACCAGCCGGGCCGATTGTCCATAATTTCCTGAAAGCCAGGCCAACGCAGCGGGTCGAACCAAATATTTTGCCATGTCCGAGGCACGGTTGGCTTGCAGATTCATTTCAATTTGTCCGGTCGCAGCCTTAAAGGCCCAGCCGATATCCTCGCGATATAGCAAACCACTCGGATCAAATTTTGTTGAGCAGTTGAGCCACCTTTTGCCGGTCATCAGTCCATAAAGATCATCGGCCAGGTCGGCATCGTGAAGATGGAGGCCCAAATGCCGGAGACAATATGGGTCCAATTTAGCTGAAAAATGGGAGGAAGAACGCGTTGTGGGCATTTTTGTTTTCAACCCGAAAAAAATACATTTACGGCAAATTAAGAATCAAGCTCAAAATCGTTATCTGAGCCGTCGCCGATCAGTTTGAGGTAATAATCGGCAATTATACGGTGGTAGGGTTTTAAGCCGGGTTCGATTTCCTTGAATAAAAATTCCTGAAATGTTGCATGATACACACGGTAGAGGCTTTGGCCGTGCTCTTTAGAGGTTTCCGTGTCCAGGAACTCATACCACTCGTAAATGACATCTTTGATTTTAAGCGGATCAATCTCCGTAAAATTATGGATCTGATCCAGGGAGACCGCCTCTTTTACGGTCGCCAGGATGCACACCACCGGTTTATACAAGACGTCGAATTTGTTCTCATCCTGCCGGCGCATCTTCTTCCAGTGATGCCGGTAATAATTGAGCAGGCCCCGGGGCAGCTCTTCCAGGCCGCCGCTTTTAAAATCACCCGCCTTTATGGCCGGTAGGACATGGCGAAGATACATGAAATTGCCTTCGCTTTTTTCCACGATATTGTCGATAAAGACGTCTTCGGTCACATCCCATTTCCTGACGACGGCCTGCATGCTCGCGTCTTGAAGGCTGTTTTGGATATACGCGGCGGCATCTTGACGGTTGTCAGGCGAATTGGCTTCCAGATCGAACGTCTTCAGGTTCATCGCCACCAAAGAGAGTTCCTTTAAACGCCGGCTTGTGGCTACGATATAGACCCCGTCCGGTAGGTCCTGGGGCAGATGGAGCAGGTTCGCATCCGCAGTCACGCCTTCGGTGCTGACCTCGTCCAAGGCATCGATAGCGATCACGAGCTTTTCATCGGGTTTCAATTTCTCGGCGGCTTCAACCAGAAGCCGGTTCAATACGCTGCCGTCGCGGGTGGCCTCGGCCGGCAGACCCGGATAAGGCAGATCATAAGCGTCGATCAATTGCGTGAAAATACTCTCCAGAAACTGATACGGCTTGTTGATGGATTGCAGGCCGATATTGAAATGGTGCGGGTACTTGTGGTCTATGACCAGCTTGGAGATGATGGCCGATTTGCCAATACCAGGTTCGCCGGTGATGAGGAAATAGCCGCTTTGCTGCTCGACGTCGTTTAAGAAATCATCTATGGCGTCAAGCACGAATTTCCGCCCGCAAAAGGCCCGCGTGCGCTCGGTAATAAAGGCCTTAAACGTCCCTCTATAATCGGATGGAACCGCCAGATCCGGATATGCGGGGGCGGTTTGCGGTTCGATATGCTCCAGGGGTATTTGCGCAACGCCCGCGGTCAGCACGATCGGCTTTAGTTCATACAGCTTGCTTTCAAAATCCCGATCGTCAATCCGCTCGTCCGTAAATGCCTGCCCTTGCAGCCCGAAAACCGCTGCCACCTCACTGATCCGCTTTAGCGGCAAACCCTCGCCGGCCCATTTGCGGATTTCTCTTAACTCAAAATAGTCAACGGACTTCTCCCAGCGCGGGTGTGCGATCAGTTTTTCATAGCTGGAAAAAAAGATGTCTACCGCCAGCTTAAACCGTTTTCCCGCCAATAACGAACGAGGATCGGGTTTACGTCCTTTACTCATTTTATCATGGGCTCTCTTTTAAGAATTGTTAGGCCTATTTAATGCTGTAACTAACCGGGAAAAACAACGACTTCCAAGGCGATACCGCAAATACAATATGTCTTCCAGATTTTAGATCCATAAAAAGGTGATACGGCTGACTGTAGCTAAGCGACGTGGTTTTCCACCGCCAACGGAAAACCTATCATCCTATCCATACATACAATCGGAGCAACCAGTCCATAGTAATAACCACAACCCCAAATAGGAAGATCACAGTTGGTGAAATTTATGTTCATATAATCGCCTTCCCTTTCCCCAAAAGGCGCAGGGCCTCCTCACAGGCGGCAATCACCTCTATCGCCTTCTCTTTATTGCCGGTCTTGCGCATCTCCATGTCCAAAGTGACCGTTCGCCGGTAGGCGACAACCTGATCTTCCGGAAGCCTGACAAGCTCCGTTGCAATCGATGTCAGCAACGGTGTAGACGCGCTCATTTCCTCCTTGGTACTTTGGCCGTCGATATAACGTTGGGCCTTTTCCTTCATGGCAACGACCTCGCCCACCAGCACCGCCTTAATCGAGTGTTGCGGACCGGGCTCCCGGGCCGGTTGTGGTTCAAGATTCGCATTACTGCTTGAACTCTCTAGGTGACTTCTGCCGGTCCCTTCCGCATTTTCCAATGCATCGTACAACTGCCGTTCAAATAATTGAAGGGAAACACCATCGTCCACCATCAAATGCGCGGGAATCCTAAAATACTCTGCAATTTGAGACACCCGGCTTTTGGGAACACCCTGCTTGACCCAGGCCCTGATCGTCTTAGGGTCAAATATGTTAACCAATTCCTGCCAGCGGGGATCGCTGACCAGTCCCTCATAACTCTTGCCGCAAAGATCCCTGGCGATTTCCAGACGCTGTGCCGCCAGCTGCGACCGCTTTTGCGCTTTTCTGCCTCGGGTCATGATCGATCTTCTATGTTAACGTATATTTTTTGATGCCACTATAAAAACATCCCGATTCATTCTTTGAAATCCTTTCCCAAAATCATATCGCCGTGTCCAAAATATCCGTAATTTCCACTGTTTGATTGCGCCCATATCCTTCGCATATCCGAACTTAAAGCTCGTCGTCCATTAAAGAAATAGAATTGTGGGAAAGGTCTGCATGCTGAGATGTTCGTTTAACCAGTATGCCTGAAAACATACTGGACTTCAAGCGCGAACAGCTCGCTTCCATTCATCCCTTATTTACCCCCTTATTTTACCCTAATAATGCCCATTTCGCCCCCTTGGAAAACGTTTTGTAGCTGATATGATCAGGCATCCACGTGGCGAATGAACGGCGCATCATTAAACCGGAGATTTCGTTAACACTCGGCGATGAAAAGATAAAGCAAGGTTCACAGGGTTTTGGCATCATTTTATCCATAATGATCAAGGGATCTGAAATGAAACTACCCGAAATCATATATAGAAGTAAACAGATGCAAAAAATCATAGAACTAATCGAAAAGGTTGCCCCCACCCATGTTACGGTTCTGATCAAAGGCGAAACCGGCACGGGCAAAGAGCTAGTGGCCAACTCCATACATTATCACAGCCCCAGAAGAGAACGGCCAATCGAATCTATCAATTGCGGTGCTTTTCCAGATACTTTAATCGAATCCGAATTTTTCGGCCATGTGAAAGGGGCCTTTACCGGAGCGATAGGGGAGAGGCAAGGACTATTTGAAGTTGCAGACGGTGGGACGCTTTTTCTGGATGAGGTCGGCGACCTTTCCCCAATTGCCCAAGTGAAGCTCTTGAGAGTTCTGCAGGAGGGGGAATTTAGACGCGTCGGCAAATCAGAGGTGATCAGCACAGATGTTCGGATCATTGCCGCCACCAATAAGGACCTGCAAAAAGGGGTTAAGGAAGGCTGGTTCAGAGAGGATCTGTTTTATCGCCTGAATGTTTTCCCCATATCCATCCCACCTTTGAGAGAACGTCGGGAAGACATCCTCCATTTGGCGGGTCATTTTTTACGGAAATATGCGCATGAAATGGGGCTGAATTCAATACGATTATCCAGAGAGGCGCTTGACGCTGTTATGAATTATAAATATCCCGGAAATATAAGGGAACTGCAGGGTATCATACAATACAGTTTGATCGTGTGTGATAAGGAAAAGAAAACCATCGGTGATCTTCCCGAGCCGGTTTCCAGTTGTCAAAAACAGGAGATGGATGTGAATTCAGCCAATGGGCTCAAAATGAATACCCTTAAAAATAGGATAATGGGTATAGGTGGCGTCAAAAATTCATGGATTAAAAGGTGTCGCTTGATTAACACAGAATTAATTCTTGATTTTTTTATGTGGATAAAGGATAAAAAATTTCGTCGGTCAGACTTGGCCGCCTCTAGTAATTTTTTTTGTGAAACCTAGTATTTTTCCGAGTTATATCAATCAGCACCAAGTGTTAGATGCTTGTGTATCACTTTGATATAGTTAGTTATTTATAGCGGACATTAGGGCGCCTTCTCGATTTCGTACCATTGTTTTTGGAATTGAAGGATTTGTGAGCGGAAATCGCCTAAATTTATAAAATTTTTTGGGATTGGAGGTTTTTGCATGGTCAAAAAAGCAACCTATGATGAATTGGAACATCAGATTAAAGTGCTTAAAAAAGACGCAGCTAAGCGGGAACAATTTGAAGAGGTCTTGAAATCAAAAGAAGAAGAATTGGAGGTCAAAACAGGCAAACTTGAAGAGATAAATACGACCTTGACCGTTTTGCTGAAAAAAAGAGAGGAAGATAAGCTAGCTCTGCAGAAACAAGTGCTTTCAAATGTGAAAAAACTGGTGATTCCCTACATAGATAAACTGAAACAAAACAAAAATAATGGCACCCAAATAACTAACCTGGAGCTATTGGAAACAAGCTTAAACGATATCATTTCACCGTTTACCCATAGATTGTCCACGAAATATTTGAATCTTACGCCGGCCGAAATAAAGGTGGCAGATCTTGTGAAGCAAGGCAAAACGACAAAAGAAATCGCAGGCTTGCTGAATCTTTCGTATAAAACAATTGAGCGTCACAGGGAAAATGTACGGAGGAAAATAGGTATAAAAAACAGCAAGATAAACCTACAATCACATCTTTCATTTTTCCGATAATCCCCATATTATATGGGTATTTTATGGGTGAAAAAGCAGGCTTGATTTTTATATTCTTTTACCTATGCTCCTCCAAATGCAGGAACGCCTTTTGGATCCTTATTTTGAGCGCCTCCAATTCCTGCATCCTTCCATTTAAAGGGGCGGTCCCTGCCACAACCGTCCCTTTAAATTACCCTCCTAAATTGCTTGCAGAAAACATTTTGATTTTAAAGTCAAAACAGAGGTCGAAGAAAGGCGGATTAGAGGATGAAATCGGAATCTCCATTTCGCTCATTAAGGGCATGGAAGGTCACTGCACCGGATTTCGGGGTCTTGTCCGGGAAGTGCCCGGAGGAAATTCCCATGGTTAAGAAACCAACCTATGAAGAATTAAAGCAAAGGGTGTTAGAACTGGAAAGGGATGTTGCAGAACGAAAGGCGAATGAAAAAATATTGAGGATGAAGGGCGAGGCGGCAGCGGCGTCAATAAATGCGATAGGAATCACGGACCTGCAAGGGAAATTCATATATGTTAACGATTCTTGTGTAAGAATGTGGGGCTATGACAATGAAAATGAAATTCTCGGGAGGTCTTTGCCGGAATTTTGGGAGGGAGCCGGCATCGTTAACTCTGTTACGGAGTTACAAAAATATGGGGCAGCTTCGGGCCAAGGCATAGCAAAGAGAAAAAATGGATCTTTGTTTAATGTTCAATTTTCCGCAGACATTCTTAAAGAAGAGTCAGGTGAACCCGCATATATGTTTGGCTCTTTCGTGGACATAACGGAACGAAAGCGGGCGTTAGAAGCACTTCGCAGAAGCGAGGAGAGATATCGGAACATAATCGAAACCATGAAAGAAGGCTACAATGAGGTCGACCTTGCCGGAAACTTCACATTCTTAAATGATGCGACGAGTGATACCCTTGGAAAATCAAGAACTGAATTGATTGGAACGAACTATCGAGAATACATGACCCCCGAGTCAGCCGAAGTCGTGTATAAGAAATTCAATCAAGTATTTGTTACCGGGAAATCGGCAAGTAACCTTGAATGGGGTACGCTCAGCCCGGAGGGGGAAACAAGGTATGTCGAAGGTTCGGGAGCACTCAAAAAAGGCCTAGGAGGTCATTTAAGCGGATTTGGGGGGCTTATCCGCGATGTGACGGAACGGGAACAGATTGAGGAAAATCTGAAACAATCCCAAAAGATGGAACTGATCGGCACGCTGGCTGGTGGGGTTGCGCACGATTTCAACAATATTCTGGGAATCATTATCGGTAATGCCGAATTGGCCAGTTTGGAGGTTCCGGAAAAGAATCCTGCCAAGGATTGCCTGCAAGAGATTCTTACAGCTTCGATGCTTGCCAGGAATATGGTGCGGCAGATTTTGAGCTTTGCCCGCAAATCACCGGCTGAACGAAAACCAGAGCTGGCTAGCAAAATAATCAGGGATTCTCTGAAGCTAATGCGTGCTACTATTCCTGCGACGACTGAAATACAACAGGATATTGCCTGTGAAACGGGCGTGATTCTGGCGGATTCGACAGAGATCAATCAGGTTTTGATGAATCTCTGCACCAATGCAATTCAAGCCCTAAATGAGGAGACAGGTGTTTTGAGAGTCAGCCTTAAAATTAAAGAATTGAGAAGGAAGAATGAAAAATTGGGTTTGAATCCCGGTCGGTATGTCAAGCTCACGGTTAGGGATAACGGGCATGGGATAGAGCCGGAGATAATGAACCAGATCTTTGATCCCTACTTTACCACCAAAGCTATAGACAAAGGGACAGGGATAGGGTTGGCGGTCGTACATGGAATCGTTAAGAAACATGAAGGCGCGATAAAGATCGAAAGTGAAGTTGGGAACGGAACAGCTGTAGAAGTTTTGTTTCCGCTTGTAGAAGAAGAAATGGAACCGGAAGTGAAAGAGGAACCGGAGGTTTTGCCGACTGGTAGCGAACGTATTCTCTTTGTGGATGATGAGGAATCACTGGTCAAAATGGCAAAACAAATCCTGGAACGTCTTGGATATGAAGTGGTCACAAATACGAGTCCAATGGAGGCCCTGGCGTTATTCAAGATAGAGCCGGAAAGGTTTGATCTGGTGATAACAGACATGGCCATGCCTTGGATGGCAGGCGACAAATTAGCGCAGAAATTGATGAAGATCCGTGATGATATCCCAGTTATTCTTTATTCGGGTCACAGTGCCCGGATGGATGAAAATAGCGCCAAAGAACTGGGAATAAAGGCCTATGTTACGAAACCGCTAGTGAGGCGAGATTTAGCCCTGATCATTCGTCAAGTGCTGGACGGTGAGTGATGCCTCCATGCACTGACGGCTAGAATGCGGATCAAGGGTTTTTCCCAGCGGGCTGCCAGAAAAGCGCCCGTGTTCAGGTCATTTGCCTGGCCCTGCTTCTCTATTTTTCGGGCTTGAACGGGTTCGTCATCTTTTTGAAAATGAATGGCCGATTTTATTATAGGTTTCGTGGGTGAGATCTTGCGCATTTCATCCGGGGACCGGTGAAATACGTGTTTAACTGATGTCCTTCTTTTGCGGCAGCCTCCCTGCGGATGGCACATAAATTGTATGAACTCCAGGTTCCCCTTCTGCCGATAATAATGACGGAATATGCGCACAGCATCACCGGGATCGATATCCATCCCGGAGCCGAAATCGGGGCCCGTTTTGTAATCGATCACGGAACGGGTGTCGTTATCGTTTGCTGAGGATACGCGAATCTGAAAAAGCCCTGTACCGGCAGGGGTAAAAGGCTTGTAGGCAAATCCGTCACCACCCGAAAGGGTTTTATCAAGCGATTTCCCGTCAACATGAAACTCCACAAGCTCTCCGCCTTTGGCGAAAAGTTTTCCGCGAGTTTGGGCGCTCAGAAACACCCTTTGGTTTTTTAGGCCAATTACGTCAGCAACAAAAATCCCAGCTGAAACGCTATGGGGATTTATGGCCTCCAATCCCAGACCAAGTACAAGCGTGATGACTGAAATAATTTTGAGTTTGCTGAAATCCATTCTCTTTACCTGGCCGGTCACCTATTTAGTGCCCACAACTCTACTGCGCCGCTCCATAATCAACGTATCTCTCCAAATACCATCCAGTTTGGCAATTCGTTCACGGATTCCAATTTTTCGAAAATCGAACCTTTGGTGCAGCTTGCATTTTTTGTGATCTCCGGGCAATCCTTTTTTAAAGTTCTATTTACATGCACGTGGACACGCAAAGAAGACAGATATCGGACACAATGCACATAAAATTGTGCACGATGCACAGAAAACTGTGCATTCTGAATTTGATTTTTGACAAAATATCTGGAAAATTAGATAGTTAGCAAATGGCATAGTATTTGCATAATATCTAAAGGTTTAAGCAACAATAAATCCGAGATGATAAAGGACAGATGGGATAACAGCTTGTATCGTTCGAAAGCCCAAAATGCTAAAACCTTTGAATTTGGAATCCCGATTTCATCGGAAAACTCGGAACCGCGCAGCCTGGGCATAAGGAGAATCGTGATGAAAACAAAGATGTTTTCTGTGGCTGTCTTATTGGGAGTTTTCTTATCAAGCGTGTGCGTTGAATCAACGCAAGCCGGAGAAAATGTACTCCGCTTCGGTTTCCATGTCAGCGATATCGGGAGATTGGATCCTCATAGGGCTGCCGGATCCCAGGATCGGGCCATAGCGGATATGGTTTTCAACGGACTGCTTCGATACATACCGGGTAACGCGCCCAAAATCGAGGCAGATTTGGCCGAAAGTATTCCCAAACCTGAGATCAGCGGCGGCAAACAGATCTGGACATTTAAACTCCGCAAAGGCGTCATGTTCCATCCGGGCCCCGGAACAACCGCCTATGAATTGACCGCCGAAGACGTGGTATACTCGTTTCAAAAAGCGGCCGATCCGGCACGTTCGGGCTACGCAGGTGGATATACCGGAATGATTGTCGAAAAGGTGGATGACTATACCGCCAGAATTAGTCTGGGCAAACCCCTTTCTTCTATCCTTTTTCTGCCGAAAATATCCGATTACGGCGGAGGGTTTATCGTCAGCAAGAAGGCCATCGAGACGATGGGATATGAGGTTTTTAAAGCGCATCCGGTGGGGACAGGCCCTTTTATGTTTGAAAGCCACACACCCGGCAAGCAGGTCCGCCTGAAGGCCAACAAGGTCTATTTTCGCGGCCGGCCTTTTCTTGAAGGTGTTGAAATCCATTTCATTCCCGATTTTAAAGACCGGGCGAACGGTTTAAGGCGGGGTGAGTTGGATATGATTGTGGGACCGGGAAGATCGAGAGAGCGCACTTTGATCGAGAAATTTAAACAGGAGCGGGATCTAGTGAGTGACGTGCACGGTGTCGGTGAGGTGGGTGTGATTCATCTCAACACAACGGTGCAACCCTTTAACGATGTCCGGGTTAGGAGGGCGATAAGTTATGCACTGGATCGGAAAGCCTTCTTCGGTGTTGTCAGCAAACGTCTGGTTGCTCCGGTGTATTCACCTGTGCCGGCACAGGTTCTGCCCGGAGGGCTTAATAAGGAAGAGGTCGTGAGCTATGGTCTGGATTATGACGTCAATATAAATAAAGCTCGGCAATTGCTGGCCGAGGCGGGATATCCGGATGGCTTTTCTTTTGAGGTCGTGACTTCTGAAAAGCGAATTTACCACATGAGCTATGAAGTCATGCGCGATCAGTTGGCTCAGATCGGAATCGATTGCAAAATCAAAGTCGTACCCCACGGAAAAATGCATAAGCTGATCCGACAGGGGATCAATCCGATGGTGATCTATTATGCCTGGCGTCCCAATGCCGACGTTTATCTTACCCAGTTTTTTCATTCGGATTCAATTATGCTTACCGGTGCCAAGCCGGTGACCAATTTTTCTCATTATGACAAAATAGACAAAATGATTGAGGCGGCCAGGCTGGAGATCCATCCCCATGACCAAATCAATCTGTGGCAGCAGGCTCAAATCCGGATACTGCATGACGCTGTGGCTTATCCGCTTTTTTCCGCAAGACAGTGTTACACCCGCAGTTCGAATGTAGACTATGGGCACAAACTGATTTCGGCCATGGCGCTTTATCCTCAGATTACCGAGAAGACCAGATTCATCAACGCTCCATGAGAGATGATCAAACAAGGATCTAAATTGAGCGGTTATGGAATTAACCATTTTAAAATTTGAACCGCTCAGTTTACAAGGAAGGAACAATTGATGAAGATCTATGCCAAAATTGTTCTGACTACCTTACCCCTGGTTATCTTTTCCCTCGTGGCTGCGGTGGGTACCACCTATTATTTTTCTTACAACGCACTCACCAGTCTTGCCCAAAGCTTGCTGGAAAGCAGGCTGTCTGAGGCAGTTGAGACAGTAAGACAGCAAGAGGCCATCCTGGCCAAATATGGTTTGGATAATGTGCCCGCAAGTGTGGAAAAAGCCCAAATCGACGCCGGTACCGCCATGTTGTGGATAAAGATCGGAGATGAGGGGTATATTTTCGTTATCGATGATGGCGGTTTGATTGCCGCGCATCCTGACCGTTCTTTGGTCGGCCGGGACGTGAACGGAGAGGACTGGTTTCGCAAAATGGTAAATAGCCAGGAAGGAGGAGTTGATCTTACCTTTGGGGGTGTCAGGTATCTGGCTAAATACAGCTTCTTTAATCCTTGGAGGTGGTACATTTTGGCTGTCGATCCGGAGCAGGAAGTCTACCGTGCGATCAACCGCATGCGTCCCTACGTCTTGTCTTTGGGGATTGTTACCCTTTTTATTGTTGCCCTGGCCCTGATGCTTGTAACCCGGCGGCTCCTGGCACCGCTGAAATCGTTAACGGCCGGAGCGGAACAGATCGGCAAGGGCAACCTAAAAAACAGCATTGCTGTTCGGACCGATGATGAGATCGGCCGTCTGGCCGGCGTTTTCAATAAGATGACCGCACAATTAGAAGAATCACTCACCGTTTTGCGTTACAAAGAAAAGTATTTCCGATCCCTGATTGAAAATGCCACGGATATCATTGCGATCCTGGATGGCGATGGAAACATCATTTACAACAGTCCCTCACTACAAAGAATATTGGGATACCCATCGGAAGAGTTGTTCAATAAAAAATTCTCAAGATTTGTCCAACCCGCCGATTTGCCGAATTTTATGAGATTTCTCCAGGAAATGGGCCGGGATCCGGGCATCATCGGAGCCCTAGAAATTCGTTTCCGACATAAAGAGGGCTCATGGCGCACACTTGAGGTCATGGGCAACAATCTTCTGGATGATCAAGCGGTATCCGGCATTGTCCTAAACTGTCGAGATGTCAGCCAGCGTAGATTAGCGGAAGATCGTCTGCGCAAGGCGGAACAGAAATATCGCGGTATTTTTGAAAATGCGGTTGAGGGGATCTATCAGTGCCAACGGGACGGCCGTTTTATTGCTGCAAATCCGTCTTTCGTTAAGATTATGGGATATGATTGCCCGTCTGAGTTCTTGTCATCTAACAGCAGCGTTGCGAAACAATTTTATGTCAATCCCAAAGATTTCCGCAGAGTTATGCGCCTGCTCGACAAAAAAGGCCGGTTGTCGGGGTTCGAAACCCAAATGTACCGAAAGGATGGAAGCAAAGTATGGGTGACCATATCCGCCCGTGTCATTCACCATGCCGGAGATGACACGGCTTACTATGAAGGTATAATTCTGGATATTACGGAAAAGAGGAAAGCCGAGCAGACGCTTAAAAAGAATCAACAGGAATTGCGCCGACTCACAAACAAACTGATAACCGCCCAGGAGGAAGAACGTCAACGACTGGCCCGAGAACTGCACGATGACATTAGCCAGAGGCTTGCGGTCCTTTCGATGGATGCCGGCAAAATTGAGCGACGATTAAATACGAAATCGGATTGGCTCTTTGACAGCTTCAGGCGGATGCAGGCCGAGCTGGTGAATCTTTCTTCGGATATCCATGCCATTTCGCGCCGGCTGCATCCCTCGATTTTAGAAGATCTAGGATTGTCTGATGCCATCAAATCTGAATCTGAAGCCATTATCAAAAGAGAAGGTATTGTGATAAACTATGAGGCTGGAAGCATTCCGCCGGATCTATCCAAAGATGTGTCCCTATGCCTTTACCGAATCCTGCAAGAAGGAATAAGAAATATTACCAAGCACGCCGGTGCGACCGAGATCAATATATATTTAACGTGCCAGAAAAATGAGATCTGCCTTGCAATCGAAGATAACGGTCAAGGATTTGATTTAAATGAAATGGACAAGAAACCGGGATTGGGTCTGGCCAGCATGGATGAGCGCATCCGTTTTATAGGCGGAAATATCAACATCGGATCCAAGCCGGGCGCAGGAACACATATTTTAGTAAAAGCGCCTGTTAAGAACAAAAAGAGAACGATCCAAGGTTCAGGATTGAAGGTTTAATTCAAATGACAAATAAAACACGCGTGCTATTGGCAGACGATCATAAAATCGTACTCGAGGGCCTGAAGAGTCTTCTGGAATCCGAATTTGAATTGGTGGGCAGCGTGGAGAACGGCCGTGACCTGATGGTTGAAACGGATCGACTTCGCCCCGATGTTATCATTGTCGATATTTCAATGCCACTGCTCAACGGTATCGAGGCCGTGCGTGAGATCAGAAAAACGAATGCGGAAATTAAAGTCATATTTTTAACTATGCATCCTGAGGTCACATATGCTGCCCGTGCATTTGAAGCGGGCGCCTCCGGTTATATCCTAAAACACTCGGCTTCCATTGAACTGGTCAATGCGATTCACGAAGCCGTCCAAGGGCGAACTTACATAACTCCTATGATTGCAGGCAAACTCATTGAAACCTACAAAAATGGGAATCATGTTGAAAAAGGTTTAAAAACAAAACTGACGGCACGGCAAACCCAGGTCCTGCAGCTCCTTGCTGAGGGATACTCGGCCAAAGAGACGGCCGCCATTATGAATATTTCCCCGCGAACCGTGGAATTTCACAAATATCGTGTCATGTCAGAGCTTAAGCTCAATACCAATGCCGAATTGATCCAGTTCGCGATTAAACAAGGCGTCGTTACAGCCTATAATGCGTCATCCTATATTTCCTAGTAATTTTTTCTTGAAAACCTAGTATTTTCCCGAGTTGTGTCCACCTTTCCCAAGTGTTATGCGCGTGTATGACTATGATCCGCAGCAGCGAGCGCATTCCCTATTTCGTGCGATTGTTTTAAAAACTGAAGGGTTTGTGAGGGCTAACCGCCTAAGTTTATAAGGTTTTTTGATTTGGAGGATTTTTCCTTGATTAACAAACGACCCACGAAGGATTGGAACATAGGGTGAGGGAGTTGGAGAAAGAGTCACTTGAGCGGGTGCAAGCCGATGAGGAGCTTAAGCGAGAGAGTGAGGAACGTTATCAACAATCCCATGCTCAACTGGTCTCGTTATTCGAAAACACGGAAGACTGTATCATGATCAGCGACAGTCGAGGAGTTCCCCAGGTCTTCAACTCGGCTTACGCGAAAATCATAAAACAGTCTCTGGATCTGGATATGAAACCCGGCATACAACCGCATAAATATTTGGAAGATCCCAAGGCTGTTGCGTATTGGGATGAGTTACATCAGCGAGTATTGAGCGGTGTAAAGTTCCGGGCTGAATATAGCCATGATTTCGGCAATGGTGACAAACGTCATTTTGAGATTTCATTCTTTCCAATTGTCCAGGATGGAGAAGTAAAAGGTTTCTCAGAGGTTACCAGAGATATCACCGAGCACATGCGAATGGCGGATGCAATGCGAAAAGCGCATGCTGAATTGGAACAAAAGGTCGCGGAGCGTACCGCTCAACTGTCAAAAGCAAATTTAAAATTGAAGGCCAAAACAGACAATCTTGAAGAGATAAATACGGCCTTGACCGTTTTGCTGAAAAAAAGAGAGGAGGATAAGCTAACGCTGCAGGAACAAGTGCTTTCAAATGTGAAAAAACTGGTGGTTCCCTACATAGAAAAACTGAAAAATGGTCAATTTAATGGTACCCAAACAGCCAACATAGAGCTATTGGAAACATGCTTAAACGATATTATTTCACCGTTTACTCACAGACTGTCCGCGAAATATATGAATCTTTCGCCGGCCGAAATAAAAGTGGCAGATCTGGTGAAGCAAGGCAAAACGACAAAAGAAATCGCTGATCTGCTGAATCTTTCGTATAAAACAATTGAGCGTCACAGGGAAAATATACGGAGGAAAATAGGTATAAAAAACAGCAAGATAAATTTGCAGTCGCACCTATCATTTTTCCAATAATCTCCACATTATATGGGCATTTTATGGGTAAATAAATAGGCTTGATTGTTATGGTATTTTTTTTATGCTTCTCCAAATGCAGGAACGCCTTCCGGATCCTTAATTTTAAGGCACCTCCAATTCCTGCATCCTTCCGTTTAAAGGGGCGGTCCCTGCCAAAGCCGCCCCTTTAAATCCTTTGCTGTCCTGTCTTAGGAGGGTTTTTCCCAGCGGGCTGCCAGAAAAGCGCCCGTGTTCAGGTCATTTGCCTGGCCCTGCTTCTCTATTTTTCGGGCTTGAACGGGTTCGTCATCTTTTTGAAAATGAATGGCCGATTTTATTATAGGTTTCGTGGGTGAGATCTTGCGCATTTCATCCGGGGACCGGTGAAATACGTGTTTAAATATAGGATGTCCTTCTTTTGCGGCAGCCTCCCTGCGGGT
Organism: uncultured Desulfobacteraceae bacterium; assembly: GCA_964530095.1. Lineage (GTDB taxonomy): Bacteria > Desulfobacterota > Desulfobacteria > Desulfobacterales > CAZHA01 > CAZHAH01. The sequence continues at coordinate 3,299 of CAZHAH010000086.1, read as the reverse complement.
GGCCCAGGGGCTGAGGCGGTTCAGCGTGGTCACTACAATACATCCTCCGGGCCTGGTTACGCGGAATAACTCGTCGATTGCGTTATGGGGATCATCGAGGAATTCGATGGCGGACACCGAAATCGTTTTGTCGAATTCGTTATCTGCAAAGGGGAGATACTGCATGTCGCCCTGCATCATATTGAATTGATTTCCCTCTAATTTATTACCGGCCTTCAACAGCATGGAGAAAGAGAGTTCGAGTCCCACAACGAAGGAGCCTTCTGTAAGCAGATAGCGGGTGAAAATTCCGGTACCGCATCCGGCGTCGAGAATACATTCTCCCCGCTTTGGGCTTAACATTTGGATGATAAGTTCTCTTTCGAATTGTTCAACAAGTTTTCCGATCGGCGTTTCAAACCAGCGGTCATACTTTTGCGGCCATTTATCGAAAATCTTCGGTTTTTTTACCAGTTTTCCCATTTTCATCATGTGTAAATAATTCTATTCACCTCAATAAAACATACATTCCCCTCAAATTCAATCTCGCAAATGATCGTCTTAGCCAGAAAACTCCGCAGTTTAGTGCGCCGGTTTCCATCCCTTTCTTTGGATAATAAAATCTTATTGACCTTTAACTTTCAAATATATATTTTTATCATTACAATGCCACAATGTGGCATAAACATTTTGGTAAAGGAGCGACACATATTTGAAAGGAGTATAAATGAAAGAAGAAAAATCGCAACCGATTCCGCCGGTTTTTCTATTTAATCTGGTGCAGTCTCTCCAGACAGGCATTCTTAATTTTGCCAATCGTCTTGCGCCTCCCTTTGTACAGATTCTCACATTAGCGGCTGGGGCCTGGAGCACCCAGATTGTTTATGCGGCCGCTAAACTGGGCCTTGCCGATCTGCTTGAAAGTCGACCGAAAAGCACCCACGATCTTGCTAAAGAAACCGAGAGCAATCCTGACGCGATTTACCGCTTGATGAGGACACTTGCCAGTGTGGGGATTTTTAAGGAAATTTCAGACCGGGTGTTCGAATTGACACCGTCAGCGGAAACATTGCAAGAAAACCATCCCATGTCCGTCCGCCCGTTGGCTCTGTTGGCCGGGGATCCCATTTGGCGTGAGCCGTGGGGCAATATCATGCACTCGATAAAAACGGGAGAGGCAGCGTTTGAAAATATTTTCAAGAAGAATTTTTTCGAATACCTTGGGGAGCATAAGGATAAGGCGGAAATTTTCAATAATTGGATGACGCGGGTCTCAAACATGAATTGTCCTGTTATCGCCGCCAGTTATCCATTCTCCAAATTTCGAAAAGTGGTTGATATTGGCGGTGGACAGGGCTCTCTTGTAGCACACATTTTAAGAAAGCATCCCAATATAAATGGTGTTCTTTTTGACATGCCGGATGTCGTTGAAAACGCCGCTGAAATAGACGACGACATCGCATCTCGCTGCGAAATAGTGGGCGGGGATTTTTTTGAAGCTGTGCCTAAAGGAGGTGACTTATATATTATGCAGCAAGTTATTCATGACTGGAACAATGCTTTGGCCGTCAAAATACTTTCCAATTGTCGAAGTGCTATGGCTAACAATGGTAAAATTCTGATCGTGGATGCTGTGATCAAATCCGGAAATACGCGAGATGTGAATAAATTTATCGATTTACAAATGCTTTTGCTTAACAAGGGAGGAAGGGAGCGTACCGAACAAGAGTTCAGAACGCTTTTCCAGGATGCGGGACTGGAATTATCAAGAATAATTCCTACAGCATCGATGTTTTCTATTATCGAAGGAAAAAAGAACTAATGTCCGGTAAGATAAAGGACAACATATGGAATGGGGTAGCTGTTCTGGAAAATAACGAGCAGTATTCATTAATGAATCAAAGAAAAGCATTAAAAAGAAGGAGGAGAAAATGAATATTCATGTTAGTATCGAGGTTTCTGAAACCATAACATCATCTGCCGATATAGAAAAAACCCGAAAGATCTTTGCTGAGGTATCACAAGAATGGCAATCATCCGGAAAGCTTATTTTCTCCGGAATCTTCACTAGCAAACGCGGTGGGATCTTTATCTTCGATCTAGAATCAGGTGATGAGCTATTTGAGTTCCTCGCTCCTGTCGTTGATTTTTCAAGAATTGACGTTCAGCCGCTGATCTCTCTGGAGACTCTGGGAAAGTTCTTCCAGGAGCATTCCGCATAGAGTCGATTTCATTCGATGTGAAAATGGTCATAATTCACTTGGATTGCCGCCGCAAAACATGATTCCTGTAGCACAAAGGTTGGGGCGTAATCCGGTGATATTGGCAAACTAACAGTATTTGGAAGCTCGTTTTTAGCGGGACACTCTCAATGTTCATTTTTACCATTTTTACCAATTTCACCAGGACTTCGATGTGTGAACTGTCGTTAAGGAGGAAATGTGGGATTATATGAAAGATACATCTTGCCGAAGATGACCGATTTTATTTGCAGCAAAAAGCCAGTTACATATCAACGTAAAAAAGTTGTACCGTTAGCGAAGGGTCGTGTTCTAGAAATTGGTATTGGTTCAGGCTTGAATTTACCACATTATGATTCTTCAAATGTTGACTACGTGTGGGGCTTAGACCCATCTCCCCAAATGCGAAAGATGGCTGAAAGGCGAATGATCGACCTTCCTTTTGAAGTTGAATTCATAGGGTTGTCTGGTGAAGAGATTCCGTTGGAAACAAATAGTGTTAATACGGTTTTGGTTACATACACTTTATGCACAATCCCGGATGCAGTTCAAGCGCTGAGGGAGATGAGCCGAGTTTTAATCCCGAGTGGGGAATTGATTTTTTGCGAACATGGACTTGCTCCAGATGAAGGTGTTCGTAAATGGCAAAGCGTTGTGAATCCAATCTGGAAGCGAATGGGAGGAGGATGTAATTTAAACAGACCAATACCAGATCTCATAGAGCAAGGAGGATTTAAAATTTCTAACATTGAGACAATGTACATCCCTGGATGGAAACCGGTAAGCTTTAATTACTGGGGAGCAGCTGTCCAAAGGTAACAAATTTAAGGATGTGTTAACTTTTCTAATGATCACATCCTATATACAACGCCAACATCCATTGTCTATTCTCGGCGTATTAGTGGGGATAGACCAATAATTTCATTTTTCTTAGCGGTGGACAATTTGATATCACAATGCAATTATACAAAATGATATGTTTAGAATCTGGCAAGATGCCCCAACCGAAGGTCCGGTCCAATTTTTGGTGACCTTTCGGCAAGCGTGCATGAAAAATAATTTTGGATGAGGTATCACCGG